>QKCK01000324.1 GCA_003245695.1 Bacteroidota bacterium | reverse complement strand
TGTTCATTGATGCAAGGGCTGGTTTAGACCCTGTCATATATATCCTTACATAATCATTGCACCCCTCAATAAACAATATCTCCTCTGTGCTGAAACGCTGCATGCGGTTATCAACCTTCATGAAAAGATACCTGTTGTTCTCTGTCAGCGTCCCACTCACCCTGCTTCGGGTATCATCGGGTATCAGCAACTCATAAGCCTTTGTTGCAGCTCTTATTAATCGTTCAATTGAAAGCGGCTTGAGGATATAATCAAGGACACCTGCATTATATGCCTCAACCGCATAATCGCGGTTACGGGTTATAAAGACCACCAGCGGACTGTAATTAAGACTTTTAATAAAGTCTATACCATTAATTACATCCATATCAGGGTCAGCAAATATCAGGTCAGCACTACGGCGGGCAAGAAGACTATTTGCTTCAAGCGGGTTGCTGAAAGTATCGAGAAGAGTAAGGAAGGGCACTTTCTCAATAAGCGACTTCAGTTCAGCCAACGCTTCCTCATCCTTATCTATTGCAATACATCGTATCATAGTATTTTTATATTTATTCTTTTTTTACTTCTTATCTGTCACAGTATCCTTATTCTGACTGTGACCCTGTCAGCCATCGTTTAAACTCAGGCGTTTTAGTCTTGCTTATTATTATCTTTTCAGGTGGCTCAACAGAAATATTTACCAGAAGCCTGTTACCATACCATACCGAGAGATCCTGTATTGTCTTCCGGGATATGATGAATTGCCGGTTGGCCCTGAAAAAGTCATGCTCTGATAACATTGCCGAGAGATTATCGAGACTCCTGTCAAGAGGATAACGTTTGCCCTCAAGGGTGAAAGCACTTACCTTGTCGCCCTCGGTGTGGCAGAAAGCTATATCCTCAACAGGCAATGGCATTATCTTGTCACGAACAGGTATTAGAAAATTCATTACTGTCCTGCGCATCGATCCTGCTGCCCGTTTTATGTACTCTTCCTTCTCCTGACCAGAGAGCCTCTTCATCTTCTCTATTGCACGATGAAGGTCTGCTGACTGTATAGGCTTTAACAGATAATCAACGCTGTTGACATGAAAAGCCTCAAGAGCATATTTATCATATGCTGTGGTGAATATCACCGGTGATGTGACATCTGTCTGCTCGAAGATGCTGAAGGCATCACCATCAGCCAGATGTATATCCATGAAAATAACTGAAGGTGGTTCATTATTTCTGAGCCACTCAACTGTCTCTGTTATGCTCTCCAGGACAATCATCTCATCCACCGAAGGGATCTCCGCCCTGATAAGTGTCTTCAGGTTACGTGCGGCAGCTGTCTCATCCTCAACTATTAGTATTTTCATCTTCTTTGCCGTTTATCAATGGCAGAGTCACACAGAACTCTTTACCATCATTCTCAATGATTATCTCCTTGTCTGTCATCAGTCTGAATCGTGAAGCCAGGTTTACAAGTCCTGTCCCTGACTTTTCAATCTGCTCCTTTCGTTTTATGATCCTGTTCCTTACACTCAATGTTCCGTCTTCGTTACTGCATATTGTCACTGTCAGCGGATCCTTCTCAGTTATTGTGTTATGTTTTACCGCATTCTCAACCAGAGGCTGAAGTGAAAAAAGCGGCAGCTTCCTGTTCAGAAGTGACTCGTCTACATTTATATTAAAGAACAGCTTCCCTTCATACCGCACAAGAAACATATAACATATCCCTGAGAGTGACTTCAGCTCTTCATCAAGAGTCACCAGATCCTTTCCTGAGTTATGAAGTACATTACGGTAAAGATTTGACAACTCGCTGATGTATCTAAGAGCTCCATCGGTCTTCCCCTCTCTGACCAGTGCAGAGAGCGAATTCATAGAGTTAAAAAAGAAATGTGGATTAACCTGATTAACCAGTATGTTATACTGACTCTGCAGATTCTCTGCCCTCAGCTTCTCATTCTCCAGCTTTATTATCTCTCTCTGTTGGGTCAATTCAAAGATCTTGCCAATTAATCCGGTAAGAGCCAGGATAAACGAAAACTCAATGATACGGCGTACCTCAAGCCATCGTCTCGGCTCCGGCCCTCTCCTGATCTCAAATTCGGGTGGCGGATTTTTAATCTCCCTCCTGATGGGTTCATCCATCGCTTCACGCATCTCATCCTTCGGCTTGAATGGCTGATATATTACCGGAGAGATGAGATAACACAGAACCGCAAATAAAAGAGCCAGAAAAATCTTTTTTGTCCATGTCAATAGATGACTGCTATGAGTATATATGACCATAAGGCCAAATATCATTGTCAGGAAGAATAAGAATGACTTCAAGACTGTTACCAGGTCTGACAACCTGAAAGGATTATGTTGATAGTTCCTGTTGAGACCAACAGGACCGAAGCCCATAATATCAAATATCATAGGAAAGGTCATCAGCAGACTAATTATAGCAGCGACAACCAGGTTAACGAATATTCGTCTCCTTGTTAAAACTTTCATATCACTAAAAACTGACCACTGCAAAAATAGAAAACAAAAAACATACCTGAATACTTTTTTTTCGGTGAACAGGAAATTTTTTAAGGTGAATTGATCTTTATTGAGGGAAAACTGAAAAAAGTGGTGATTTGATAGGGTAAAGCGGCTATTGATATAGGTCCATTTTTAATATCTTTGATCTGAATTAATATTACAGCTATGTTTTCAGGAATTGTAGAAGAAGCAGCGCCGGTGGTATCACTGAGGCAGGAAAAGGATAATCTTCATATTACCATGAAGTGTTCGTTCACCAACGAGCTTAAAATAGATCAGAGCATATCTCACAACGGTGTATGTCTCACCGTTGTTGATATAAAAGATGACACCTATACAGTTACAGCAATACGTGAGACTCTTGATAAGACAAACCTGGGGCTACTGAAGCCGGGAGACAAGGTCAATCTTGAACGAAGCACAAGGTTGGATGCCAGACTTGACGGCCATATGGTTCAGGGTCATGTTGATTTAACTGCCACATGCAGATCTGTCAGGGAAGCTGAAGGAAGCTGGTATTATCTTTTTGAATTTTCTCCCTCAAGTCCCGAACATATTACGGTGGAAAAGGGTTCTGTATCGGTAAATGGTGTAAGTCTGACGGTGGTTAATTCGAAAGCAACATCTTTTGAAGTTGCAATTATCCCCTTCACTCATCAGGTCACCAACTTCCACCAGATAAAGGATGGGTCAGTGGTGAACATTGAGTTTGATATTCTTGGTAAATATATTGCACGTATACTTAACCAGCAATTGGACAAATGATAGTGCCTAAGCCATCCCTTGTTGTTCTCTCCGGCGCGGGTATGAGTGCAGAGAGTGGTATCCGTACCTTTCGTGATGCCGGTGGATTATGGGAGGAACACAGGGTTGAGGATGTGGCATCACCGGCAGGATGGGTCAGGGACCCGGAACTTGTCACCCGTTTTTATAATGAACGACGGCGGCAGCTGGAGCTGGCAAAACCAAACAAAGGGCATACGGGTATTGCCGCCCTGGAAGAGTGGTTTGATGTCAAGATAATTACACAGAACATAGATAATCTTCATGAGAGGGCTGGCAGCACCTCTGTCATTCATCTCCACGGAGAGCTTACCAGGGCGCGTAGTACAGCCGACCCCTCACTCATCTATGACATAGGCTACAAGATGCTGGGGCCGGACGATAAGTGTGCCAGGGGCTCGCGACTGAGACCACATATTGTCTGGTTTGGGGAGGCTGTCCCTGAAATGGAGCAGGCTATTCCTGTTGTTGAGGCTGCAGACATCTTTCTGGTGATAGGTACATCACTGAATGTTTATCCTGCTGCCGGTCTGTTAAACTATGTCCCCTCCTCTGCCATCAAATATCTTATTGACCCTGCTGCAGTGAGTGTGCCTTTACATATGAATATTAACGTCATAAATGCCGGAGCATCTGAGGGAGTAGCTCTTCTTACAACATCATTAAAAGAGAGATATGGCCTTGCCTGAGCGAAAGATAGTGATTGCCATTACAGGTGCCAGCGGATCATTATATGCCCTGAAACTGCTGGAGAGGATTCGTACACTTAATGATCCTCCCGCCGAAGTAGCTGTTGTATTATCTTCAAATGCCACTGAAATAATGGCCCATGAGACAGGAGGAGAGTGGTCTGCCACCGGTAATGAGAGACAATATGACAACCGCGACTTTAATGCACCCTTTGCTTCAGGCTCCTCATCATTCGATACCATGATAATATGTCCGGCATCAATGGGCATGGTGGGAAGGATTGCACACGGTACGGCAGATGACCTCATATCACGGGCTGCCGATGTGATGCTTAAAGAACGACGCCGCCTGATTATTGTCCCACGTGAGACACCTTACAACCTCATACACCTTTCAAATATGACGATGCTAACCCGGGCAGGAGCAATAATTTGTCCGGCATCTCCCTCCTTTTATTCAAAGCCTGACACAATAGAAGATCTTGTGATGACAGTGGTAGAGCGTATAATGACACTGGCAGGGCTGCAAACAGAAACTTACAGATGGAACGAATAGAGATGCACAAAAGGATGGTGAAACTACTCAGACATCATCACCTCCTGTCAATAGCAACATCAATAAACGACAGAC
Source organism: Bacteroidota bacterium (assembly GCA_003245695.1). GTDB lineage: Bacteria > Bacteroidota > Bacteroidia > Bacteroidales > VadinHA17 > SR-FBR-E99. The sequence goes on along the minus strand of QKCK01000324.1, from coordinate 20,428 downwards.
CCTGGTGCGCCAGCTGCTTCTATGTATGGGACAATGAAAAACAATGGCTGGTGGTAACAAGCAATGATAATACCAGACATGGAAGTGAATTCATGATCAACAACAAGGTGGCCGGAACAATTGCACTGGAGACACACCGCGTGGGACGAATCAGAGGCGTACAGTTTACAGGTAAAATATACCCTCCAAAAGATGATGACCTGAAAAGAGCCCGAAAAGATTATCTGCTCCGCTTCCCTTACGCTATTGCTGCTGACCTTAATCTATGGATCATTGAACCTGATTTTATTAAACTGACAGATAACAGACTGGGCTTCGGCACGAAAATCATTTGGGAAAAAAAATGATCATCTGGCAACAGATAGATGTATGGTTGATTCGTTGATTCGTTGATTCACTCCTCAGAATCCATAAACGACTAAACGCATAAACAATTATTGATTTGTTGCATGCAACGATTCTGCTTTTATCTTTTACTTTTGTCTTTTTACTTTTATCTTTTGTCTTTATTAAACGGTGATAGACCATTCGACCATAGAACGTATTTTTGATGCTGCCCAGATAACAGAGGTGGTACAGGAATTTGTCTCCCTGAAAAAGAGGGGAGTCAACTATCTTGGCTTATGTCCGTTTCATAATGAGAAAACCCCTTCATTTACTGTATCACCTGCCAAAGGTATTTTCAAGTGCTTCGGATGTGGAAAAGGCGGTAACTCAGTAAACTTCATCATGGAGCATGAGCATCTCTCATATCCTGAGGCACTTAAATGGCTTGCCAAGAAATATCACATTGAATTTGAGGAGAAGGAGGTTACGGCGGAGGAGTTGCAGAAACAAAATGAGAGGGAGAGTCTGCTCGTTGTCACACAGTATGCTTCAAAACTGTTCAATGAAAACCTCTTTAACGGCCGTGAAGGGATAGCACTGGGGCTCTCTTATTTCAGAGAGAGGGGATTCCGTGATGCTGTATTGAAAAAGTTTGAAGTAGGATACAGTAACGAGAAACGCGACGACCTTACCTCACGTGCTCTGGACGCTGGATATAAAAAGGATTATCTTGTTCAGAGCGGCCTCACAATAGATAAAGAGACTCATCTGTTTGACCGTTTTGCCGGCAGGATCATGTTCCCCATACACTCCCTCTCAGGGCAGGTTCTGGGGTTTGGAGGCAGGATAATAAAAAAAGATCCTCACGCTGCCAAATATGTAAATACACCTGAGACTGAGATATATCATAAGAGCCGTATAGTATATGGTATCTTTCAGGCACGACAGGCGATACTGCACGCCGACAGATGTTACCTCGTTGAGGGATATACCGATGTTCTCTCAATGCATGAGGCAGGTATAGAGAACGTTGTTGCATCATCAGGAACAGCACTTACCCAGGAACAGATAAGACTGATAAAGCGTTTTACTCCTAACATCACCATGCTTTATGACGGTGACTATGCCGGAGTGAAAGCGTCGCTAAGAGGTACCGATATGGTGCTGGAAGAGGGCATGAATGTTCGTATCGTCCTTCTCCCTGATGGCGAAGACCCTGACTCATACTCCAAAAAAGTATCAAATGAAGAGTATGCAAAGTACCTCACCGATAATGAGACTGACTTCATTAAGTTCAAAACCTCTATTCTGCTCAGCGAAGCAAAGAGTGACCCTGTTGCCAGGGCAAACCTGGTGAGGGATGTGGTCAGATCTATCGCTGTCATACCTGACCAGATAAGCCGTACTATCTATATCAAGGAGTGCAGCAGCCAGCTCAGCATGCCTGAAGAGGTGATTCTCGATGAGGTAATGAAACTGCGGAAACAGCCGACATTCCGTGAAAGAAACTCATTCCCGGTACAGGACTCTGTAGTAAATACCACACTCACAAAAACAGGGGAGAAGAAAAAACCCTTTACCGCCTTCTACTCAGAGAGAGAGATTCTGCGTCTGCTGGTCAGATATGGCAGTGAAATAATCGATAAGATCACTGACAGGGAGACAGGCATAGAGACTATTACCACGGTAGCTGATTATATTGTTACACAGATAACCGAAGATGAACTGGGATTTGAAGAGCCCCTCTTTGAAATGATGTTCTCTGAGATAAAATTCCATACCGAGCAGGGTCTGCTGACAAATGAGAGGCAGTTTATCAACCACCAAAACCCACAGGTAAGCTCCATTGCCGTTGACCTGCTCACTGAAAAATACCAGCTCAGTAATATATGGAAGGAAAAAGGCACCTGGGTGGAAACTGAAGAGATGAAGCTCAAGACCGTTGTAACAGATACTGTACTGAAGTTCAAAAGCGATAAGATAAAGCTGATGCAGAAGGAGTTACAAAAAGCCATCACAGAAGCGGCAGGAGACCAGGATAAAATGGATCAGCTGATGGAGAAGTACAGGTTGATGACAGTACTGCAGAAGCAGATATCGTCACGGCTTGGTGACAGGATTGTTCTTTAGATTAAACCTATATGACTTTCTTTTTATATCTTAGGCCCAAATTTGTGCTGATGAAAAGAGTAGTGTTGAGTTTCTTTATTGTTTCTCTTGTTTTGTTGTCATTTGCCTCCTGTAAGAAAAAAGACAGAAGCGATAAAATACCTGCTCCTGTCTTCTCTACATATATGCCCAAAACCCTTGCTGACACTAATTCTCTGAAAGAGATATATTATGGCCTGATGACCCCGGTGGAGGTATGCAATATCTTTGATAAACTGAACCTTACATTTAACGATACCATCATTAACTCTGCTGAAAATGCCGACCTGTATATGACCAGCTATAAAGCTGCCATGAACCTGGGTATCTATGGTGTTGATATGGGATATATGAAACTCTTCGGTGTAAACAGACAGACTGTAAACTACTTCGTGACAATTGCCTCATTAAGCGAAAGGCTTAATATCCCCGAGGAGGTGCTTGCAGATGGCATAAGAGCTGTTGACAGGTCTTTGAGTAATGCCGACTCCCTGACACATATAATGACGGTTACATATCAGAAGATAGACAGTCATCTGCGTAATGAAGGCAATGAAGCAACTCTTGCAATGATGATGATGGCAGGATGGATTGAGTCAATGTACCTGGCTACACAGTTAGCCTATAACTCCTCTGACCCTGATCCGGTTGTGGTTGAGAAGATAGCCCAGCAGAAATATTCACTGCACTCCCTGCTGAGCTTCATGAAGAATTATTATGATGATCCTATGGTGGTGTTTTATACCAAAAAGCTAAAATATCTCAATCGCTGGTTCGATACCTTTAATATATATTATAAAAAGGGAGATGTTAATGTTGATACCACCAGGCACGTTATAGTTACCACAGGAAGTGAGACTAACGTTACCATAGGTACCATTAACCAGATAAGAGATTATATCTCTCACCTCCGTGAGGAGATAGTTATGCTTTGATTCTCTGTTTCCTTTTTGCATTTTTCTTTTTTGTTTCTCTTTATTATCTTTAAGGTTACTGGCAATCAACTGAAATAACCTCCTGAAAAATAAAACATCACCATGAAACCTATCCGTCTGTTTTTGTCTTTGGTTCTCATCCTTGGAACCACAACCTGTGTGAGAGACACAAAAGAGTTACCGGTAAGAGTTATAAATGAAGCTCTTACTGTCCTTGATCAGGGATTCAGCAACTATATCTCAGCCTATACCTCAGGCATTATATCATCAAGCAGCATCATTGAGGTGGTCTTCACCAAAGAGTTTGCTGCCATCGCTGACCGAAGCCGTACTTCAAGCCTCTTTTCATTTTCTCCTTCATTAAAGGGGACAGCAGAGTGGATCGATGATATTACTCTCGTTTTCCGCCCCTCGGAGCCAATGAAACCAGGGATATCATATCGGGGGAAACTTAACCTGGGAAGACTGGGAGCCCGAGAAGAGAAGCTCACCTCTTTCCCGCTATATGTAAGAACCATTGACAAGAATTTCACTGTAAGACTTGATCCGGTAAAATGTCAGCTGCCTGATGGTGCTCTTTATACAGTGAAAGGTACTGTCACTACCTCTGACTTCATTTCACCTGACGAGGTTGAGAAGTATGTTACGGCACGTGAAGGACGGCATGATGAAATAATAAGGTGGGAACACAACAACAGTAATACCCACTCTTTTTATATTGAAGATCTTGAAAGAAGCAAAGAGAACCGTAACCTGACGGTTTCATGGAACGGAACCCACTATGGCGCCAGATCAAAAGGAGAGTCTGATGTGTCAATACCAGCGGAGGGACTCTTTACCGCAACAGATCTGAGGGTCAAAGGCAGCGACGCCAGAAGCGTTGAAGTAACATTCTCAGACCAACTTAATGCCTCTGCAGACCTTGAGGGGCTGGTAAGGCTTCAGCCGGAACACTCGCTGATATGTGAGGTGGAGGGCAACAGGCTGGTTATCATACCTACAGAAATGGTGGTTGGAGAAGCTACTGTAATCATTGACGGAGCTTTAACAAACAATAATGGTAAAAAACTGGGTGAAGACTACAGCAAGACTGTTAATTTCTCGCCGGTTAAACCCGGAATAAAGTCAGTAGGTAAAGGTGTTATTATGCCATCATCAGGAGAGCTCCTGTTTCCCTTTATGGCAGCAAATCTGAGCGCCGTTGACCTCACCATAATAAAGATCTTCGAAAATAACCTGCCCTATTTTCTTCAGGAGAATACCATGGGCGATGCCAATAGCTACTCCTCTGTCAGAAACTTTGGAAGGCCGGTATACAGGGGACGTATCAACCTGATGAATGATGCAACCATTGATCCTGATAAGTATAACATGTTCACACTGAACCTGGCTGATTATATAAAGGTTGAGCCAGGGATTCTATACCGTGTAGAGCTGTCGATGAGACCCTCATACTCTCTCTACCCCTGTGATGCCAACAGAGAGAAATCAAAATATGAAGAGATGCTTGATCTGCTTGATATGGATAAGGAATGGGAAGGTTCTGAAGACTACTATCAGTATAGTGATGATCATCTCTTTTATGAATATGCCTATGACTGGGACGAAGATGATAATCCGTGTGATGATGCATACTATCATCCAAACAAGAAACTTGTAAGGAATATCCTTGCTTCTGATCTTGGACTGATGGCAAAGAACGGTATTGAAAACAAACTATATGTCTTTGTAAATGATATAAAAACCACAAAGTCGGTTGAGGGTGCCACCGTAGATATCTTTGACTACCAGAATCAGTTACTTGGTTCAGCAAAGAGCGATAAGGATGGATTGGCAGTAATACAATGTGCACGCAAACCTTTCCTTGTTATAGCCCATAAAGATAAAAACCGTAACTATCTCTCTCTTAATGACGGTCAGGCGATGTCAATGAGTTCGTTTGACGTCACTGGCGAAATGCCACAGGATGGCATCAGAGCCTTTCTGTTTACCGAGAGGGATGTGCGCAGACCCGGTGATACTATTTACCTTGGTGTCATAGCACGTGATGTTGCAACAGGCCTCCCTGCAGGTCATCCAGTTCACTTTGAGCTGTATAACCCATCGGGACAGAGGATTGACAGCCAGATGGCAACACTGAATGACAGAGGTTTCCTGACCTTTACCTCTATCACTGATCCTGATGCTGTTACAGGTAATTACAAGGCTCTTGTACGTATTGGCGGTGCGAGCTTCTCCAGGACTCTTAAAATAGAAACAGTAAAACCCAACAGGCTAAAGATACAACTCACATTCCCCTCTGAGGTCCTGGGCGGTGAGAGTAAGACTGTGACAGCAGCACTGAAGGCATCATGGCTTAACGGAGCTGTAGCAGGAGATATGAGAGCAAAGGTCGATCTGCTCTTCAAACCTGTAAAGACCACTTTTAACCGTTACAGCCAGTATTGTTTTGATGATCCGGTAGCCGACTTCAGGTTTGAAACCACAACCATCTTCGATAGTAACATTAATGCCACCGGAGACGCCTCCATCGACTATGCTCCTGATGACCAGATGAGAGCCCCGGGAATGCTAAATGCTGTCTTCACTGCGCAGGTATTCGAAAAAGGTGGTGATGCAAGCATAACCCAGATTGTGAAACCATATGCTCCTTACCCTGCCTTCGTGGGTATAAACATGCCTGCCCTGGGCCCTACAGGCAGGATGCTGTTCACTGACAGGGAAAACGAAATAAAGATTGTCACCCTCGACAAAAACGGCAAGCCAGTCTCTTCACAGGTGGAGATAACGATTTATAAACTGACATACAGATGGTGGTGGGAAGCTGATGATGAATATCTTGGCTCATATGTCTCAAACCAGCGATACAGCAGTATTTTCAGGAAGACAATAAACACCGTATCAGGTGAAGGTAGTGTTACGTTTAATATAAATAAGAAAGACTGGGGCCGGTATCTGATCAGAGCCTCTATGCCTTCAGGTCATTCAACAGGCAGGATCATACTCGTTGACTGGCCCTGGGATTATGGTATGAAACCCGGCGGGAACAACGGGGCTTCACTCCTCAGAATAAACACTGACAAAGAGAAATACAATACGGGAGACCAGATAAGCATCTCATTCCCATCACCGGCTAACGGACATGCCATTGTCACTGTTGAGAACAGCACAAAAGTACTTGATATAAAACATGTTGAAACACAGGCTGGCAACACCACGATAAAGATACCAGCAACAGCTGAGATGGCACCTAATGCCTATGTCTATATTACACTGCTGCAGCCTCATTCACAGACTGTTAATGACAACCCCATAAGACTATATGGCGTACTGCCTGTCATGGTTGAAGACCCATCCACTCATCTGACACCTGTAATAACCATGCCTTCGGAGATACGTTCTCAACAGGAGGTTGAGATAAAGGTTAATGAACAGAATAACTGCAAGATGACATATACTCTTGCAATAGTGGATGAGGGGCTGCTTGACCTTACTGCCTTCCGCACTCCTGACCCATGGAAGTGGTTTTATGTAAGACAGGCGCTGGGAGTAAAAAGCTGGGATCTATATGACTACATCTTCGGTGCCTTTGGTGGTACTCTCGAAAAGATCTTTGCCGTGGGTGGAGATATGGCAGTGGTCGATCAGTCAAAGAATAAAGCTCGAAGGTTTGTCCCTGTTGTCAAATTCCTGGGACCATTCACTGTTGAAGCAGGAAAGACAGGAATTCATAAAGTCAGACTGCCACAATACACCGGATCGGTAAGGGTAATGGTAGTTGCAGCAGGTAATGACAACGCGTTTGGCTCAGCAGATAAGAGTGTAATTGTTGCTGACCCGCTAATGGTGCTTGCAACAGCACCCCGGGTACTTTCACCGGGTGATAAGGTAGCTCTTCCTGTAACAATATTCTCACAGAGTAAAGAGCCATGTGATGTTACTATCACTGCCAGTGGAAATGAGATGGTATCTTTCCTTCATAAAAAGACAGAGACGCATTTTAACGGTCAGGGTGAGAAGAACGTTCAGTTTATCATGGCTACGGCAAACAAAACCGGGATAGCTAAGATAAAAGTAGAAGCTGTGACCGGTAATGAGAAAGCATATTATGATCTGGAGATAGAGGTAAGAAGCCCGAATCCGGCAGAGAGCAGGGCAGAATTAACTATTGTTCAGCCTGGCGGTAAATATGAGAAGAGCTTCACACCTTTTGGCATGCAGGGCACCTCCCAGGCATCAGTGGAAATATTCTCACTGCCATCTGTTAATCTTACCAGCAGACTTGGATATCTCACAGGCTATCCTCATGGCTGTACAGAGCAGATAACATCAAAGGCCTTTCCTCAGTTATATCTCCCTGAGCTCCTTGGAGCATCATTGCCTGATCCTGAACAGTTAAAATATAACATACAGGAAGCCATACGCAATATCTCTTCACGTCAGCTTCCTTCAGGGGCCTTTTCGTTATGGCCCGGAGGAACATATCCTGATGACTGGGCTACTTCATACGCAGGTCATTTCCTCATTGAAGCAAAGAATGCCGGTTATAAAGTGCCTGACGCCCTGATCACCAAATGGGTAGGATATCAGCGTAACCAGGCCTCGCAATGGAAATACCAGCCACAATACAGGTATACATGTAACGATCAGGCTTACAGACTCTTCTCCCTCGCCATAGCCGGTTATCCTGAGAAAGGGGCTATGAACAGGATGAAAGAGATAGAAAATATGCCCTCATTATCGAAGTGGCTTCTTGCTGCTGCCTATGCCACAACAGGACGCAGTGAGGTGGCCCGTACACTTATTGATGTGAGAAACCTGCGCACTGAAGATGAATATAGCTATTACTATTACGGAAGCAGTCTGCGTGACAGGTCTATAATATTATATACACTAACCATGCTGGGCAACACCATCGAGTCACTGGGTCTCTTAAAAGAGATAGCCGCCGAGATGAGTTCAAAAAGATGGTACAGTACACAGACAACAGCATGGGGTCTGTATTCATATATGAACTATAGCAGAAAAGTAAAAGCCGGTAATGGCTCTGAGATAAAAGCAGCACTGAATATCAACGGGAACAATGAGTCAGTATCGTCAGAGAATGCTGTCTTACGGCGTTTTACCCCTGGCAATGCCTCTAACAGCATCACACTGAAAAATGATTCCAAAATTCCTCTCTTTGTCACATTCACTGAGAGAGGTGTGCCTCTTTCTACTGATGCCACTGCTGCTGCTGAGAATCTGACGATGAAGATTGATTACCTGGGCATGGATGGGCTGACTGTTAATCCTTCCTCACTGGTACAGGGTACCGGCTTCATGATGGTAGTGGCTGTCACCAGTACATCGCACCGTAAGATAGACAACATAGCCTTAACGCAGATGGTGCCTTCAGGGTGGGAGATTCAGAATACCCGTCTCTTTGAGACTACTCTGCCGATACGAGAGAGCAGCTATGACTCACGCGATTTTCGTGATGACAGGGTGTATACCTACTTTAACCTCAGTCCGGGAGAGACAAAACGTTATTATATCCTTCTCACAGCCGCCTATCGGGGGACATATTCAATGCCTTCCATATTATGCGAGGCCATGTATGATGAGGGAGTACGTGCACGCCAGCCCGGTGGTGAAGTAACTGTCACAGAGCCAAAGTGAAATCAGGCTTTAAGATAGTCATCGGCGCAGCAGCACTGTTTGCAACAGCAGTATTGCTTGCGCCGATGCCTTCATTTGATGCCCCGCTGTCGACCGTGGTGGAGGCGGCAGATGGCTCTCTCCTTGGTGCTCGCATTGCTGCTGACGGGCAGTGGCGTTTCCCTGCCTCCGACTCAGTGCCCCCAAAATATGTGACAGCGCTGATAAACTATGAAGACCGATGGTTCAGGTGGCACCCGGGCATAAACCCCGTTGCCATTGTAAGAGCCATGAGTGACAATATCAGTGCCGGCGAGATCGTCAGCGGTGGTAGTACCATAACGATGCAGGTTGCAAGGATGGCCCGGGGAAACCCTCCCAGAACATACCGCGGTAAGATTCTCGAGATGCTTTCTGCATTGAAGCTCGAGCTGTTCCGTTCAAAGAAAACCATTCTGAAGCTTTATGCTGCCAATGCCCCATTCGGAGGTAACACTGTCGGGCTTGAGGCTGCCGCCTGGCGTTATACCGGACGCTCTCCCAATGACATCTCATGGGCCGAGGCGGCTGCCTTCGCTGTCTTACCTAATGCCCCATCACTGGTCTATCCCGGGAGAAACAACATACGTTTCAGACAGAAGAGAGACTCCCTGTTGGTGACAATGTGCAGACGAGGTGTCTTTGATACCATTACACTCAGCCTGGCCCTCGACGAACCATTACCTGACGCTGCAGGATCAATGCCATCACTGGCACCTCACCTGGTTTCATGGTTCCAGTTGCACTCTCCGGGTAAAAGGATAAGAACAACTATCGATCCTTATCTGCAGAGAGAAGTAAGTGAGATAGTAAATAACCATCAGCGGATGCTTGAAAATAATCTTATTTTTAATGCCGCCGCTATTGTTGTCAGCGTTGACAATGGGCATGTCCTTGCATATGTAGGTAACAGCACCCTCCCCGACACTACCGGCGACTATTGCCGTGATGTAGATATCATCAGGGCACCACGCAGTACCGGCAGTATCTTAAAACCCTTTCTCTATGCCGGACTCCTCTCCTCAGGAGAGATGCTTCCTGAAGAACTCATAGCCGATATCCCTATGCGGTTTCAGGGTTTCAGACCAGAGAACTATGACTTCTCATATCGTGGTGCCGTGCCTGCAGGTGATGCACTGGCATTGTCACTTAATATCCCTGCCGTCAGGATGTTGCAGAGATATACTCAGGAACGGTTTCTCAGACTGCTGAAAGAGGTAGGTTTTACCTCCTTTACCAGACCAGCCTCTCATTATGGACTCTCACTTATCCTGGGTGGTGGTGAGGCCAGTCTGTGGGAGCTGGCAGGAGCATATGCCTCCATGGCCAGGGTTGAGAAACAGTGTTCTGAAAGAGAGCATTACACTGCTGACGACTGGCACTCACCTGTGTTACGTGAAGAGGAATTCACCAGCAGAGATGTCAATGACCCTGACCCGCCACTCTCTGCTCCTGCCATATGGCTCACCTATGAAGCCCTTTTGAGAGTCAACAGGCCTGAGACAGAGACAGGATGGCAATATTTTGGCAGTGCCCCACCTATAGCATGGAAGACAGGTACCAGTTATGGCTTCCGCGACGCCTGGGCTATCGGCTCCTCACCCCATGAAGTAATAGCCGTCTGGGCAGGCAATGCTGATGGTGAGGGACGTCCGGGACTGACAGGTATCACTGCAGCAGCTCCACTCCTGTTTGATATTTTCCGCCTCAGACATCATGATGAATGGTTCTCCAGACCAGAGGAGGAGATGACACTTGTAGAGGTCTGTGCCGCCAGCGGTATGAGAGCAGGAGCTGACTGCCCTGAGATAAGGGAAGAGTGGGTTCCCGAAGCCGGACTAAAAAGTAACGTCTGCAAATGGCACACCATTATTCACCTTGATAAGACAGAGAGATACCGTGTAAATATCTCTTGTGCCAATCCCGGAGAGATAGTCAACAAACCCTGGTTTATTCTCTCCCCTGCTATGGAATACTACTACAAAATGCATAATACCTCTTATCGCAGCATCCCTCCTCTTAAACCAGGATGTAGTGATGACAGAACCATTTCTGCAATGGAGTTCCTCTATCCTCCTGCCGGTGCGAAGATCTTCATACCGCGTGGTTTTACCGGCGAACTGTCAGCCATGCTGCCTGAGGTAGCACACCGCCGCAGAAACGCAACTTTATACTGGCATCTCGATAACAAATATCAGGGGATGACACAGGGTATCCACCAGCTCGAACTGTGGGCTGCTGAAGGTGATCATCAGCTTACTGTCACCGACGACCAGGGCAATACTATCACACGACATTTTACAATGGTCAGACCTGAAGAGAAGTAGTCAGCGAACATATCTGTTTTATATTTGTTCCCTAATAAAAAACAGCACTGCTGTTGAGGGGGATTATGAGCATGGAAAAGATCATCAGGAGAGACTTTCCCGTAACAGGGATGCACTGTGCAAGCTGCGCAGCAAGAGTGGAGAAAGCCATTAAAAACAATACCGGAGTGAAAAATGCTGCAGTGAACCTGTCTGCGGCAACGGTATTGATAGAATATAACCCTGCAGACAGTGGCGATACCGACTTCAAAAAGTCATTACAGGATATTGGCTTTGACCTTATTGTGGCTGAGAAGCCTGATAAGATTGCTGATGAGACAGCAGAGAAAGAGTTCAGTGAGCTGAAACGTAACACTGTCATGGCTGCATTGCTGACTATCCCTGTGGTAATAACAGGTATGTTTCTGATGCACCTGCCATACCGAAACTGGATAATGCTGTTATTCTCAACACCAGTGGTATTCTGGTTTGGCAGAGGATTCTTCACCAGCGCCATAAGACAACTGAAGCACAGACAGGTAACCATGGATACGCTGGTGGCACTGAGTACCGGAATAGCATATCTCTTCAGTCTCCTGGTAACGGTTGCACCTTACATCTTCAAGCGGTTAAGCCTTAATGAGGATGCCTATTTTGAAGCAGCCTCAGTGATAATCGTCTTTATCCTTCTGGGAAGGCTGCTTGAGAGAAGGGCAAAGTCAAATACCTCAACAGCGCTGCGCAAACTTATGAGTCTCAGGCCTGATAATGTGACAATTATTGATGCCGACGGCACCGATAAGAGTGTTTCTATTGAAGAAGTAACAGTGCTACAATTATTGAGAGTCAAACCTGGCGAAAGGATACCTGTTGATGGAGAGGTCACTGATGGCTCATCATATATTGACGAGAGTTCAGTGACAGGAGAGCCTCTTGTGGTTGAAAAAGGGCCTGGCAGTAAAGTCATTGCCGGTACAATAAACCAGCGTGGCAGCTTTATCATGGTTGCTGAAAAAGTGGGCGATGAGACACTCCTGGCTCGTATCATCAAGATGGTAAAAGAGGCACAGGGGAGCAAACCACCGGTACAGAGGCTTGTAGATAAGGTTGCATCTGTTTTTGTGCCTGTGGTAATATCTGTTGCCGTCACTGCTTTCACCGTATGGATGCTTTTCGGGGGAGAGAATGCATTTCATCAGGCTCTTATTGCTCTGGTATCAGTCCTGATAATCGCTTGTCCCTGTGCCCTGGGTCTTGCAACACCCACAGCAATAATGGTTGGAATAGGTAAAGGGGCAGAAAACGGTATATTGATAAAAGATGCCGATTCACTCGAACTGATACATAAAACCGATACAATTGTGCTTGATAAAACAGGCACAATAACAGAAGGCAAACCGGTTGTCACTGACTCATTATGGCTGCCTTCGGGCTCTGCCTCTGACAGAGCGATATTCCTGGCAATGGAACAACAATCAGAACATCCGCTTGCCGAAGCTGTTACAAAAAAACTTAAGGAAGAAAATAGAGAATCAGCAGAGATAAACGATTTTGAAAGTATCTCCGGACAGGGTGTCACGGCAACATACCATGGTGAAAAATATTTTGCAGGCAATGAGCTCCTTATGAGAGATAATAAAATAGCTGTTGATAATGAAACATATGTAAATATCCATACATTACAGGAGCAGGCTAAGACTGTAATGTTGTTTGCCGGCAGGGGAAAGGTGTTAGGCATTATGGCTGTGGCTGATACAATAAAACCGTCGTCAGCGGCTGCAATAGAGAGACTCAGAGGTGAAGGGATAGAGATACATCTTCTATCAGGTGACAATGAGCATACAACGCATACCATTGCCACCATGACTGGAATCAGCAACTTCAGATCATCACTACTACCGGGAGATAAGGCAGATTATATTAAAGAACTGCAGAGAAAAGGGAAGAAAGTATTGATGATAGGAGATGGAATAAATGACTCACAGGCTATGGCGCAGGCTGATGTCAGCATAGCAATGGGTAAGGGGGCAGACATTGCTATGGATGTAGCCGGAATGACAATAGTATCATCTACTCTTGATGCTGTTCCCTCTGCTATAGCACTATCACGGCAGACAATAAAAACCATACGGCAGAATCTGTTCTGGGCATTCTTCTATAATGTCATTGCCATACCCGTGGCAGCAGGAATACTTTTCCCCTTCACGGGTTTTATGCTTAATCCTATGATAGCTGGTGCTGCAATGGCAATGAGTTCTGTTTCTGTGGTAAGTAACAGCCTGAGGTTAAAGTATAAAAAGCTTTGACATTATTCTGCGACAGGGACCATCGTCCGAAACCAATGAGGTTTATATCAGGTATCTTAACATTATATATTGAATCTGAGGAGGCGGATTTCTGAAGAACCTCTGTCGTAATAAAAACTACCGGCCCGTCACCTGTTATTTATTATAGATCTTCAGCAGGGGCATCAGGAATAAACTCCCACATATCCCTAAAGAACTGGTCTGAATGATTGCCTGTAAGTATAAAACCACGCTGTCCGAATGAGAAGCTTGCAGCTTCTAGACGTACGGTTGCATCAAAGTCAGCGACCCGCACCCATCTGTCATCAGTGAAGTCGTATTGCCAGGTAGTGCTCAGGTTAAAGTAGAAAGTCTTGCCAAGGGTGACATAGCCCTTGTCATCTATTACAAAAGTGCATGGTGTTTCCCTCGTAAGGTCAAAGTAACTGTCGTCCCAGCTGTTATCGGTTTTATCACTTATGTCAGCCAGCTGAGTCCATGAGTCGGCTAACGGATCAAACCGCCAGAAGTCAGAGGGGTAATACCCGTTATCATCTGACCCTCCCATAATATATGCCCGGTCATCGTATATGAGAACGCCACATTTTGCACGGGCAGTACCCGGAGCAGCAGTGAGTGACTCCCAGGTATCGGCTACCGGATCGTATGAATAGAATTCCTTTACGGGCCCTGAGAGGTTCAGACCATATACTACATATCCTTTGTCGCCAATGCCAAAAGCTGCTGACCCGGTGACAGCTGACCCCGGAAAGGAAGCCTTATTGTTCCAGCTGTTGGCTGATGGATCATACTCCCACATATCATTCAGATAGGCTGATCCGTTAAATCCCATTGCAAGATATCCTTTGCCGTTTGCCGGAACAGAGAAGGCAACAGCTTTAGCCCGGCTGGCAGCAGGTAATGATGCCATCTGCTTCCATGTACCTGACTCACTGTCATACTCCCAGAGGTCAGACAGGTATTGTTCACCGTCATAGCCGCAGGTGATATATCCTTTTGTCCCGATAACAAATGATGAGGCTGCATTACGTTCAGAAGCAGGTAGCTGAGTTGCTTCCATCCATTTGCCCGGGAATTTTTCTTCAGGCTTTTTGCATGAGGTTATGGAAAGTATCAGTGTGATAACTGTAAAACCTGCAATAATATAAAAATGATGCTTCATTTTATTAATACTATTTGGCCCATTCAGAGGCACGACCTATTGCCTCATGCCATCTGTCAACCATTGATTTTGCGTTCTCTGATGTCATTGATGGGTTAAACCTGGCAGCCGACCTCCACTGGCTTTTTATCTCATCAACAGAACCCCAGTATCCGCTTCCCAGGCCTGCAAAATAAGCAGCTCCCAGTGAGGTAGTCTGAAGGATGGCGGGTCTTACCACCGGAATTTTCAATATATCGCTCTGGAACTGCAGAAGGATATTATTTGCAGCTGCACCACCATCGGTTCTCAATTCGGTGAGTTCCATTCCCAGGTCTGATGACATGGCTTCCATCACGTCGTTTACCTGAAAGGCTATACTCTCAATAGCTGCCCTTACAATATGACTGTATTTGGTATCGCGTGTTATACCTATTATCATTCCTCTGGCATATGGGTCCCAGTATGGAGCCCCGAGTCCGGATAGGGCAGGAACAAAGAATACGCCACCATTATCGTTGACCTGTGCAGCCACTGACTCACTTTCGGCTGACGACCCTATCACTCCCAGCCCATCACGAAGCCACTGTATGACAGCACCTGCAATGAAAACACTACCTTCAAGACCATAGGTTACATTGTTCCCAATCTTCCATGATATAGTTGACAGGAGATTATTCCTTGAGAGAACCGGCTTGCTACCTGTGTTCATGATCATAAAACAGCCAGTGCCATATGTGTTTTTTACCATTCCGGGTTCTATGCACATCTGTCCAAAGAGTGCTGCCTGCTGATCTCCCGCTACCCCTGAGACGGGGATAGTGGTTTTAAGGTCAATAAGATTTGTCTCTCCGAATTTTTCTGAACAGCTTTTTACCTCCGGCATCATTGACAAAGGTATACCAAATAGGTCGAGGAGTTCCATATCCCATTCACAGGTATGGATATTAAAGAGCATAGTACGGGAGGCATTTGTGATGTCAGTAGCATGAACCCGGCCATTGGTCAGCTTCCAGAGAAGCCAGGTGTCAATGGTTCCGAAACAGAGATCACCCTTTGCTGCGGCCTCCCTGGCTCCCTCTACATTATTAAGGATCCACCATGCCTTGGTTGCAGAAAAATAGGAGTCAATAAGCAGACCTGTCTTTTCCTTTATCATTGCTTCATGGCCCTTCTCTTTCAGTTCGTCGCAGAAAGAGGCAGTACGTCTGTCCTGCCATACAATGGCATTATACAGAGGCTTGCCTGAATGACGGTCCCAGATGACAGTGGTCTCTCTCTGATTTGTAATGCCTATTGATGCTATGGAGGAAGCTTTGACGCCACTGGTAGAGATCACTTCAATAATAACAGACATCTGAACTGACCATATTACCAATGGGTCATGCTCTACCCAACCAGGTCTGGGATAGATCTGCGCAATCTCCCGTTGCGCCATCCCGGCAATACTTCCTGACCTGTCAAATAGTATTGCCCGTGAGCTTGTTGTCCCCTGATCTAATGAGAGGATATATTCATCTCCTTTCATAATCTGTTTTTGTCTCATTGCAAAGATGTCTAAAAAAATATACATTTATAGCCAATAATAAATAACTAATTAACACCGGTGGCTAAAATACCCCTTAAAATATGGCTGAAAAGAATAAAAACAGGCCATTTTTTCTGGAAATATAAGGAGGTCTTTGATGTCTCAGGCCATGCTATTGTCCTGATAAGCAACCGTCATAACAAAATTATCAGAGTAAATAAGGCTGCCTGCGAACTGTTTGGTTACAGTAAAGATGAGTTGCTTGGCATTAATCCCATGAAGCTTGCCATCCAGCCAGAGACATCAGACAGCGGTTTCCTTGATCAGCCTAATATAAGCCTTATCATACCTGCCAAAAAGAAAGATGGCACAGTCATAACCGTCAATGTAATCACCTCATTATCATACAGGTTTAAGATATGTATCCTTATCAACGTCACAGAGGAGTACCGTATAAGGCGCGCCCTTGAGATGAATGAAGAGAGGCTTCGTGAGGCACAGCGTATCGGGAAGTTTGGCTGGTGGGAGTTTAGACCAGAGACCGGTATGTATAACGGCTCAGAAGAGATAGCCAGGACATTCACTGATAATCCCACCGGTTTCACAATGTCATATAAGGAGAGCATTGCCTTTGCACACCCGGAAGACAGAACCTACCTTCGCTCGACCATTGAAGAGGCAATAGAACATAAGCGTGAGAAGTTTGTCCTCCACTATCGTATTATCACCACTACAGGCAAAATAAAGACTCTTGAGATAAACTCGCATGCCAAATACAATGAGTCAGGCCAGTTGCTTTTAAGATACGGCACCCTGCAGGATGTGACTGAGAATCAGACTATAATGAATCAGCTTATAGAAGCACGACGAAGGGCAGAGGAGTCTGATAAACTGAAAAGTGCTTTTCTTGCCAATTTCAGTCATGAGATCAGAACGCCGCTCAATGCAATGATGGGATTCATAAATATTATGACATCAATATCCACATCAGAGAAGGAACGTGAAGAGATGGTACATCTTATTGAAGCCAACTCTAAAAGACTGCTGAGGATCATTAATGATACCATTGATCTTTCAAGGATTGAGAGCAACAACATGGAGATAAAATTCTCAAACGTTGATATCAACAAATTTATGAAGGGCATTCAGCCCTCTCTATGTTTTGACCAGTTAATTGCTGAAAACAAAGAGGTTAAGATAATATGTGAGACAGATGCCTCTGACCGTAAGATATTCCAGTATCTTGATGAGAACCGGCTTTTCCAGATATTCAGTAATCTGTTGAACAATGCCATTAAGTTCACTGATAAGGGTGATATAAAATATGGGTATAAGCTCATGGAAAATAATGGCGCAGATGTACTTACCTATTATGTAAGTGATACCGGGTCAGGTATATCTCATGAGCTCCTTGAAGAGATCTTCAAACCATTTTACCAGATATGGAATGAGAACCTGCCCAAATCACAGGGTGCCGGTCTGGGTCTGGCAATATGTAAACGTCTGGTAGAGATGATGAAAGGACGTATCTGGATTGACTCTGTCCCAGGCAAAGGAACAACAGTTTTCTTCTCATTTACCTCCCCGGTAAGGAGTGAGTGACAATTATGTCACTCATTATGGCCCTACCTGAAGCTCATATTTCTTCCTCCTGACGCATTACTCCTGCCGGGTCTGTACCTGAAGGTCAGCATAACATATCTCCCGATAACATTACTCCTTTTCTCAACAAGATAGTTCATCTCACTTGATCTCTCAATCCCTGTATCACGGTTCAGCAGATCTTCTCCTGAGAGAGTGAATGAAGCCTTCCTGCTCCGAAGAAAGTAATAACTCATCTCGGCCCCGACAAGGGGAATAAGCTGTGCCTCATCAAATCCCCTGGCTGAGTAGTTTGTTATATCCGACGAAGCCATAAAGCTGAACCTGTCTCCGGGGGAAAACCGTACCTCACCAAACCATGAAATATCGTGGTAGGTGTTATTCAATGAGCTCTGAACAGAATAATCTGACTGGGTAAGCGAGTATACGCTGCCTGTTGAGACATCCCACTTGTCCTTTTTTCTGTTGTCAACGGTTAGTGAGAATTTGTGTGTAAAACTACTGCATATGTTCTCTGTTTCATTGATTAAACTGATGCCCCTGTTATAACCTTCACTGACAGAAAGGTTGACCTTTATACCAAGAGGCTTGAAAGGTGTTGAGAAGTTGATATTACCTGTTGCACTCCAGTCGTCTTCCACATTAACAGGAGTTACTGTCTGACCAAGATTGGGATCTACGACCCGTGAATAACTGATTTTGTCTTTTGTATACCTGACGTTTATTGCTGAAAGAAGTGATGTAAATGAAAACTGATCAAATAACCACCAGGAGGCTCTTATATTATGGCTGTATTCAGGTTTCAGATCCCTGTTGCCATAATAGAGTGACAATGAGTTGACATTATTAACAACAGGCATCAGCTGCGATGACTGAGGGGTGCTGACTGATGATGAGAAATCAAGCATCACTCTTCTTCCCGATTTATAATCGAGTTCCCAACGTGCCCTGGGGGTAATGAAGAAATAATCTGTATTCTCTCTTTCATCACTATTCAGAGAAGTGGAGAACTCCCCTATCATAGCAGCAAGAGAAAGGGTTATCTTTGATTTTGTTGTACTCCTCTTCCATGATATGCCGGGCTTAAGGTACCTGTTGGTCTTAAGGAAGTCAGGGCTAAGCAGATCATCGGGCGTCTCATCTGCAGAGATATCTCCCTGTCTCCTTTTCAGATCGTCAGTAGCATACCCTGCGTCAACAGAGAGATCAAGATAGGAGAGGTCTGAAATTCTTTCGGTAACTGAGAGACCTCCCGAATAGTTGCCACTGCCTGTTTTAACATTATAAAACTGATTTGATATACTTAACTCATACGGATCAAAATACTCTGTGCGGTTAAGAAACTCGCTCTCAGAATCACTGCCGGAATATCCTGTCTTTCCTGACAGACGTAAAAAGGTCTTTCCACTGTTAAGTTTAACAAGATATGAAGCATCAGCGCTGTAAGATAATCCTGTTTTCATTTCACCAGTGTTTCTTTCAAGCCGGTTTATGATCACATCATCAAGTGAGCTTTCAGAAAGAGATGTCAAAGGGTCAGAGGCACTGCTATAAGACACGGAGCCATTAATTATGATATTCTGTCTCTCCCCGATTGTCTTTCTCAGACCAAAATTCAGGCTGTGAGAGGTGTCACGTTTTACCTGTTCACTGGTCTCATCAGTAAGATAGGTTCCACCAGGCAAATAGTTTTTTGTCATGGATGATTCAGTCAGATCTCTCTTAGAGCCTTTACCCAGATAACTGGCAAAGAAACGGTCCTTTTTGTCATTAAAGAGTGAGAAATTCAGACCTGCTGCTCCGTTTGATCCTGTCCCTGTCACCTGTTGACCGAAATTTGAGGGGAAACTGCCACCGCCCCCTGATGAAAAGCCACCTTCACCGGTGTTTATATAATCCCTGAGTGAAAAACCATATTGGTTAATATTATTCATCATACCCAGTGCTGCCATCTGGGTATTCTTTGTAAAACGGTATAACTTGGCTGAGGCTGCATAGTGATCGCCGGTACCGCCACCGGCAGATGCCTCACCAAACATACCGCTCTTTTTGTTTTTCTCAAGAACAAAATTCAGTGTAGGATCGCGTTCGCCATCATCTATTCCTGTAAATGAAGATTCATCTGACTGTTTGTCAAAGAACTGTACTGAGGCAATCGCATCGGCAGGCAGATTACGTGTTGCAATAGTAGGATCACTGCTGAAGAACTCCTTCCCATCAACAAGGACCTTGTTAACATCCTCGCCCATGACCTTAATGTTGCCAGATCTGTCAACCTCTACCCCCGGCAACTTTTTTATAAGATCTTCAGCCACCGCATCAGGTTTCACCTTAAAAGCTTTTGCGTCATATTCAATAGTATCCTGTTTGATCTTCATAGGGATCCTCTCACCCGTTACCGTCACTTCACCCATACCATAAACTTTAACAGGCATGACAATTATACCCATGTCACT
>QKCK01000223.1 GCA_003245695.1 Bacteroidota bacterium | reverse complement strand
GGAATGCATAGAATTTTTCAGGAAACTGACGTGGCAGGTTGTCACATGTTACATAGTCATACGTAAAACTGCTCCCATCATAAACAGGTTTGATTCCATGCACATATAAACCGTCAAGTACTGCTACAGCGTCCTTCCATCGTCTCAGATCCCAGTAACGTTGTCCTTCAAAGGCAAGTTCTATCTTCCTCTCATGTTTTATCTGTTCCAGAAGAGTTGCGCCCGAGAGATTCAGGTTTGGCAACCCGGCACGGTGACGTACAGCATTAATTCCATCATTGGCATCACCGCTTTTGCCAAGATTGTAAGCTGCCTCAGCATAGTTAAGATAAACCTCGGCCAGTCTCATCTCAATAACAGGCTGATAACTGTTTACATTAATCAGGTCAGTATGTGATTCATCAAGGTACTTTTTCACATAATAGCCGGTCTCTGAAGCACCCTTGTTACTTCCTACAGCAGGAGGATAAACAGACCATCCGTCAGCTCCGCCGTCAAAGGTCTCAATAGTTCTGCCTTTCCACTGTGAACCGTTATACATGACAGAAGCCTGAAACCTGGGTTCAAGTGTCTCCCATGGAGGTGTTGCTGTTACACCATCAGCATGCCATGTAGTCCAGTCAACAGTACCGCCACCGGCTTTCTCGTATGATTCAACCAGTTCCTGGGTAGGCTGTATGTCACCGCCATAACCTGTGTTATCTCCACCGGGGCAGGCTATATAGTCATACCTGTGTGTAAGAAGCGGATAGCAGTAATTATATTCAAGGATTGACTCCTTATTACCATCATAGGTATAAGATCCGAAAGCATCTTTATAATCAGTTGCCAGCTCATAGATACCATTGTCAGCCATCACAATGACTGAGTCGGCAGCGTTATAAGCTGACTGCCAGCGCTCAGCATAAAGCATGGCCCTCGATTTAATAGCAAAAGCAGCTCCTTTTGTCACACGTCCGGCATCGGCACTGGGCCACTCCTCAGGAAGATACTGTGCCGCAAAGTCAAGCTCCGCCTCAATGAAATCCCAGCATTCAGAAGCCTCGCTCCTGGGATGACTGGTTTCTGAGGTAAGGTGATCAAGAATAATGACACTGCCATGATTTCTCATCAGTAAGAAATATAGATAGCCTCTGAAGAAACGAACCTCGGCCTTGAACCTTGTCTTTATCTCATCACTGTATGTGGCATTCTCATCAATACCGTCAAGAAACTCATTTATAAGACGTATATTATAATATGCATTTGACCATATATCAAGTGAGTTCTGATCAGATGTAATCAGACCTGGGGTATATGCATACAGGTTCGATATCGCACCATTTGATCCTATTGTACTCCCTGCACACTTCTCAATGTCTGTCAATCCATCAACATACATGCATCCGTTAAGGTAGGCACTGCCAAAAAGACCATAATGGCTCAATACAGGATAAAATGTGTTTACATATAGTTTTGTATTCTCCTCACTGCTGAAGGCCACTGTTTCAGGATACTTATCAGTGGGATCAGGTGTCAGGAAATCATCGCATGCAGCAAATAAAACCACAGCAAGTATAAAATATATAAGATGTTTTTTCATAACTCTTTCCATTTGATTGTTAGAATATCACAGTAGCTCCAACACTGAATGTCTTTTGCTGGGGATAGTATCCGTTGCTTACGTTTGGTGCTTCAGGATCAAGATATTTGAATGATGATATTGTGAACAGGTTTGTAGTGGCAACATACACCTTCATCTTAGCATTAATACGGCTTGTCAGACTCTCGGGAAGTGAATAGCTTAGCTGCGCATTCTTAAGCCTGAGATATGCCCCGTTGATGATCCACAGTGTTGAAGCCCAGTTATTGTTCGGCCTCCATTGATTGTCAAGGCGGGGATATTTGCCTTCAGTGTTATCTGGTGTCCATGATCCTTCAATGAGATACTTTGGTGAGTTACCATAGTTATAGAAGGCACGTGTATACTGCGTGTCGTCCCATCCAATACCATCGTACCATCCCATCAGTGCGTTATCGCATATGGCCGCTCCCTGAAAAAGGAACGAAAACTCAAAATTCCTCCAGTTTGAATCAAAAGCGAGTCCAAAGTTAAGCTCCGGCATACTTGAACGGCCAATGATTGTCACATCCTGTTCATATGTTATCTTCCCGTCACCATTGATATCCCTGTACTTTATGTCACCTGCTCTGGCACCTGAACTCACTACAGGAGATACGGCAGCCTCCTCATCAGTCTGAAACAACCCTTCTGCTATAAGTCCGGTCTTTACTCCCATTGACTCACCTATCAGACTGAGATATTCCGGTATATCAACCGACTGATCCATCTTCAGTATGCGGTTATGAGCCCAGCTCACATTACCCCTTACTGAATAACTAAAGGCACCTATATTATTTTTATGCGAAAGAGTGAGTTCAAACCCTCTGTTGTCAACCTTTCCAGAGTTAACGGTCGATGGATAGTTCTCTCCTATTGAAGGAGGATATGTGCCTCCTATTGTTGTAAGTATGTCTGTGGTTAGCTTATAGAAATAGTCAAATTCTATTCCCAGAAGTCCATTCCATAACTCCATCTCAAAGCCACCGTTGGTAGTCCTTGATTTCTCCCATGTAAGGTCATAGTTAGGTGTTGATGTTGTATAGAGTCCGTTTACATTCTGGCCGCCGAAGTAAGCCACAGGGCTCGATGACATAACCATAAAACGCATATACTCATAGGTACCGCTTGTGACATCATTCCCCAGAACACCCACAGACCCACGAATCTTCAGGTTGGTTACCGGGGTGTTGAGAATCTTAAAAAACTCCTCTTCTGAAATCCTCCAACCAGCAGATAATGAAGGAAAGAAACCATACCTCTTATCCTCAGGGAAATTTGTGGAGGCGTCAACACGTGATGAAACTTCGACAAGATACCTGTTGTCGTATGTATAGTTAAGCCTGTTCACCCATCCTACCCTGCGTGTAGTATAACTGCTTCCGACAGGATTTGTTACAACGTCTTTACCATATGTAAACTCAGCCAGGTCAGAGAGATCAAAGTTTTGAATGTATGCACCCAGTCCTGTCGACTTATATTCAGATTGCTCAGCCACAAAGAGAAAGTCAATGTTACTTTTACCAAAAGCATTCTTGTAGGTAATGAACTCCTGCGCTGTTTTTCTGGTAGCCTGAGTGTAATACTCTGACAGCTGTATCTCAGAACCATATGGTGCACTGAGCTTAATAAGATCTGATGATGATGAATTAATATCTACCTCATAGAGATCATAGGGAGTATAAAATGACTTCGAATGGTAGTAGTTACGGTCATAACTGCCTGTGACCTTGAACGAGAGACCTTTAATAAATGAAGCATCATATTTGAGACTCAGACTTGTCTGCAGACCCGTGTTATCAGTGTTGTAGAAGCCTGATTTATCCCTTGCAGCAACCGGATTATTACCAGGCAGAAGTGAAGAAACCAGGTACTTGCCATCAGGTGAGGTTGGGTTAAGGTAAGGCTGTGCCGTAATAATCTGGTTCATCAGGTTGGTTGAGACATCATTGCCGTTCCCGGTGAAGTTTGCAATCTGAGGACTGTTACTGTTTGCAGCATTACCACTAAGGTCAAGAGCAATAGAGAACCTGTCATTAATCTTTGCATCTATATTTGAGCGTACATTACTTCTTGAATAGTCTACACGGTTAATAATGCCAGGCTGATCAAGATATCCCATAGACACAAAATATTTAACATTCTCTGACCCACCGTTAACAGATACATTATGATGCCACATTGATGCCGGCCTTAACATCTCCTTCATCCAGTCAGTATTACCATAAATACCTTCAGGATCGCCATTTATCACTTTGCTTACCACCTCATCCGGGAAGGTACCTGAGCGGTCATTTATCTGGTCAGCATAGTTATACCACTTAACAAACTCTTCGCCGTTAAGATATTCAGGCATACGTGTGTTGGTACTGAGTGAATATGAAGTGGAATAGGTAACCACGGGTTTCCCGGTGCTGCCTCTCTTTGTTGTTACCAGAACAACGCCATTAGCACCCCTGACACCATAAACAGAGGCAGCCGCGGCATCCTTAAGAATTGTCACAGACTCTATCTCTGCAGGGTCAAGATTATTAAATGATCGTTCCACACCATCAACAAGTATCATTGGAGCATTACTGTTAAGAGTGCCAAAACCGCGGACATAGAGGTCTACCTCATCCGATCCTGGCTGACCCGATGACTGACGGGCTATCAGTCCTGGCAGTTTACCGACAATAGCCTGTGAAATATTAGGAAGAGGTGCTTCCATAATGTCCTCTGACTTAACTGCAGAGACAGATCCCACCAGTGTTGCAACCTTCTGAGTGCCATATCCTACAACAACAACTGCATCGAGCGATTTTACATCAGGAACAAGACTGATGTTCAAAATGGCATCCCGGCCGGCAGCCCTTTTCTCAGTGACATAGCCAAGGAAAGAGAATGAAATTATATTGTCAGGACCACTGACGGCTATCTCATAAACACCATTCTCATCAGTGATGGTACCTGTTTTTGTCCCTTCTATAATTACATATACGCCCGGGATAGGCTCACCACTTTCAGAGTCTGTTACCTTTCCCCTGATCTTGTTTTGTTGAATGGCTTCACGTGGAGTAAAGACAATGAGGTCGTTCTCTAAAACCTTATAGGAGAGATCACTGTCTGCTGTCAGTAAATTGAGGATTTCCTCAACACGCATCTCTTTGATCTCTGCATTAACTGGTTTATTCAGATCAATGAATCCGTCATTGTAAAAGAAACGGAAGTTACTCTGTGCTTCTATTGATTTAAGCACGTCTCTTACAGTCTTATTTTGAGTATCGAGCGTAAATACAGTATTCTGTGAATACACTGACGCTGATACATTGATGGCTAGGAAAAATGTCAGAACCAAAGAGATTTTCATAATACGCCAGATTTTTTTTTCTATTCCCGGAGAAGCATAGGGAATACAATGCTTTTTTTTCATAGTTTTGTTAATGAATTGGTTAAATAACAAATGCATGCATTCCTCGCCAGGAATGCCACTAAAAAAACCAATGAGAACCGGCACTTAGTTCCAGTAAGTTCCGGTTCTTCCTTTTCATGTTGGATGTTTCATCTGATTATGTTTTGAGGTTTTAATGATTATCTTGTTCAAAAAACTATCTCCGCAGCATCTTAAACTGTTTAACCCTGCCAGTATCTATCTTAAGCAGCACTTCGCCCTTGCCAAACTCATACTTTAAAGGAGCACTTAGCTGAAGTATGTGCATTACCTGCTCAAAGGTCTCATTCTCAATCGTCCCGGAAAAACTATACCCTGACAACTCCTCCGGTTTACATATTATTTCAACATTATATCTCCTCTCCAGCTGAACAAGCAGGTCTGTGAGTGACTCCTGCTCTATGACCCATCGCTTGTCTTTCCATGAGGTATATAACTCGGTATTAACATTTTCAGCAAGCTTGACGCTGTTTATCTCAGGCTTAAAGGTCTCATTGTGTGTCAGCCCTGTAACAATTGGTTCTTCCCTGGCAAGTGCTTCTGAGATACCTGTCCCGGTATCTGTCACAAAGACCATACTCTGCCTTGGTGCAAGCGTGTATTCAAACCGGCCCTTTTCTTTCGATTTTCCTTCTATGACAATCCTGCCTTCAACCAGTGTTGCTGCCAGCTCTTTGTCTCCCGGATATGCCTTAACATTAAAGGTTGTCCCCAGAGCCTTTATCTGCAGACCTGATGACTTAACCACAAAAGGCTTTTCCTTATTTGTCTTTACCTGAAAAAATGCCTCTCCTACAAGTTCTACCTCCCGTGTATCACCCTTGAATTCACCCGGATATACAAGCGTACTCCCGGCATTAAGCCATACTCTTGAACCATCAGGAAGTAATAACTCCGAACGGGTACCATTTGGCGTTGTGACCTCACACATATGTGACGATGTTACAGTTTTATCACTATCTGTAAGAAGATAACCGGCATATCCTCCAAGAAGAAATACAATGGCTACTGAGGCAGCTACACCTAGTATCCTGTAAACTAATATTCGCCTGTCTCTCTTTGAATCAGTAAATGACTGTCCTGTATTTATCCCTGCTTCAAGTCTGTCCCAGTATTCATCTAAGTCATGCTCTGAGCCTTTGTCAACAGTGCCGGATAATCTCCAGGAAGTAACCATTTCATTAAAAAATTCAAGATTGTCACTCTCCTGCTTAAGCCATTGATCAAGTCTCTCACGCTCTTCTTCCGTAATCACATCAGTTAAGTAACTGACAATAATGTGCTTGATCTCCTCAATTTCAAATCCGTTTATGCTCATATCCAAGTTCAATTATATGTATGACACTTTAATGCTATCCCTGGTCTACAAGGAATAAGCCTTTTTAAAAAAAATATTTTTTAAAAATTAGTTCGTCCCAACGCTTCCCTGATCTTATCCAATGCCCGGGCTATCTGGGTCTTGACAGTGCTCTCAGAGAGATTCATCCTGTCGGCAATCTCCTTTATCTTCATCTGTTCGAAACGGCTCATTTTAAATATTCTCCGGCATTGTTCCGGCAGATTGTCTATTGCTGCCTCAATATCCCGCTCCATCTCAGCGGCTGACAGATTATCAATAATAATATTGTCAGAAATCCAAGTGTGGGATAACTCATCGGCATTGCTTTCAATACCAAGCTTCACTATTCTTCTTTTTTCTGCGGCATTATGCCTGATGAAATTCAGGCAACTGTTATGGATGCTCCTGTAGAGATATGACTTAACAGAACAATTGATTGAAATTGTCTCCTTTTCAGCCCAAATCTTCTGAAAAAGATCAAGGACCAACTCCTCTGAATCCTCCCTTCGGCGCAGATAATCATAAGCATAGTTGTAAAGACCCTTGTAATAAGAGTCAAACAACACCCTGAATGACTTTAGATCACCCCGTTGTACCTTTAACCAGATATCCTGTTCCAGAAGGTTCATTAATTCCGACCCGTTTACCCCCTCTCTTCCTCTCTTTAGCCGATGCAATATAAAGTTTAAAA
>QKCK01000118.1 GCA_003245695.1 Bacteroidota bacterium | reverse complement strand
CGGGTGATGTGACCGACGAGGCCGACAACTGCTCTACGGGCCTCGACGCAACCTATGCTGATGTCGTCGCCGCAGGCAGCTGTGAGGGTACGTATGTCATCACCAGGACCTGGAGTCTTGTAGACAAGTGTGGTAA
Source organism: Bacteroidota bacterium (assembly GCA_003245695.1). Classification (GTDB taxonomy): domain Bacteria; phylum Bacteroidota; class Bacteroidia; order Bacteroidales; family VadinHA17; genus SR-FBR-E99. The sequence continues at coordinate 6,926 of QKCK01000118.1, read as the reverse complement.
CGCTGCCGCCGACCAGGTACAGACTATCACCGTAGCTGACAACATCGCACCGACGTTCACACGTCCTGCCGATATCACAATATGTCGAGACATATCTGGTAGTTTTGATATAGATCCTTTAATAACAGGCGATGTGACCGACGAGGCCGACAACTGCTCTACGGGCCTCGACGCAACCTATGCTGATGATAACTCTGCCGAGGGTACAGTAACACAAGTTGGTTACATAACCAGAATTTGGGAGTTAGTTGATAATTGTGGAAATGTAAATACACAGAATCAGACAATATGGATTCAGCCAGTACCTGAAATAAGAGCATCAGTGTCAGATACTCTGTTCTGCAATGGATCAATATTCAGTTTTGAAATAGACTCTCTTGTAGTATCCCGGGGTACAGTGATGTATAATCTTGATGTAACCTATCCTGCGGGAGTAACAGGTTTATTATCAGACGGCACAAGGACAATTGCTGATATTTCCGATCAGCTTGTCAATACAACAAACAGCTTCCAGACAGTAACATATACCTTTGAACCTTATATTCTGGGTAAAGCTGGAGATCCAACATGTTATGACGGTAGGGATACAACTATTTATATACATATCGAGCCTACTGCACTTGTTAATCATACAATCGCAAACAGTGAAATCTGTAATGACGGTCTGGTATCAATAAACTTGAGTAGTCCGACTGTCAGTTATGCAGGAAGCGAATTTGATATTGAGGTTATAAATGAATATCCTTCAGAGATATCAGGTTACACCGAACCTACGGGATTAAGTTTCCCGTCTGTAATAAATGAAATGCTTCATAATTCGGGAGATACTGCGCGTGTCATCAGATATGTAATACAACCATTCCTTCTTGATATAGCTGGCAACAGACACTGTAGCGGCATAAACGATACTATTGATGTATGGGTAAATCCAACACCCAGGGTAGTTATATATAATAATGATCCGGAGCTGTGTAATGGTGATCTTACAGATATTTTGTTAACAACACCAACAGTAATGTCTTCGGGGACAGTTGTATTTGACTATACAATTGAAGTGACTGCTCCTGTAGGGGTAGTGGATGGAAATCGCAGTCCAGCAACAGATGTTGCTCCTGACACACCTCTGATTTATGATTATACAAATAACAGTGATACGCTTCATTCTGTATATTATATTATTGTTCCGAGGGTTTCCGGTGGAGTAGCATGCCCGAATGGTTTGGCAGATACTGCTGAGGTAAAGGTTCATGCGGATCCGATTCAGGGTCTGTATATAACCAATACCATTACATGTGAGGGTGGTAGTGATGGAGAGCTTCTGGTAATTACCTCGAAAGGGGCTGATCCATACACTGTAAACTGGACTGGGCCGGGCGATTACACAAATGAAGGTGTACTAACAATCAGTGGTCTTACACATGGACAGTATACAGTTACTGTTTCCGATAATATTTCTTGTTCACAGTCGGCTATAGAGACACTTATTCCACCGCATGTTGAAGCCAGTCTCTATTCTCTGCCTCAGGTTACACCTGCTGATGCATATAATGTAACATGTAATGGTGGTTCTGATGCGACATTGGTATTCAGGGTTGATGAGGGCAGTGCTCCTCCGTTTGACTACTGGATAGTGTGGAATGCCACAGATACGCTTATCTCTGGAACATTATCAGATGTGTATGACATGGCTGATCCTACAACTTATCTTATACAGAATGGATTCCCGGCTGGTAACTATGTTGCAATTATGAGAGATGCCAATGGATGTTATTCGACAACGACTGAGGTGGTAACTGAGCCGGATGCAGTAACGGTTGATCTTAGCAAATCGATATACCCCAATGGGCATAATATATCATGTGATGAGTATTCAGATGGTTCCGCCTGGATTTCTACAATACAGGGGGGGATAGCTCCTTATAGTTATCTGTGGACCACGACTGATGGATCAATTCCTGGAAGCACGACAACGGATAATATTACAAATCTGACAGCAGGTACTTATAATCTTAGAGTTACAGATGCAGCATTATGTGTTTATGATTTTAGTATTACGCTTACTGAACCTGATGGAATAGATACTCTAAGTGTTGTTTTATCAAAGAGTAACGATGGCCTGTATGAAGTCTCATGCAACGGAGGTAATGATGGGTCAATAGACATAACGTATGATGGCACTTATAACTACTTCTGGAGTGGCAGCAATATTCAGCAGGGTCAGGAGGATCAGACAGGATTGACAGCAGGAGATTATAGTGTTCTTGTAACTGATGGAGCAACAGGATGTACAAAGACATATAATTTCCATCTTGATGAACCATTGCCGTTAACTCTGGGTTTCGTTATAGACAGCATCCGTTGTAACTCGTATACAGGAGGAATAGATATTACCGTAACCGGTGGCAGTCCAAGTGGATATACCTATCTGTGGTCAAGGGCCGGAGATCCTTCATGGTCAAATACCAGTGAAGATCTTACTTCTATTGTTGCTGATAACTATCATCTTATAGTCACTGACTTCAATGGCTGCAGTATAGAAGCTTATATTAATGTCACACAACCGGAGATGCTGAGTGTTGATTATACTTATCAGGATATTTCCTGTGCATCACCGTTATTTGATGATGGTGCTATTGACATAACAGTTTCGGGAGGACGGCAGCCATATACCTATCTGTGGTCTAACGGTGCTGTTACTGAGGATATATCAGGATTAACATCCGGAACATATAGTGTTACAGTTACGGATTCATATTTATGCACTACTACACTGGATGTAACAATAAATGATCCGGCTCCGTTATCTCTGGCAGAGTCTCATTCTGATTATAACGGTTATGAAGTAAGCTGCTATGGACTTTCTGATGGATGGATATCAGTTACCCCGCTTACGGGTGAGGCTCCTTATGTCTATTCATGGACTGGGCCTTCAGGATTTGTTTCTTCTTCTGATTCGATATATGGGTTAATCAGCGGTCAGTATACCGTTACAGTGACAGATATAAAACTTTGTACTATTGTCGAAACATATGATTTGAATTCACCAGCGGAGTTGGGAATGAACCTTGATCTCTCAGTTAGCAATGATGGATTGTATAATATCAACTGTTATGGTTCAGCTTCTGGTGCAGTTGAGGTTACTCCTGTTAATTCAGTCGGTTCAGTTTCGGTTATATGGTCCGATGGTGGAATTGGCACCTATCGAAGTGATTTGAGTGCTGGAACATACGAGATAATTGTCACAGATGATAATAACTGTTCAGCTGATTCGACTATAACGCTTACAGAGCCCTATCAGATTACACTTACATTTGATTCCATCAGGCCATATTGTGATGATAGCAGTGATGGAATGATAACAGTTATCCCGTCGGGAGGTGTTGGTGGATTCATTTATCGGTGGAGCAATGGAGCAGAGACAGCAGATATAGATGGAATACCTTCAGGAACATATACGGTTACTGTTACTGACATGAATGGATGCTCTGCGGCAGGAGAGGTTAGGTTAGTTTCGTTGAATGAAATATGTCTGATAATACCAAATGCATTCTCGCCAAATGATGATGGTGTAAATGAAACATGGCAGATTGGACGTATTGGCCTCTATCCTGAAGCGGAAGTATTTATTCTGAATCGATGGGGACAACTTCTCTGGAAATCTGAGAGAGGATATCCGGTTCAATGGGATGGAAAAGTTAATGGAAAGGTCCTGCCAATGGATTCTTATCACTATGCTATCGACCTTCATAATGGATCAAAACCAATTGTTGGTCATGTGACAATAGTAAAATAAAAGTATGTCTGTGAGAAAGCTCTTTTTGATAATAGGAATTTTTTTGTGCCTGGCAGATATTGTCAAAGGACAGGCGCAGTACAGCCAGTATCAGTATAATATGTTTCTGATAAATCCTTCTGTTGCCGGAGTAAATGGATATGCCTCTGTAAACATGACTGTGCGTAATCAATGGGCTGGCTATTATGGTTCTCCACAGACATATTCCCTCAGCTATCAGAACAGGTTTCTTAAGATGAAATACTCGATACGTCAGAATCTGTTCAGGAGAAAGACATACAAGCCCAAGACCGAAGGACGTGTTGGCGTTGGCTTAAATGTTTACAACGATATTAATGGTTTAGTGCACAAGACTGGTTTTCAGGCAGCTTATTCATATCATGTGTGGCTTAACGGGGAGACACAGCTCTCTTTGGGTCTGGCAGCGTCTGGGTATTACTATAAGATCGATCAGAGGCAAATAACATTTACAAATCCCGATGAGTCATTCTTATATTCGGATTTTCGAAAAGGTACATTTATACCTGATTTCAGTGCCGGGGCATACATACTTAACAGAAAGTTTGCTGCCGGTTTCTCAGTCCAGGAGTTGATGGAGGGATTTGTAAAAGTGGGAAGTCAGGCCTATAAAGATCTTTCAATAACAAGATCATATTGGCTTTTTGGAAGCTATCAGTTAGAAATAGATCGTGATAATGCTATTGTTCCCTCTGCCATGGTAAAAATGTCAGATCTTATAAATCCTCAGATGGATATAGGATTAACCTACATATACAAGGATAGAATCTGGGGAGGCGTGAAATATCGTACCGGAAGCTCTATGGTAGCAAACCTGGGCTTGACAAAAGACAAATACTTTTTTGGGTATTCGTTTGATTATACTTTTCAGACTATACAGAAGGCTACATTCGGATCACACGAATTTGTTGTTGCAATAAGGTTTGGTGAGAGCTCAAGACGTTACAGATGGCTTGACAGGTATTAGGATTTCTTTTCCAGAACATATATAATAGAACTGGATTTCTCTTTATTGAAAAGGGTGCTGACGAAGAAGAAGAAGCCACAAAGCAATCCTATTGGTAGTGCGAGCATACTCTTTTTGTTTTTATAACTCAAAATAGAAATATAAAAACCGTCAAAGGGCATTCCGTAGGTCTCTGTTATCTCATATCCGCACCTGTCTGCAAATTTTCTGAATGAATCAGGTGAAAAGTGCCACAAATGGCGGGGTACATCCCATGCTGCCCAGTATTTTTTAAACCACTTCGCATCTGATGAGGCTGAGTTAGGTAATGCTATAATACATTTCCCTTCCTTTTTAAGCATTTTATCTATAGTTGAAAACCATAACTCAGGATTATGAAAATGTTCCATCACATGCCATAAGGTAATGCAATCAAATGAGTTTGTCTGAATTGAATCAACCTCTTCAGGCGATATTACATTGAGACCGAATTTAGAGATAGCATAGTTTCGTGCTTTTTCGTTTATTTCGATGCCAGTTGCTTGCCATCCATGCTCTTTCATATAAGAAGGAAAATATCCTGTGCCACATCCAATGTCGAGCAAAACACCCTTATTAAGGCCGTTTACTCTGTTTACGAGCCTTAATTTCTTTCTGAGCATTATTCTCCTGGCCAGATGATAAAGTCGCTCTGTAAGTCCCCTTTTTGTGTCGCTGTGAGAAATGTAATCCTCGGAGAGATAATAATCACCAATTTTTAATTCAGATGGAGGAGAAAGTGTGAAACGAAATCCACATTGAGTGCATTCTCCAATAGAAAAAGTCTCACCTGACGAAAGGTAATCGGAGCATTCATGTAATACTGTCTGCTCCCTGCTTCCACAGATAAGACAAGTATTGGCGTCAGACATTTTTTCTGATTTTAATTATTTGATTTACCGTAACACCTGCCAGCAACAGAATGAGCAATAATGACGAAGCAAGAGCGACCCGGTTGCCTTTTTTATACGAATCAGGTTCGAAGCTGTAAATTATTGTATGTTCTCCTGAAGGAATCTGCATTGCGCGGAGTAGATAATCAGCGCAAAAGTACTGTGCCGGGTTGCCATCAATATATGCATTCCACCCGGCGGGATAGTATATCTCAGAAAAGACTGCAATTCTATCAGTTGCTGTTTTACTTTTATATACCAGTCTGTTGGGTTTGTATTCAGAGAGATAGATCGTATCACCTGATGTTGCAGGAGAATCACAGATAGGTAAGGCATCAGAGAATTTACGGTCAACAAGCGCCTCTTCCCCGGGGTTGAAAGTGCGAAGAGCTGCGAGCTCTTTATCAGCATTTTCAACGACAAGTGTTTTTTTAACCAACCATGCATTACCAAGTGCATTTTTGTTTAACAGCGGATACTGATCAGGTGAGATGATTATGTATTTTGTATTTAACATATTGAGGGCATTTGATCTGGAGAGTACTTTATTTATCTCCTCCTCGGTAACACCTTTCTGTAAAACCGAAATGAGGGAATTCAGTTCCTGTGTTAACCCGTTTCCTATCAACTCGTCATATCGCATGAGCTTTGCACCATGATAGCCACCTATTGAGTGGTGAAAGTATGAGGTTGTGCCGTCATTAAAAGTTGATACAGTGAGATTGCAGACTCTTTTTTCACTTTTGTCTTCAAGGATTTTGCTGTCAGCTATTGATGGCATAAATGTTTTTTTAATTGCTTTCGGGGTACTGAAATTATCCGAATTCAGAAAACGGTTTGCAACCGGCCACATATCAATAAGGACCAGGGCACCTACGATCAGAAGTGCCTGGTTGATCTTCAGCTTCTCCTTTAACATAAACCAAAGAGCTATTGCTGATGCAGATATTAAAAATGCAGACCTTATTGCATCACTCCTTAGCATCATTTTTCTGTCTGAAATCAATGCATTAGTCAACCATCTATATGATTCAGGGATCTCCTTTTCACCGCTGGAGAGGAAAGAGCCTGCAAGAGCTGGTATAAGGAAGAACAGCAGTGCAATTCCACCTGTTGTAAAAGCGGCTATTTTTAAGGCTTTAATCTTTACCTGTGCTGAGGTATTATTGTTGAATAGCTCTTTCAATCCTAATGCTGCAAGGAGAGGGATACATACTCCCGCCATGACGAGTGTCAT
>QKCK01000325.1 GCA_003245695.1 Bacteroidota bacterium | reverse complement strand
AAAAGAGGTTTCGTTCCTTTCAATGAGGTTTATTATGATGCCGTCTGACAACCCATTGTTATGTAGTTCTATGATTGATTTGTTGGTCAGTATTCTGCTCTCTTCGGTTGATTCAGAGGAAAGCCCTGGCTGTGATGATGACTCTATTGCCTCATCAAGTCCCATTATTCTAATGAGAAGTTGATTTTCAATGTTAAATATTATCAGGCCGTCGAGATATTTTAGGATGCCACCCATCTTATCAGTTATGACCGATGGTTTATTGTCGGTGATGGTATAGGTTATCTGGTCTGTGGCGAAGTATATCCTGTCGTTTCCAGTGTTAACAGTAAGCGATAGTATTGTATTTCCATCAGGCAACGCTGTGATGGCCTCAAGCTCTTTACTGGCAAAGCTGTACCTGAATATTGCATTACCTGATGAAAAGAATAAAGCGTTTTGGTATTCTATTACCGACGAAATAGGATATGGCATTTCCAGGAGTTTTGAATATTTCCCCCCGGGAGCAAGTATATACAGGGCATTCTTTTCATATCGGGGTGATTGATCATATATATACATTGCATATTTGCCAGATGAAATCCCCATTGATTGATGCGGCAGATTATATAACGGTAATACTGAGCCTGTTGAGTCCATGAAGCAAAGCTGATCATTTCTGATAATCATAAGCAGACTGTCATAGGTATAGGCAAATGATTCTATTCTGGGAGTGGTTTTGCTTCCGACATGCATAAGGCCACCCCACCCCAGCAGATATAGCTGGTCTGCCGATGATAGAATTATGAACCTGTCAGATGTTATCTCAAATGCAGGAGCAAAGGTAACAGCAGTATCTGTCACCAGAGCTCTGTTTAAAATGACATCAAAACGCAGTGAGTCTTTTGGAGATGCAGCTACCGTCATCTGTGCGACGATGGAACAGATGAGAAAGGCAATTATTGTTTTAGTTAATGTTTGCATACCAGTAGGTTCAATAATAATTGTATTAGTTTTCCTGGTTGTTATTTTTGTTCATATTCCCCCATATACTAGTGCCAACCTTGGAGACTTTGTAAACTGTTTCTGATCCGGGGACCAGAGGGAATAGTTTCTTCTTTATGCCGCCTGTAATAAGACTATTGACGTAGTTTATTCCAGTCGATTTTGCGGAATTAATAGCTACGTTCTCAGAGAGACCCTCTGCTTTTTGGAGAGCACTGGCATCATTGCCATTTTTAAGGTCAGATACAACACTGGTGATTCCTGATAATGTATTGTCGAGGGTGTTTAGTATAAAGTCACTTGCGATACTGGCTGCTCCTGACGATTGACCTATCAATGCTCTCAGGGTAGCTTCCGTAACCGACATTCCGGGTGTGCCTTCCCCTCCACTGTCGATGCTGTTATCAGAACCAGCCTGAGCCATATCATTGAATCCGTTCTTTTGGTACCACTCATCTCTTTTCCTTTGTTCTTCGGCGGAGGTAAGAAGCATGACAGTGTTCCCGGTGCCATCTGAAGGTTCTTTTAAATCATTAGGATCAACAATTCCTTCTTTTCCTGATAGATCAACCACTGATGTGTTGTCAGCTTCTGGTTTGCCATCATCATTGCGGCTGGTAAAAAGGTTAAGCTGTGTGGCATACATCTCATCAAACTCGGTATCACCTGTTAGAGGTATCTCCTGTGCGGTAAGGAAGTTGTCAAAATCGAAGTTTATTCCCATAGATCTGAGCCTGATAAGATAATCATTGTACCAGTTTTCAAGGACCTTGGTGTCATGAGGTGAGAAAAAAGGGTATCCCATTATGCTTCCGTCAATGGAAACACTCCCTGGAGAAGAGTAATCTGATGAGGAGCTAATGTCAGCCCCGGTACATGGGGTGACAGAATAATACGCCGTACAGTCCCCAATGTAATTTCCATAACTGTCATACATAGGCTGGCTGGCAGATATGCCAGCCACTGCTGATCTTACAGATTCACATTGTGCCTGCGATGACATTGTTGTGATGGTAAAGGTAGGCAATACTGGCGCATAACTGCCACATGGTCCTGTAACTACAAGGTCAAAGGTGAATGACCATCCCTGTGCTGCCAATCTCCCTGAGAATGCAGCAAGTGATAAAGTCATAATCAGGAAAGCGGATAGATTTCTTTTCCCAATCATTGTAGGAGATTTATTTGTTTTTCAGTCTATTAAACTTAGTGAAAATTGTTTTGGTAATGAAAATATTGGTCAAATTTTTTAAACGGTTCATGTACGATTTCTGATCATTTATTGATAAACGAAGTGACGAAAATTTCAGCATTGGTTTTACCCCGACAGAAGAATAGTCAAAACAGGTGCATTAATATTGGAATAATCCTTAAAGCCGGTTGATGAATAAAAGTTCTTGATGCGAATATTAGTTTAGTCGTTTATGCGTCGATGCCTCGTAAAGCTTAAATTAACCCTTCGGGTAATTTTTATTTTACTCCGGCGTCCCAGGTGAGCGGATTATCTGTAGATATAATTAGAGAAGTCAGGAGGGATTACTCGCTTCGCTCGTGATCCCAATTTGTTGATACCTCGCAAAGCTTAAATTAACCCTTCGGGTAATTTTTGTTTTACTCCGGCATACCTTGGAAGCGAGCTTCCAGGTATGTCTGCGTAAAACAAAAAACCCCGCCAAGGGCGGGGTTAATTTAAGCTTTGCGGAGAGAGGGGGATTCGAACCCCCGGTACCCTTTTGAGGTACAAACGCTTTCCAGGCGTTCCAGTTCAGCCACTCCTGCACCTCTCCTTCAGATATGGCCATTAAAGGCATACATAAAAGTGGCGCAATTTACAAAAAAATATAAGACAACAGTTAAATAGCCGTAATTTCACCCCTAAGTGAAGTGGAGAGTTTCTCTTTTATTTCCTCCTTATCCTCAATGCTGCCTAAGAGAAGCATCATTTTTGTCAATGCTGCCTCGGTAGTAATATCATGACCACTGATTACTCCGGCGGCTTTGAGTCCTCTGGATGTTTCGTAGAGGCCCATTTCAACAAAACCGGCCTGGCATTGTGTTACGTTAAGTATAAGGCCTCCGTTAAGAGTAAATCTGTGAAGACCGTAAGAGAGCCATATGCTTGTAGGGGCATTTCCTGAACCATAGGTCTCAAGTACAAGACCATGAAGACCCGGTGAATCAAGAATTGACTCAACAAATGATCGGGAGATGCCTGGGAAAAGTTTTAATATTCCTACGCCTGTGTCGAAGTTTTCTTTTATTGAGAAAGGCTTCTGGAGATCTGGCTGCCTGATGATGGAATGGTTATATCTTATTTGCAGTCCCGCAACCGCCAGGGGAGGGTTATTGGGGGAAGCAAAAGCATTAAAATGTTCAGAGCTGTATTTGGTTGTGCGGTTTCCCCTCATTAGCTTGTTCTCAAAGTAGATGCATACTTCAGGTACCATAGGCCTGCCTTTTTCTCTTGCTGCAGCTATTTCTATTGAGGTGATAAGATTTTCCTTTCCATCAGTACGAAGCATTCCTATCGGTAGCTGTGCCCCGGTGAAAATTACGGGTTTAGTCAGGTTCTGAAACATAAAGCTCAAAGCAGAGGCTGAGTAAGCCATTGTATCTGTCCCATGAAGTATGACAAAACCATCATAGTCATTATAATGTTTCTCAATTGTTCTGGCAAGTTTTACCCAGTCGGAGGGATTGACCTCGGAAGAGTCAATGACAGGATCAAAGGCTATAGTCTCAATATGATAATCGAAACGTTTAAGTTCAGGTACCTGTTGTGAAATCTGGCTGAAGTCTATGGGTATGAGAGCCCCGGTTTCCGGCTGGTGGACCATACCTATTGTCCCGCCGGTATATATAAGGAGTATAGAGGTCGGCTCTTTCATCTATTCGATATTAAATAATTTCTTGGCATTTCTGGTTGTAATATTACAAACAGTCTCTTCATCAACAGAGAAGATCTCGGATAATTTTTTTACAATGTAATGGAGGTGAGCACTCTCATTTCTTTTGCCTCGGAAGGGGACAGGGGCAAGGTATGGTGAATCAGTCTCCAGGACGATATTGTCAAGTCCTGCTTCCATTGCCGCCTCTGCTGTATGTGAGTTGCGGAAAGTAATAACTCCACCGATGCCTAGATAGAACCCCATTTTAACAACACGGCTGGCACCATTTTTATTCCCCGGAAAGGCATGAAAGACACCGTTTATTTTTTCGGGTCCAAACATCTCGAGTTCGGAGATTACCAGGTCAAGTGACTCTCTTGAATGAATTATTACCGGAAGGTTGGTGCTTTCTGCCATGGAAAGATGCTCTCTGAAAGATATTATCTGTTCATCTCTGAAAGTCTTATCCCAGTAAAGATCAATGCCAGTCTCTCCGATGCCATAGAATTTGAATTCTGATAGTAGTCTTTGCATCTCTCCAAGCTCCCTGCGGTACTCTTTATTTACAGAAGTGGGGTGCAGCCCAATCATGGGCAGACACAACCCGTTATATCTCCCGGCAGTCTCCATCATATCTTTTACAGAGGCTGTGTCGATATTCGGAAGCATAATTTTTATTACTCCTGAATCAACAGATCTGCTTGCCACCTCGTCTCGGTCGTGATCAAACTCCGGAAGGTATAAGTGGTTATGTGTGTCAATAAGTTGCATGCCGCAAAAGTAGTATTTATAGAATAAATGACAAACAGACTTTAGAGCAGCTTAGGGTAAATAAAAAGCGGGGAAATGTATATTCATATCCCCGCTTTTGTCAAATGCTTTATACAGGTCTATTGCTTTATGAGCTTAAGAACTTTGGTCTCTTTAACAGTCTTCACCCTGACGAAATATATCCCTCGGGGTATGCCTGAGATTTCATCTATTGTTAATGAGTTGCTGTCAGTATTTTTTGTAAGGACAATTTTCCCGGTGACATCTATGATATTTACAGTCAGAATTCTTGCCGGGCTGACTACAGTAACGTAGGCTGAAGCCGGGTTAGGTCTTAGTGATATAGGCTCGGCACGGTTGGTGTCAATGTCAGTTAACGGGGTGACGGCGATAGTAAATTTTTCAGTGTCTGAAAGAGATCCGTCGCTGACAGTCAATGTCACCTCTCCTGATGTTGTTACTCCTGCTGCCGGAGTCCAGGTGATAATGTTATTGTTTATCTCCATCCCGGCGGGTTTATTGGAGAGGGTATAGATAAGCGATGTATTATCTGGGTCGGAGGCCGCTACAGTATATGTATAGAGTGTGTTTTCCTTTCCATCTGCAGGGGCTGTTGATGTAATGACGGGAGGGTCATTTACGGGATTGACAGTGACGGATATAAATTCAGTGTCTGATGCCTCGATTCCGTCGGAAACAGTTACACCTACCTGTAATGTGCCGTTAAAATTCAGTGCCGGGGTGACAGTAGTGCCACTGAAAGTATAGTTCTCGCCAGCAATAACAGAGAGTGAGAACTGAGTGTCTCCGTCGACATCTTTAAAAGCAACGCCGGAGAGGGAGAGGCTAAATGGAGTGTCCTCATCAGTTGTGACTGCTTCTGTTGAAAGTATTTCAGGTTTGAAGTTAAGGTTATCACCTACATAGAAATGGTCAATGGTGGCATATGAATAATCTTCCTCAGTGCCTTTGAACTTAATATAAGGAATTGTATCCTGAAAGATAAAACCAATAAATGTAGTAGAGTCCTGAGAGGTTAAGGTATAAGTGTAATCGCCAACATAAATAGTGACAGGGCTGGCGATAAATCTGGCATCATCATAATCTGTTGCGAAGAAGTATCCACCAAAGGCATTAATATGTCTTTTATTATTAGTAACAAGCAGAGTGTCTTCCAAAAATTCGTGACTCATGCATTTAAACCCTGCGAAAAGTGTCTCTCCTTCCAATACGGTCCCGATTGTATATGAGAAGGGGTCAGAAGTTATTGTGGTATCTGGCTCAAGGAATTCAGATGGCGCAAAAATATCATCGTTGAAGTCTTCAAGGCAGCTCGAGATGCCCAGTGCTTGGATAAACGCATCTTCATCAGTGTAGATGGTCGGTGGGGCCACTGAGAAACTGGTGGCAGATATCACAGCTCCGGAGACTATTTTTACGGCTGTGGTTTTTTCCTTTGAGCTCATTCTGTGGAGGCTCTGGGCTGACAAAGTCATTACGCAAAAAAGAGTAAGAAGAATGAGTACACTTTTTTTCATATTCTTATGTCTGATTTTGTTCTTTAGTAAGTAGTTTCCTTATTGCAATTTACAGCATTAAATCAAGGTATAAACATACTCATATACTTTTATTTAAGCAAAAAAAAGAGTAGTATTTTACAAAAGCTCATTAAAAGGGTAAAAACAGTTGAAATTTTAAATATCGTATTTGGCTACAGGTAAAGACACAGAGATAAACAGTTTGGAGGGATAATATTTTTTTAATTCATTATTTAATTGCATAAATTTATTGTGTCTCGTAAAGTGCTTAATCATGAGTGAGTTATCTGTTGTCTACAAGATAGCCCTGGGGATTATTCCTGGCATAGGGGATATTACAGCGCGAAAGCTGGTCTCGTATTGTGGAAGTGTTGAGGCGCTGTTCAGTGAGTCATATCGTTCACTGATACGAATTCCCGGTATAGGGGAGACGCTGGCCGCCAGTATATCAGGCAGGGAATACCTTGAGAAGGCGGAGACGGAGGCAGAGTACATCAACAGGCATAATATCAGGGTTTACTTCTATCTTGATGAAGATTATCCTTTCAGGCTGCGGCAGTGTGATGATGCTCCCGTAACATTTTATTTCAAAGGGAATGCGGATCTTAATACATCATATATACTAAGTATAGTAGGTACCAGAAATGCAACGCAGCGAGGCAGAGAGTCCTGCCAGCAGATTATTTCTGATCTGTCGCAGCATTTCCCCGGGCTAATAATTGTCAGCGGGCTTGCCTATGGTATAGATATTACAGCGCATAAAGCGGCGCTGGGGGCCGGACTTCAGACTATAGCAGTACTTGGTCATGGTTTGAGAACTATTTATCCTTCAGTACATACTTCAATTGCTGATAATATAATCACTTCGGGTGGTCTGCTAACTGATTTTGCTTCTGATGAGGCTCCTGACAGAAATAACTTCATCAAACGCAATCGTATTATTGCGGGTATTTCTGATGCCACCCTTGTAGTAGAATCAGGGTTAAGAGGAGGGGCGTTGATAACAGCTGATATTGCTGCCTCATATAACAGGGATGTAATGGCTGTGCCGGGCAGAAATGATGACGAATGGTCTTCAGGATGCAATGCTCTTATAAAGTGTAGTAAGGCAGCACTGGTTGAGAATGCAGCTGACATCGAATATCTGTTGGGCTGGAAGCCGGCAAAAATGTCGGAGCCAGTTCAGCAGGTTTTATTTTCGGAGATGACCGAGAATGAAAGAAGAGTATATGAGGCGTTGAAGGTAAATGGTGAGATGACAGTTGATAGTCTGGCAGTGTTACTCTCTGTGCCTGTGTACAGGCTTTCCTCAACCTTGCTTCAGTTAGAGCTGTCAGGATTAATAACGCCCTGTCCTGGCAGTGTTTACCGGATCAGATAAAAAAAGCCGCCTGAAAAACAGGCGGCATATAATTAAGTTACAGATCAGGTTTAGAATATTCCCTGGTCAACCATTGCATTGGCTACTTTCAGGAAGCCTGCAATGTTAGCGCCTTTGACGTAATCAATATACCCGTCTTTTCCTGTTCCATGATCAACGCATGCTTTGTGGATATTTGCCATGATGCCATGAAGCCTCTGATCAACCTCTTCAGCGCTCCAGTTATATTTCATTGCATTTTGTGACATCTCGAGACCGGATGTAGCAACCCCACCTGCATTAACTGCCTTGCCAGGGGCAAAGAGAATCTTATTCTTGTGGAATACTTCAACAGCCTCAGGGGTGCAGCCCATGTTAGATAACTCTGCAACAAGCATAACGCCATTCTGTACAAGCAGTTTGGCATCATCACCATTTAATTCGTTCTGAGTTGCGCAAGGGAGTGCAATATCAACCTTAACATCCCATGGCTTCTTCCCTTTATGGAATTCAGAGCCCTTGAATTTTTCAGCATATGGTTCAACAATATCCTGACATGAAGCACGGAGGTCAAGCATGTAGTCTATCTTCTCGCCCTTAATACCCTTAGGGTCATAGATATAACCATCAGGGCCTGATATGGTGACAACTGTTGCACCCAATTCAGTTGCTTTAAGGGCAGCGCCCCATGCAACATTACCAAAACCTGAGATAGAGACTCTTTTCCCTTTAAATGTATCTTTCTTTGTTGCCAGCATCTCCTTTGCAAAATAGATACCTCCGAAACCCGTTGCTTCCGGACGTATAAGAGAGCCACCCCAGTTGAGTCCTTTACCTGTCAGAACGCCTGTGTGTTCGTTTGCCAGGAACTTATAGACGCCGAACAGATAACCAATCTCACGGCCACCAACACCTATGTCACCAGCAGGTACGTCAGTATCAGGACCTATGTGTCTCCACAACTCAAGCATAAACGACTGACAGAAATGCATGATCTCATTATCTGATTTGCCCTTGGGGTCAAAATCAGAACCACCCTTAGCACCTCCTAACGGAAGTGTGGTGAGTGAATTTTTGAAAATCTGCTCAAAACCAAGAAACTTAAGGATTGAAAGGTTTACTGTGGGATGGAAGCGAAGGCCACCCTTATATGGGCCCAGTGCATTATTGAACTGAACGCGGTATCCAATATTTACGTTTACTTTTCCATTGTCATCTACCCAGGGTACCTTAAAGGTAATGATACGGTCAGGCTCCACCAGCCTTTCAATAATACCGGCTTTCTCAAACTTCGGGTTCTCATTGTAAACTTCCTCGATTGATTCAAGAACTTCTCTTACAGCCTGAAGATACTCGACTTCACCCGGATGTTTCTTCTCGAGATCTGCCAGAATGGTTTTTACTTTCATCTCTGTTTATATTTGAGGTTAAGAATGTGTTTATAAAAATGCAGGTCAAAGGTTAAACTACCTTGACATATGAAAAATGATTTTGCTCATGTTTTAAGGCAAAGTGATAAAAGCTTTATTTGTACATCAGAAGGGCGTCTGTGATCTTTTTTAACTGTGCAGAATCAAGGGCTGTCACCGGCACCGGAGGATAGCCGGCCTTCTTGTTTTGAAAAAACTGATATAAGATAATATACCTGTAAAATCCCAGGTTTTTAGTGCTTATTTCAAAGCCTGCAAAAGCATTCTTTGGTATCTCAATACTCTTACTCTCACCTGAGATAAGGCCAACCGAATACCATCGTAAAATGACTGAATTGCCATCATCAGAAAAGTAAATATACTTATATTGCCTTATCAGGGGCCATAGTACAGAGATAAGATATAAAACGCTTACCACAACAGATATCAGGTCAAGGATATCAGAGTCTATCAGGGAGCTGAAGACCCTGGCAAAATAAGCGAGTAGCATGTAGACCACAAAAAGAGCTGTGGTGACAAGCGATAAAAGCCTGAATGCTACTATCCTTTTTCCATTATTTAAAGTCATAATCTATGTTTGATGTAAACGTAAGAAATTTTTTGAAAGGCATATAATGATGACAGCCTAATTAATGTCTCTTTTTACTGAAGAATTTCTTCATTATTGAAGAGCACTCAGTCTCAAGAACTCCCTTTCTGACTTTTGTCTTAGGGTGTAGCAGTTGCTGTTCTATTAATGAATACCCTTTTTTGGGATCAGAAGCTCCATAAACCAATACAGGTATCTGACTCCATGCAAGAGCGCCAGCGCACATTACACAAGGTTCGACAGTGACATATATTGTACAGTCAATAAGGTACTTACCACCAAGGTATGAAGTGGCGGCCGTAATGGCTTGCATTTCAGCATGAGCAGTAGGATCACCCAGAGTCTCAGTCAGATTATGGGCACGGGCTATTACTGTTCCATTGGAGACGACTACAGCACCTACCGGAACTTCATCCCTGGCAGCGGCCTTCTCCGCTTCAGCAAGAGCCATCTTCATAAAATGAATATCATCTCCCTGAATCATATCTTAACATTCATCGGGTTCAGGATGTATTATAATATTCAGATCACTGAATTCACAGGCAAGACGGTTTTCTATTTCATCACACTGGCGGTGGATTTTCTCCAGTGTCTCTCCGGCAGGAGCACTGAGATGAAACTCAATAAAACGCTGATGCCCGGCAGCACGTGTACGGAGATCGTGGTATGAAACATCCATCTCATCCAGTATTGCCTCTATCCTTTCAACTTCAGCAACAGAGAGTGAAGTGTCAAGCAGAGGACTGAATGCTTTCTTCAGAAGCATCGCTGATTCATAGATTATGAAGCAGGCTACTGCTATTGCAATAAATGGATCAAGAATATGAAGCCCAGTTATCTTAATCATTAAAAGCCCCAATGCTACACCAAGTGATGTGAAGACGTCTGTCTTCAGATGAAGGGCATCGGCTTCAAGTGCAATGGAATTTGTTTTCCGGGCTACTTTATATAACCTGTGTGACACAAAGGAGTTTACACCTGCGGAGACAAGCATGACAAGAGACCCTAACCCCAGCGAAGAGGCTTCTTCAGGTGTGATGATTTTTTTTACAGCCTCAAGTATTATCCATGCAGATGCAATAAAGATTAATATAGCTTCTATTACTCCTGAGACATTTTCTACTTTACCATGCCCGTATGGATGCCTCTCATCAGCAGGATTGCCGGAAACACGAACAGAGAAATAAGCTATTATAGCAGCTACAAGATCAAGAGATGAGTGTATGGCTTCAGAAAGGATACTTACAGAATTCGTGATAAATCCAACAATAAGCTTCAGTATTATTAACAGGGTGTTTGATATTACAGATAGGCGTGCTGTGTTCTTCTTCAAACTAGCTTCCATGACAGATGGCTGATTTTTTCTGCAATTTTATGTTAAATGGTTAAATTTTCAAATTTTAGTTATTACCATGTTATTACCATTTTATTACCGGAGCCGGTAATATTAAGATTCTCTTGTGATTACTCAAGGTGATCAGCATAATCAGCAGCTGAAACAGGCTTAAATCACTAACTTTCTGCCATTATGACATAAAGGGCTTTTTTCTTTTTTATACTTTTGTTAACTCAAACAAAAAGATATGTACAGGACACACACATGCGGGGAGCTTGGGCTCGGCAACAAAGGAGAAAAAGTAACATTAAGCGGATGGGTTCAGCGATCGAGGGATCTCGGGGGCATGACCTTTACTGATCTCAGGGACCGTTATGGAATAACCCAGCTGGTATTCAATATGGAGACGAACGGCTCTCTCTGTGAAACAGCAAGAGGGCTTGGAAGGGAGTATGTGATTCAGGTGTCTGGTATTGTGGCTGAACGTAGTAATAAGAATCCCAGACTTTCAACAGGTGAAATAGAGATAATAGTAGAAGAGTTGAAGGTGCTGAATGCATCTGAGATACCTCCATTTACCATAGAGGAGAATACCGACGGAGGTGATGAGCTCAGAATGAAATACAGATATCTTGATCTGCGCCGGTCAAATGTACGGGCAAATATTATTCTGAGACACAAGATGGCTCAAGCTACGCGTAGTTTTCTCGATGGTCATGGTTTCATTGAGGTCGAGACCCCTGTGCTTATAAAATCGACACCGGAAGGAGCGAGGGATTTTGTTGTTCCTTCAAGGCTGCATAATGGTGATTTCTATGCTCTCCCTCAAAGTCCTCAGACATTTAAACAATTATTAATGGTTGCCGGGTTTGACAAGTATTTTCAGATTGTCAAATGTTTCCGTGATGAAGATCTCAGGGCAGACCGACAGCCTGAGTTCACTCAGATAGATTGTGAAATGTCGTTTGTGGAGCAGGATGATATACTAGAGGTTTTTGAGGGGCTGACAAAGCATTTGTTTAAGGAGGTAAAGGGGATTGATTTTGAGGAAAAGTTTCCGCGCATCTCTTACAGTGAGGCAATGAACTATTATGGAAGTGATAAGCCGGATATAAGATTTGGAATGCGTTTCACTGAACTGTCAGCTATTGTCAGAGGAAAAGGCTTCGTTGTCTTTGACTCAGCGGAATATGTGGGGGCTATCTGTGCTGAAGGTTGTGCATCATATACCAGAAAGCAGCTTGATGAATTGACAGATTATGTTAAACGTCCCCAGATAGGAGCAAAAGGGTTGGTGTATGCCCGAGTTGAATCAGATGGTTCAGTGAAATCAAGTGTAGATAAATTCTACTCGCCTGATGAGCTAAATGAAATAGCGAAAGAGGTTAATGCGTCACCAGGAGACCTGATACTTATCCTTGCCGGTGATCATAAGAAGACGCTTACGGCACTGGGTGAACTGCGGCTTGAGATGGGGAGGAGATTAGGATATCGTGATCATAATAGCTATGCTCCCTTATGGGTGATCGACTTTCCTCTTTTGGAGTGGGATGAGGAAACGCAACGCTACTATGCTATGCATCATCCGTTTACCTCACCAAAATCCGAAGATATAGAGTATATGGGAAGTGACCCTGGAAGGGTCAGAGCGAATGCATATGACCTGGTAATAAATGGTACTGAAATAGGCGGTGGATCAATCCGGATTCATGACTCATCAGTTCAGTCATTAATGTTTAAAACGCTCGGGTTTACACCTGAGGAGGCTCAATATCAATTCGGATTCCTTCTCAACGCATTCAGATATGGTGCTCCTCCTCACGGAGGGATTGCCTTTGGGTTTGACAGGTTGGCAGCAATATTTGGTGGATCTGACTCTATAAGGGACTTTATTGCATTCCCAAAAAACAATCAGGCCCGCGATACAATGATTGAGACACCGGCAAAAATTAAACAGGAACAGCTTGATGAGCTGGGGATTGAAATAAAAAAAGTGGAGTAGTTTCCACTTTGCAATATCCATTTAGTTTAAAGATACTTTTGCAATACGCCAAAGAGCTGGGTCCTGTCAATGGGTTTGGTTATGTGTGCTACACAGCCTTCAGCAATAGCTTTCTCTTTATCAGTTTCCTGGGCATAGGCCGTGATTGCAACTACAGGGAGAGTAGGCCTGAAGGTCTTAATTATCTTCAATGCCTCATAGCCATCCATGATTGGCATTTTTATATCCAGAAGAAGGATGTCAATCTCATTGTTCTTACGGCATATCTCAACTGCTTCTTCTCCATTGGCCGCCCACAGTATTACTATTCCTGTTTTTGACAGTATCTCTCTGATAAGTAAAAAATTGATCCTGTCATCTTCGGCTACCAGTATTGTTCTTCCACTTGCCTTTGACATTGTACTTTGTGTATTTACTGCTTTTGTTGTGAAATTGAGTGTCTCAGGGTTGTCATGGGGGATTGTGAAAAAGAATGTGGTTCCCTTTCCAGGTCTGGAGGTGAGCCATATTCTTCCTCCCATAAGTTCTATATATGCTTTGGAGATTGCAAGCCCCAGCCCTGTGCCAGAGAACTGTTTTGATAAAGAACTTTCGATCTGATAAAAACGATTGAATATTTTATCGAAATTTTCATTATCAATTCCAATGCCACTATCCTTGACGAAGAATTCAACATCATTGTCGCGCAGGGTGTACCCAAATTCGATGGCTCCCCTTGGTGTGAACTTCAACGCATTATTAATGAGGTTAGTCAGAACCTGGATCAGTTTTGTTCCATCTGTGAGGACAAACGAAGTGTCGTCAGTAAGAGTATTGACGTATGATAACTCTATTCCCTGCTGTTTTGCTCTCAGAGAAAACTGATCAAAGAGGTTTTTGATGAGTGTATTGATATTTACAGTACCTATTGAGAGTTTTACATGTCCAACTTCGATGTTTGAAATGTCGACAATATCTGTTATTATGGACAGCAACTGATTGCTGCTCTGAAAGATAATGTCCATATACTGTCGGCGGCTGTCATTATCCAGGTCGGGTGAGTCAAGAAGGGTGGTAAAGCCTACAATAGCATTCATTGGTGTACGGATCTCATGAGATATATTGTGCAGGAATGCAGTCTTGAGCCTGTCGCTCTCTTCTGCCTTTTCTTTTGCCCGTATCAGTTCTTCTTCAACATGTTTCCTGTCAGTTATATCAGTTATGAATCCTTCAATGAAATTTATCTCCGGGCCGTCATATGCGGCTCTGCCTCGTTCCCATACCCACTTAATTGCTCCTGTTGATGTGGCGATACGGTATTCAATTGTGTATGTTGAATCATTCTCAAGTGATTTGCGAATGTCATTTGCCACTCTTGACCTGTCAGGTGCATAAACTATAGAGGTGAAGGAGCGTACTTTGTTTTCAATAAAGTCATCAGACTCATAGCCGGCTAATTCAGATATCCCTTCACTAATGAACTTCATTGTCCAGTTTTTATCGTTCCGGCATCTGAAAATGACTCCTTTAAGATTATTTATAATAGTATTTATCTTTTTATTGCTTTCTCTGAGTTCTTCCTCAACATTTTTTCTTTCTGTGATATCCTGAACAGTCCCAATCAGCATCACCACCGAGCCATCTTTGTCCTTGTGAACCTCCCCTCTGGCAAGTATCCATCTTACCTCTCTGCTGTTTTGTTTTATTATTTTATACTCTTTTTCAAAAGTATCGTTATCACTATTTTTAAGATTTATGAAGTAATTTCTTATGTTCTGCTGAAAATCGGGGTGAATGATTGAATTCCAGCTCTCGATGTTTCTGGAAGTGTCTGCCTCAAGGCCCAGAATGTCATCCAGTATTTCTGATGTAGACCACTTATCTGCCTCAAGATCAAGGGAGAAGGAGCCTACTCTTCCTGCGCGCTGAGACTCTCTTAACCAAAAATCTCTTTCCTTCAGAAGATCAAATGCTATCCTATATTCAGTTATGTCCTGAGTTACACCTGTCATTCTTGCAGGGATGCCATGGCTGTCACGAAGCATCCTTCCAGTTGATCTTATAAATCTTATCTCTCCACCGGGTTTGATTATGCGGTATTCTGAACAATAGTCACTCAGGCCTGCAGCCGCTGATCTTACCTCTTCTCTCGCCTTAACAAGATCATCAGGATGCACAACATCAATCCATTCATTTACACTGTCAGTGATCTTGTTTTTGTTTTTTCCGTATATCTCCGACACTGTATCATCCCAGGTGAGCCGGTTCTCTATAAAGTCCCATTCCCATACTCCTAAGTTAGCTGCGGAGAGTGCCAGATTATATTTCAGCACAAGATTACTCAGATCTTCCTGCTCTTTCTTTCTCTCAGTGATGTCACGCCCGATAATCTGATAGTATGTTTTGCCCTCCATCTTAACTAACCTGGCGCTTATCTCAACAGGGAACTCGGTTCCGTTCTTTTTTCTGTGAATTACGTCAAAAGTAAGAGAGCCTTTGTTTTTCAGGTTCTTATATTGATCTTCCATCTGCTCCAGTGTTTTAGGCGAACGCAGAACTGATGCATTCATGCCAGTAATTTCCTTCCTGGTATAGCCATAAAAGTCAATTACCTTGTCATTTACTTCAATCACTGTAAGCTTTTCATCGAGAAGGAAAATAAAGTCATTGGCGAATTTCAGAATATAATTAAAATGTTTTATAAGTGCCTTTTTCTCTGTTTCTGCCTCATACATCTTTTTATAGTAACGTACCAGATGGAACCATATAAGAAATCCTCCCATTGCAAGTACAATGAGAATAATAAGGGCAAGAATGATTTTTGATAGGGTGAGCTCTTTTGCAGATGAATGCAGTAATTCGCTGGTGTCAATTTTGGCGTAAAGGATCCAGTCAGTACCAGGAATGTTTTTTGCAGAAATAAGAACCAGTTTGTTCCGGTAGTCTTTTGTTTCAATATACCCTCCATAGCCATGAGGATATATGGTGTCGGTCTGGCTGTTGCCTTCTAAATTTTTTCTTTTTTTTAGCAATGCATCAGGATAAAACTTCAATTCTGAGAGATAGACTGATGAGTCTCCATATCCACGTGTGAGATAAGCCTCACCCGTTTCTGACACCCCGGGCCATCTGTTTAATATCGGGTAGAGATTCCTGGTTGGGTCAATCCTGAAAAGAAGAGTGCCTGTGAAGTCATTTCCTTTGTTACTAAACAATGGTATCAGGAGATCAAAGTGGGCGTAATTAATGTGTTCGACTTTATGTAGTTCAGTAATAACAACCTTTTTTTCTTTTACCAGTCTCTCTCTGCCATACCTTGATGCAGCTTTCTCAAACACCTGATCTTCAGGAAGAGAAACCAGCGGTTTCCATTGATCATCCAGGAGCATAACCGTACTGTAGTCGTAATGCGAAATATAGGAGACCATCCACCTGAGAATCGCCTCCTTGCTTATCTGTGCATTCCTGTTTTTTGAGTAACCATCAACCAGATCAATGAAAGCTGTATTGCTCTGTATTATCTCTGCCTCATTTAGCCTGTCTTTTCTCCATCTTTCTACCTGGTCGGCTTTAATGTCTGTTATAGCATTAAGCTCTGTCTGTCTGCTTCTTAGGATTGATTGTTTCTGCTTCTTTATCATTTCGTTGCCCATAAATAGCAGACCCACAGTAACCAGCAATACAACAGTTATAAGTATTTTAGGCAGAGGTGGTTTATGAATCTGAGCATCACTCATCGGGCTTTACTCCAGTTTTGAGGAAACGGTCTAAGTTGTGTTCCTAACAAAGTAAAGATAGTAAATGTTCATCATTATTAATTAAATATAACCAAATCGGAATTTCATTTTTTGTTCCTGCCATCAAGTATTTCTTCAATATCTTCAAGCCTGAATCCTTTGGCTTTTAGAAGCACAATAAAATGATATAACAGATCTGCTGCCTCATTGACAAACTTCTCTTCCGATTTGCCCATGGCCTCTATAACCAGTTCGACCGCCTCTTCTCCAACTTTCTGAGCTACCTTGTCAATTCCCTTTCTCAACAACCTGTTAGTATACGATTCTTCCTGATTGCTTTCAAAGCGTTCATTGATAATGTTTTCGAGCTCGTATAAAAAGCCTTTTTTACTTTCAGAGCCAAAGCATGACTCGCTTCCTGTATGACATACCGGGCCTGCAGGATCAACCTGTATCAGAATGGTGTCATTATCACAATCTGTCATTATATTTTTTACAGTCAGAAAGTTACCTGATACTTCTCCTTTTGTCCACAGCCGTTTTTTTGAGCGGCTGTAAAAGGTTACTATCCCTTCCTTTGTTGTCTTTTCATATGCTTCGGGATTCATATATCCGAGCATCAGTACTTTTAAGGTGAAGTAATCCTGTATAATAACAGGGACCATGTCATTGCATTTTTTAAAGTCTATATTCATCTCATTTTTATTTTGTTCATTTTAAGATATTCTTTAAGGTCAGGAATGGATATTTCTCCATAATGAAAAATACTTGCTGCCAGTGCTGCAGTACATCCAGTTGAGTTAAACAGATTCAGAAAGTCATCTTTTGTTCCTGCTCCTCCTGATGCTATCACTGGTATTGATACATTATTGCAGACATCACTTAATATATCAAGAGAGAAGCCACTCTTAGTCCCATCAGCATCCATTGATGTAAGTAATATCTCACCAGCACCCAGTGACTCTGCACTTTTTGCCCATCTGACTGCATCTGTAGTAGTAGGGGTATGACCACCATCAATGAACACAAACCATTGGTTATTTATCTTCTTTGTGTCTATTGCAATTACAATGCATTGGTTGCCAAACTGTCCGGCTGCTTCTGATATCACACCAGGGTTGCGGAACGCAGAGCTGTTCAATGAGACTTTGTCTGCCCCGGAATTGAGAAGAAGACGTATGTCATTAACAGTGCTTATCCCTCCGCCAACAGTGAACGGTATATTAATAGCTAGGGCAATTCTTTCAACAAGGGCAACCAGCGTTTTTCTCTTCTCCAGTGTGGCAGTTATATCAAGGAAGACAAGCTCGTCGGCTCCTTCATCAACATATCGCTTTGCCAGTTCAACAGGATCGCCGGCATCCTGCAACCCTTTGAAATTAACCCCTTTTACTGTTCTGCCATTCATTATATCGAGGCATGGGATTATTCTATTCTTCAACATAATTCTTTAATTGACTTAAGGTTATTTTTCCTTCATATAGAGCCTTCCCAATTATAGCTCCCTCGCATCCTGTATCCTCAAGAGAGTAGATGTCTTCCATGGAAGAGACACCTCCGCTGGCGATAATATTTATCTCTGTACAACCGGCTATCTGCCTGTAGGTCTCTGTTGCTGGTCCTGAAAGCATTCCGTCACGCCTTATATCAGTGCAGATGGCATATTTCACACCTGCTTCTTCATACCTTTTGAGGAAATCAGTAATGTTTCCCCCTGATTCTGATATCCACCCGTTATATGAAACGAGTCCATTCCTGAAGTCGGCTCCCAGAATTATCCTTTCACATCCATATCTCTCTATCCAATTTAAAAAGAGCTTCTCATTAGTTACTGCAACAGAACCTATTGTTACCTTTGATGCGCCACTGTCAAAGGCCTTCTTTAAATCATCATCGCTTTTCAACCCTCCTCCAAAGTCAATAACGAGATTTGTCTTTCCGGATATTTCACTAAGGGTTTTGTTATTGATAATATGGGCTGATTTTGCTCCTTCGAGGTCAACAAGGTGTAAATATTTTATACCATAAGCTTCAAACATCATCGCGGTTTCCACAGGGTTGTCACTATAGGTTACTGATGCCGAATAATCGCCTTGTGTAAGCCTTACACATTTGCCACCTATTATATCCATTGCGGGTATCAGTCTCATAGTTCTAAAAAGTTTTTTAGTATTAAACTTCCTTCAGTTCCGGATTTTTCAGGATGAAACTGAGTGCCGTAGAAGTTACCCTTGTTAATTACTGCACTGAATGGAAGAATGTAGTTACATATTGCTGCAGTTTCATCCGTTTGTTCAACATAATAACTATGTACAAAGTAATAGTTGTCATCTGAATTTGTCTCTTTAAAAAGTGGCCCGCTTCTGTGTGAGAGACTGTTCCATCCTGTATGAGGAACTCTCAGCTTGTCAGGGAATCGTTTTACGTCACTTTCAAAGACTCCGATACATTCTGTGTCACCCTCTTCTGACCATCTGCACAGCAATTGCATTCCAAGGCAAATGCCAAGAAGTGGCTTTTTGATCTCTCTTATAATGTTGTCAAGACCTCTCTCCCTTAGATAGGTCATTGCACTGTCAGCCTTACCAACTCCCGGGAATATTACCTTTTCTGCAGCAAGAATCAGATCAGCTGAGTCGGTTACTTCTGATTGATATCCCAGCTTCGATATGGCATTCTGTACTGACCTGATATTTCCCGAGTTATATTTTATTATTGCTATCATAGTGATCCTTTTGTTGAAGGTATTGATCCTGTATTGTCTCTTTTTACAGCCATCTGCAGGGCTTTTCCTAATGCTTTAAAAACTGACTCGGCTTTATGATGTTCATTTTCTCCGCTGGCTTTAATATTCAAATTGCACCTTGCCCCGTCAGAGAATGATTTGAAAAAGTGAAAAAACATCTCAGATGGCATATTGCCAATCATTTCACGCGTGAAGCTGGCTTCCCAGACCAGCCATGGCCGGCCTCCGAAGTCAATAGCTATTTGTGCAAGGGAGTCATCCATAGGCAACAGGAAACCATAGCGCGATATCCCCTTTTTGTATCCCAAAGCTTCATTGATAGCTTCGCCAAAAGTTATTCCAACATCCTCTATAGTATGATGTTCGTCTGTATGCAGGTCTCCTTTTGCATTGATTATGAGGTCTATGCCACTGTGTTTTGATACCTGGTCAAGCATGTGGTCAAAAAAACCGATGCCGGTATTAATCTCTCTTTTTCCCGTGCCATCAAGGTTTAAATAGATATCTATTTCCGTTTCATTGGTTTTTCGGTGCCGTCTTGCTGTCCGGGGTCTCTCTTTCAGATACCTGTAAATGGCATTCCAGTTTGTTGTTGACAGTACTGCTCTGTCAGACAATTCATTATTAAACCAGATAGCCTTGCATCCTATATTCTCTGCGAATTCAATATCGGTTACTCTGTCTCCAATGACAAATGAGTTTTCCAGGTCATACTCTCCCCTGATGTAGTGTCTGACCATGCCTGTGCGAGGTTTGCGGGTCTCTGCCATGTCAGAGGGAAAAGTCTTATCAATAAGTATTTCTGAGAACCTGATTCCTTCTCCCTCAAGCGTGTTGAGCATTTTATTATGTGCAGGCCAGAATGTCTCTTCAGGAAATGAGCCTGTGCCAAGGCCGTCCTGGTTTGTAACCAGAACAAGATCATATTCCAGCTCGCGGCAGACAGAGGCAAGGGCAGAGATTACACCCGGTATAAATGAGAGCTTTTCCAGACTGTCTACCTGCTCATCCCCGGGTTCGGCAATGATTGTGCCATCGCGGTCTATAAATAGAATCTTCTTCATTGTTCATCAAGTTGCTTAAGCGTTTTATAAAGTATCTCGTTCTCTTCCTCTGTTCCTATAGTTATCCGCAAGCAGTTCATCACTACCGATGAGCGGTTTCTGACTATTATTCCCATTCTGACAAGCTCTTTATATAGTTTGTCAGCATTATTTACCTTAATGAGCAGAAAGTTTGCATCTGAATTAAATACCTTCTCTACCATATTTAATTCAGCGAGTTTTCTCTTCATAATACTTCTTTGTTCAAGCACTCTTTTTACCTTCTCCTCTACCTCTGTTTTTCTTTCGAGTGTCTCAAGGGCAGCTTTTTGGTTAAGAAGGCTTATGTTATATGGGTACTTTACTTTATTGAGAAGAGATATAATCTCTTTGTCAGCGAAAGCCATACCTACTCTTGCTGCGGCAATCCCCCATGCTTTACTAAAAGTCTGTAGTATAACCAGGTTGGCATATTTCTTCAATTGTTTCGTCCATGATTGATTTTGGCTAAAATCACAATAAGCTTCATCAATAATAACAATCCCGCTAAAGTTTTCAATTATTTTAGTAATGGATGAGGTATTCAATGAGTTACCGGTAGGGTTGTTTGGAGTGCAGATTACGATTGCTTTCAGACTATCTATTCTCATTATCTGTTCGACAGCATTGTCGGGGATATCAAAATCATCATTAAGCGGAAGAGATATCATTTCAGCATCATTGATTCTGGAGCATACCTCATACATGCCATATGTAGGGGTGAATGTCAGGACCTTATCTTTTCCCGGAACGCAGAAGATGCGGAAAAGCAGGTCGATTGCCTCGTCACTGCCATTGCCGAGAAATATGTTTTCAGGTTCAACATCTTTTAGCTTACTGATACGATCCTTGAGCTTCTTCTGGAGAGGGTCAGGGTATCTGTTAATGGTTCCATATGGATTTTCATTTGCATCAAGGAATATTGCCTCTTCGCCTGAGTATTCATCCCTTGCACTTGAATATGGGGTCATTGATACAATATTTGGTCTTGCCAGTGATGAAATTTTACTCATGGTTTATTTTTTTTAAGCGTATTGTGACAGCGTTCCTGTGTCCGTAAAGCGTTTCTGCCTCAGCCATTGTCTCAATTGCAGGGCCGATCTTATTCAATCCTTCCTCGCTGATCATCTGAAAGGTTATCTTCTTAAGGTAACTATCAACTGACAGGCCGCTGTACCCAGCTGCATATCCGTTTGTGGGGAGGGTATGATTTGTGCCACTGGCATAATCACCAGCACTCTCACAACTGTAATTTCCAAGAAAAACAGATCCTGCATTTTTTACTTTTTCAGACAATTTCAAAGCATTGCCGGTTGCAATGATGAGGTGTTCGGGAGCATATATATTACTGAATGTGACACATGCGTCAAGGTCAGGTAGCAGTATGAGGTTGCTTTTATTCAGGGAACGGATTGCAATATCTTTGCCGGGCAGATCTGGGAGTTGTTGGTAAAGACACTGTTTGACGTCCCTGATGATACCAATATCATCGGAAAGGAGCATTACCTGGCTGTCAGGGCCATGTTCTGCCTGGGAAAGAAGATCTGCTGCAATGAACTCAGGATATGCACTGTTGTCTGCAATAACCATAACCTCACTGGGCCCGGCCGGCATATCAATAGCGGTACCCTCAGATTGCACAACCTCCTTAGCCATCGTGACATACTGATTGCCTGGTCCAAAAATTTTATTCGCTTTTGGGATAGTTGCAGTTCCGTAGGCCATTGCAGCGATAGCCTGTGCCCCTCCGACCCTGTAAATTTTATTTATGCCAAGAAGTGATGCCGCATATAAAGTTGCTGAATTTACATTTCCTTCTTTTCCGGGAGGTGTGCAGAGTATTATTTCATCACACCCTGCAATAACAGCGGGAATACCCAGCATGAGGACCGTTGAGAACAAAGGGGCATTTCCTCCCGGGATGTATAAACCGGCCCTTTCAATCGGGATGCTCTTTCTCCAGCAAAGAACACCCTTTGTTGTTTCAACTATCTCATCCTCTTTTATCTGTGCCCGGTGAAATAATTCTATATTGTTCTTCGCCAGATCAATGGCCTTTTTTAGCTCTTCCGGAACCTCATTTACAGCATCCGATATCTCTTCAGCACTGATTGCTAAAGAGAGGTTATGAACCCCGTCAAATAGTGTAGAGTAACG
This sequence comes from Bacteroidota bacterium, assembly GCA_003245695.1. GTDB lineage: Bacteria > Bacteroidota > Bacteroidia > Bacteroidales > VadinHA17 > SR-FBR-E99. The sequence continues at coordinate 2,455 of QKCK01000325.1, read as the reverse complement.
TTCTATCGCCGGGTCTCCGTTTGCTTTGACATCATCCAGAATTGCTCTGACTGATTTTTCTATCTCCTTCCTTTTCAGAAGCGGCCTGGCACAGAGTGACTCCCAATTTTGTCTCTCAGGTAGGATTAGTGTATTTATCATAGTATCATTTTTTCTATTGGAATCACAAGAATACCTTCAGCACCTGCCTTTTTAAGCCGGGAGATAACATTCCAGAAATCATCCTCCCTGATTACTGAGTGAAGACTACACCACCCTTTTATTGCTAATGGCAGTATTGTAGGTGACTTCATTCCCGGTAATATATTGCATATCTCCTCAACAGCATCTTCAGGTGCATTAAGGAGAATGTATTTGTTCTCAGCAGCATTTTTTGTAGATGAAATTCTGAAAAGCAGCCTGTCAAGAATCTGCCTCTTATCATCAGAAAGCTCTTTGGAAGAGACTAACACTGCCTGACTCTTTATTACAGTTTCAACCTCGTGTAGCCCGTTTGATAAAAGAGTGCTTCCTGTGCTCACAATATCACAAATGCCGTCTGCAAGCCCTATGCCGGGAGCAATCTCAACACTTCCGCTGATAACTTCAATGTCAGCGTTTATGCCATTCTTCTTAAAGAAGTCATTTAATATATTGGGATAGCTTGTGGCAATCCTTTTTCCTGAGAACCAGTTTAAATTATTGTATTTTTCTTCCCGTGGAATAGCAAGACTTAATCTGCAGCCACCAAAGCCTAGTTGTTCGAGGATGGTTATCTCCCTGTTGTGTTCAAGAACTACATTCTCTCCCACGATCCCGATATCTGCAACTTTTCTCTCTACATAATATGGGATGTCATCATCACGAAGAAAGAGTACTTCAAGTGGAAAATTTTTTGACTCATTCTTTAATTTGCCTGTTCCGTTTGAGAATTTAATGCCGCACTCTTCCAGCATTTGCAATGAATGCTCACTTAACCTTCCTTTCTTCTGAATCGCAATCTTTAGTTTGTCCATTTTTCTCCTTTTTGTTCTGAGTAAACAGGAGAGAAAAAAACCCGCCTGATTTACTCAGACGGGTTTTTGATTTTATCTTTTAATATACATATCATCGCCTCCTCGCCTGAGAGCAAGTAGAATGATGATGATGATGTAAACTGTTAAAAATCATTGTGCGTTAATTGTGCTGCAAAAATAATAAAATTTATTAAAAACAACATAATTGTAGAAAAAAGAAAACCTTTGCGGCTCTTTTGCCGAAAGGTTTAAGTTCTGTTCTGTTGTTTTCTTAATGACATAGACGCTGAAGAAAACAACAAACGGGCTGCGAGCCAAGTAACTATGACTTTGAGCTCTTCTTCTCTTTTTTCTCTTTGCGTTTCTCTTTCAGTGATTTGGAGGGCTCCTTCTTGGCCTCTTTTTTTGTGTCCATTCCTTTTGACATAGCAAATAATTTTATTGTTAAACCTCTTAACTTTTCCCGGTATAGAGAATGACGTCAGAACAAAAGTATAAAATGTTTACAAAATATCCAGCAGTTACTGTCGTTACTAATATATCTTGTCGGTTTGAATTTATATCTTTGAGCGATACGTTTTACAGTCATTCATGAAAAAGATCGTCACTTCACTAATTGCAGTTTTCTGCTTTGTAACACTTTATAGTCAGGATCTTATTGTTACAACAAACAGGGATTCAATTAACTGCAAGGTAACAAAGGTTGATCAGGATAATATTTATTATACATCAGCTGGGAAAGAAAATGTGATAGAGCTTATCAGAGTAAAGACATGTCTCTATAACTATTATAAGCAACCACGTTCTGTAGCTCTTCCTGTTGCAGAGGAAGAACCTGTACAGAACGTTATGGAATCAAAGAATGATGAAGTATACAAGAGATTCAGGTTTGCTGTCTCAGGAGGCCCAAGCTTTCGTACCTATAAGGTGGGTGATGGGTTAGCAACGGTGATGTCTGATTATTACAGAAATCTCAGATCAGGATTCTATTTAGGCGGTGATGCAACATATTTCTTCTCATCAACAAAGGGTGCAGGTATAAAGCTTTCTCTTTATAAAGCTTCTGAGTCAATAGATGATGTCTGGATTATCTATAACGGAGCAGTTATCAGTGGTAAATCTTCTGATGATATAACACTTATATACGCAGGACCTTCATATACTTCTCACCTTTTAGAAATAGGTGACAGAAGTACTCTTTACTTCGCAGCCTCTGTCGGTTATATTTACTATCAAAATGAACTCTACAGGGTTGATTATTATAAGATTACTGGTGGTGCTATCGGATTCGCCCTTGACTTTAGCTATGATTTTATTGTTACTGATTATTTGTCACTGGGTCTGCAGCTCTCATTAGTCAATGGGACAATATCCAAAATATCTCAGACTGATTCACAAGGTCAAGTAACCAATTATTACTGGGGAGAGGGAGTGACAAGAATTGATATTGGTTTTGGACT
>QKCK01000299.1 GCA_003245695.1 Bacteroidota bacterium | reverse complement strand
GAAGTTGATAAAATGTGTCGCTTTTCAATTATAGATGTCAGTCCGGTGCTATAGTTAAGATAATGAGAAGGCTGCGCACAGGCAATAAGGTTGAATAAAAGCAGCAGGATAGTGTGATTAAGCCTGCCACGTGTGATAGTAGAACACATAAAATAAATATTACAACATAAAATACTTAAAGTTTTGACCTCCTGCTTTCAGTTCTGTCGCAGGTAACCATAACGCTATAGCCGGGTCAGTTTACATTCGCCGGCTACAGCGTCAATTGCAGTAAACCGTCACTGCTTTCCCTCTTCTGATGGAGGAGGCGGAGGCGGAGGAATCATCTTACCCTCTTTCAGCTTTTCCTTTTTAGCCTTCTCTTCTTCCTTGTTTGCCTGTTCCAACCTTTCGAGCTGCTCCTGTTTGGCTTTCATCTCAGCCTGCTTTTTCTGTTCCTCCATCTGCTTAAGCTCAGCCTGTTTGACCTGCTCCATCTTTTTCTTCTTCATCTCTGCTTCACTCCCCGGTGGTGGCGGCGGCGGTGGCGGAGGTGCATTTAGCTCATCTGCCTCCACCTTCTTCCCATCAGGGGTTATTACATAGAACTTACCATCATCGCCTTTAATAACCTTTTTCTCTGCAGCGGGAGGCGGTGGCGGTACTACAGTTTCACTTTGCTTTACCTGCTCCTTTTTCGTGTCCTGAGCACTGGCAAAAACAAGTCCTAAGAATAAAAACAACGGTATCGTCACTATTATTCGAAGAACTTTCCTTTCAGAATTCTTCTTTTCCATCATTAATAATCGTTTTTTTACTGATGAATATTTAAAGTGACTGGCCAGATATATTGAATTGTTCCGGAATACTGTGTTAATCAATGTGTTCTGATAGTCATTAAGCCTGCATTGTGAAATAACCCCGTTGTCAGCCAGATACTCATGATTGAGCTGTATCGACCGGCCGAAAAGCCAGATGAGAGGATTAAACCACAGTACAATTTTTAAAAGCTCAATGATAATTACATCAATAGTGTGGTATTGTTGACAATGAACCCTTTCATGAAGAAGGAGTTCATCCTCGATCCTCCCCTCTTCAAAATCATTCCTGTTGACAAATATGTATTTCATGAATGAATATGGAAGTATCTTTTCCTTCACAAGTACAAGTGATGCACCTATATCCTCAACTACTAAAGAGCGGTTTATATGGACAACAATACGCCAGATATTTGAAAGAAATCGTATCAGGAGCAGAAGAGAGACAGCAAGGTAGAAAATCAGAATAATACCCTGCCAGGAAGAACTTTCCTGCATGGCACCATCAACAGCTGGCAATCCTGTAGCTTCCCTGCTTACATTGAAAAGTCTGTCGATAGCTATGGGAAGGAAAAAAGAAGAGTCTATTACCATAAATGGTATCAGCATTGCAAAAAAGAGAGAGAATAAGAGATAATACCGGTTAAACGTCAGACTCTTGGTGATACGCAGAAACAGTATATAAAAAAGATACAATACTGTCAGGCACGATACTGTTTTTACAATAAAGACCTCCATAGCTTTTTCATTTTTTACTTTTCTCTATTTTTTTGTCAACTATTCTTCTGAGCTCCTCAAGCTCCTGAAGTGTCAGACCTGCCTCATTCGTGAAGAATGATGCAAACTGGGTGGAAGAGTTATTGAAGAAGTCCCTGATCATAAGATTCAGATTCCTTGCGAAATAATCGCTCTTTTTCACCAGGGGGTAATACTCCCTGTTACTTCCATGCTGATTATAACCAACAAATTCCTTGTCAATCATACGCTTAAGCAATGTAGCAACGGTGGTAGTTGCCGGCCTTGGCTCCGGGAACTCATCAATAAGGTTCTTCAGATAAGCTTTTTCAAGCTTCCAGAGGTACTTCATTACCTGCTCTTCTGCATTTGTAAGTTGCATACTCAATGCAAATTTTGGTTTAACGTTCTACAAATATAGAATACATTCTAATACTTGTCAATAGCTTTAACTTTTTTTTACATTAATAATGAGATGAGAGTTTTATGATAAAGCAGATAATAGTTAATTTGTCATTAATAAGAGAAGGCATATTGTTTTAACATTAAGTTTGGATTTTAAAAGAGAGATAATGAAAAGAGATAAAATAAAGGCTGTCGTTATTCTGTTAATTGGATTAACATTAGTCACACAATCAGTATTTGGTCAGGAAAACTATATCCGTCCGATTGGGTCATCAGGTGATACGATTAAGGTACCGGGAAGGCATCTTCGTTTCAATGGCTGCACCCGCCCCGGCAGTGTTCTTACCATAAACGGTAATGTGATAAAGGTATTTGCTTCGGGTGCCTTTGCTGCTTTTCCGGAGTTTTCCCCTGGGATAAACCAGGTTGAGATAGTATCAGAGCATCCTCAGTACGGTAGATCTGTAAAGAGGATGTGGGTTGAGAGTCTGGTTCCATCGCCGTTGACAACCACCGGGGAGTTTAAGATTGAGTCTGTACAGATGATCCCTGATCAGGATCAGTGGCTTGTCACAGGTGATATTGTCACTTTCAGGGTCAAAGCACAGCCGGGGAACAAGGTAGAGATAATGGGGAAACGGCTTTTTGAACTACCTGACAGCATTACCGGGGGAATCGGAGGGATCTATCAGTGTCAATATCATATTGCTTCCTCAGACACGCTTGTATTCTCAAAGGTTATTGCAGAAATGACCGGCAGAGAGGGAATGAAGGATACCCTGTCATCAGAAACTCACCTGACTATAAACAGTAGTGATTTCAACCGATATGCCCGTACCAACAGTGATTTCTCACCTATATATATTGGTTTGGGCAGTGACCGTCTGGGAGGTGCAAAATACGGATACCTTGACAGGAATGTACTATTGAAGATAACGGGCAGGGTTGGCGATATGGAACGTGTTTCACTGGGTGATAACAAGATTGCATGGGTAAGCTATGAAACCATTGACAGGATGCCTGAAGGATTTTATCCTGCCACGCCAATGCTTACAGGCAGCTTCAGTGTTAAAGGAGATGATGAATCTGACTATCTCCGTATCCCATTACCTGAGAAGCTGCCATATACCTCATCTCTTGAAACAGACCCCGCAAGAATAGAGGTAGACATATATGGTGTTGCCTCAAATACAAACTGGATTACCCAGATGAGTTCCGTAAAGGAGATAAAGAATATATATTATCACCAGATAAGTACAGATATTCTACGTGTGACAATCGAGCTTAACCATCATCAACCGTGGGGTTATTCGATCTCATACGAAAATAATACTATGGTAGTAAAGGTAAAGCATCAGCCTGAGTCTCTGAAACTCTCAGAACTTACTGTTGCAATTGATGCCGGCCATGGTGGCACCAGTGATGGTGCCATAAGCTCCACCGGCATTAAGGAGAAGGATGTGAATCTGATGCTTGCCCTTAAACTCAAAAGTGCTCTTGAGAAAAAGGGTGTTAAAGTTATACTTACACGTGATTCCGATACTACAATCTATAATATTGACAGATGGAAAGCGTTGGTTCCCCGGAACCCCGATATACTTATAAGCATCCATAATAATTCAGTGGGTAACAGTAATCCGCTGGCAACACGAGGGACAAGCACATATTATAAATATATTGGTTTCAGGCCGCTTTCAGTTATTATGTATGATGAGTTGCGAAAATGCGGCCTTTCTGAAGGTGGCAATGTAGGCTCCTTCAACTTCACACTTAACAGCCCTACAGAGTTTATAAATGTACTCCTTGAGGTAGCATTTATGTCAAACCCGGAGGATGAGATGCTGTTAATGGATAACCGTTTCTGCGATAAGGTTGTCAGCCATGTGGTAAAAGGTCTTGATCGTTTCCTCAATGAATCGTCAAAATAAATAGCAGTAGTCATTCTGCAAAAGCTCCGGTGATTTCTACCGGAGCTTTTTTGTTCATCCGGCGCAAAAGCTCATTTAATGATGATATTCTACCATTGATGGGTTTGAGATAACCCAGCTTCAGGAAACTTTACTGATTTTTGTCATAAAAAATCCTTCATTTCTTTTGAGATTATCTGAAAATAGATATTTTTGTATTTTTTTTCATAAACAATGTATAATACTATAACAATTAAGATTGGCTCAAATGTGTTGACACGTCAGGAAGGGGTGCTGGATGAGCCGCGTATTGAGAAGATCGTTGATCAGATTGCTGATCTGAAACGTATGGGAATCCGTGTAATACTGGTTTCTTCCGGAGCTGTGGCTTCTGGAAGACAGTATGTTACATGCCGGAGGAATGCAGATCCTGTATCATGCAGGCAACTTTTTGCCTCAGTTGGTCAGGTTAAATTAATGAATATTTATTCATCGTATTTTAACAGGCATGATATGCTTTGTTCTCAGATTCTTGTTACCAAGGAGGACTTCAGTGACAGAAGGCATTATTTAAATACAAGAAACAGCCTTGAGGTATTGCTGGAGCACGATATCGTTCCCATAATAAATGAGAATGATGTGGTATCGGTAACAGAGCTGATGTTTACTGATAATGATGAACTTGCTAGTCAGCTGTCGCTTATGATGAAATCAGATGCGATGATAATAATGAGTAATGTGGATGGCATTTATGATGGTGATCCTTCTGATCCTGCATCGAGGGTGATACCTGTAATAGATCAGAATTCGGCAATAGTATCAAAGTGTATAGCACCTACAAGATCGAGTTTTGGACGTGGCGGGATGGTCACCAAATTCACCATGGCACGCAAGGTTGCTGCGGCAGGCATACCTGTTCATCTGGTTAACGGAAAACGCGACAATATCCTGCCTGATATTGTAAAGGGTAAATCGGGCATCATGCAGACATACTTCAAGCCTGGGACAAAGACATCACAGGGAAAGAAGTGGCTCTCTCACTCAGCATATTTCTCAAAAGGTGAGATACACATAAACGAAGGGGCTGCTGCTTCTCTCACCTCAGAGAAAGCCACAAGTCTATTGCCAGTAGGAATTGTATCGGTGATAGGTTCTTTTCTCAAGGGTGATATTGTAAAAATAATGAACCATAAGGGGAAGTTCATAGGCCTTGGCAAAAGCAGGTACGGATCAGATACTGTTGAGAAGAAGATAGGCATTCATCACTCAAAGCCGGTGATACATTATGATTATTTATACATCAGAAATGATGACTAATAAATGACGGAGAATATGGACTACAGGACAGTTTTTGAAAATGTTGCAAAAGCAGGTCGTGATGCGGGGTTGATCAGGGGAGAGAGAATCTATGATTTCCTGCACTCTCTCTCCAATGAAGTTATGGAGCAGAGCTCATTCATTCTGGACGCCAACAGGAAGGATCTTGAAAGGATGGATAAGAGTGATCCCAGATATGACAGGCTGATGCTCACATCTGATCGTCTGAAGGCTATTGCTTCTGACATAATAAATGTAGCCAGGCAACCGTCGCCGTTGGGCAGGGTAAGTGATGAACGTATCATGTCAAACGGGCTTAACATCTCCAGGATATCTGTACCACTGGGTGTTGTAGGTATTATTTATGAAGCCCGTCCGAATGTTACTCTTGATGTCTTCTCTCTCTGTCTTAAGTCAGGGAATGCCTGTATCCTCAAAGGTGGATCTGATGCCAGGGAGTCAAATGAAGCTATAGTTAAGGTGATAAAGAAGGTACTTAATGACTTTTCAATTAATCCTTATACCTGCGAGTTACTGCCCTCTGACAGGGAGTCGACTGCTGAGATGCTATCAGCACGGGGTTATATTGATGTCATCATTCCGCGTGGCAGCAGGCAGCTGATAGATTATGTGGCAGCCAACTCAATGATACCTGTTATTGAGACAGGTGCCGGGATAGTGCATACCTATCTTGACCAGTCAGCCGATATCCAAAAGGCAGCACAGGTGATCTGTAATGCCAAGACAAGGAGGGTAAGTGTATGTAATGCCCTTGACTGTCTCCTGGTGCACAGGACTCTTCTGCCGCAGCTCCCTGAGATATTAAAACCACTGGCAGAGAAAGAGGTAATAATATATGCTGATAGTGATTCACGTTCAGTACTTGAGGGCAGTTATCCTGAAAAATGTCTGCAGGATGCCACAAGTGAATCGTTCGGCACCGAATTCCTGTCAATGAAGATGGCACTCAAAACAGTGGATTCACTTGATGAAGCCATTGAGCATATCCACAGATACAGCTCAAAACATTCTGAGGCAATTCTGAGTGCTGAGAAGAAGAGTATTGAGAAGTTTCTCAACGAGGTTGACTCGGCTGTTGTATATGTAAACACCTCAACGGCATTCACTGATGGTGGTCAGTTTGGAATGGGGGCTGAGATTGGGATCAGCACTCAGAAACTTCATGCCCGCGGGCCTATGGGACTGGCAGAGTTATGCAGCTATAAGTGGATTGTAAGAGGAAATGGTCAGACAAGAGATAATTAGATCATTATCTGACATAACTCTGTCTTTTTAATAATCTGCCGTCTTCCTGTTATCGCTGGCTGAGTTGTATATACTTTTTCTCAGGGGCAACGTTCTTATATGCCGGTCGTATAATTCTACGGCTTTCAAAGTTCAGTTCCTCAATACGGTGGGCGCACCATCCGGTTATTCTTGACATGGCAAACAAGGGTGTATATATCTCCTGCGGAAGACCTATCATCTCATAGACAAAACCAGAATAAAAATCCACATTGGCACAGACAGTCTTTTTTACCTTGTTACCCTTGAAATTCATAAATGTCTCTATGCTCTTTTCCTCCAGTTTTTCAAGAAAAGAAAACTCCTCCTCGCGTCTCTTCTCTTCTGCCAGTTTGCGTGCCATATTCTTCAGCAGCTCAGCCCTGGGGTCAGATACTGTATAGACAGCATGTCCTATTCCATATATAAGTCCCTTACGGTTATAAGCTTTCTTCTCAAGTATACGCATCAGATAGTCTGATATCTCAGCATCGCTGTTCCAGTTGCTGATGTTATCTTTCAGATGATTAAACATATCTATCACCTTCAGGTTTGCTCCTCCGTGCAGTGGTCCCTTAAGTGACCCGATAGCCGCTGAGATTGATGAGTAGGTATCTGTTCCTGTTGAGGCAGTCACCCGGGTAGTAAAAGTAGAGTTATTTCCTCCGCCATGTTCTGCATGAAGTATAAGAGCAAGATCAAGTATTCTGGCATCAAGCTCAGTATAATTCTTCCCCTTGAGCAGATAAAGAAAGTTCTCAGCCAGTGAAAGACCCCTCTGGGGATGACGTATATGCAGTGATTTGTATTGAAGGTTATGCATCATTACATGATAGGCATATGCCACTATTGTCGGAAATCTGGCAATAAGGCTCAGTGACTGACGCACCAGGTTCTCACACGAGTTGTCGTCAGCGTGGTCATCAAAAGTATGCATCACCAAAACCTGTCGGGCAAGGATATTCATTATATCAGTCCCGCGCAGAAAGAGAATATTCATTTTTTCATCCTGGCTTAAAGCACATAGTCCGTTAAGAAGCTTTGAGAAGGCTTCAAGTTCAGTCTTGTCAGGCAGGTTGCCAGAAAGCAGCAGAAAGGCTACCTCTTCGAATCCGAACCTCTCCTCCTGCTCAATCATCTCTACCATACTCTTTACATCTATACCTCTGTATATCAATCTTCCGGGTATGGCTTTCAGGGTGCCGTCAGTCATCCGCTCATAACCTACAACATCACCGATGTTTGTCAGACCCACAAGAACGCCTGTATGGTCTTCATTGCGAAGACCACGTTTCACATTGTATTTTGTAAAGAGCTCCTTCTCAATTATCGTTGTCTCCTTGATTGATTCAGAGAGTTTCTTTATCATTTTCTTTCCTGTATTCATCTTATCAGTGACCATGCTTCAATCGTTAGAAGAGCTTTACAGTATAAAGTCAATCGTTGTTTATTATCAAAGCATCGTTATCAGACGCTGTGCGAACTCATTAGTTGTTAATGCCTTTCCGCCGGTAACCATATTGGCCAGATCGGGGGTAGCATACCCCTGAGTAAATACCATCTCAAGTGACTCCGTTATCATTGTAGCCGGTTTGGTCCATCCCAGATATTCAAGCATCATGACAGCCGACAGCAGCAGTGAACATGGGTTTGCAATCCCTTTTCCTGCCATGTCAGGAGCTGTACCGTGTGTAGCTTCAAAGATGGCATGGCCGGTGACATAATTGATATTGGCACCCGGAGATATACCTATACCACCTACCATAGCTGCCAGCTGGTCAGAGATATAATCGCCGTTTAGGTTAAGTGTCACAATGACAGAATAATCCTCAGGTTTAAGCAAAGAATTCTGAAGGAAGGCATCAGTTATTATATCCTTTATTATGAGCTTTCCTGCAGATCTGGCTTCACTGAGGGCTCCTGCAGCAACTTGTTCGCCATGTTCTTTCCTTAGTGACTCATACCTGCTGAAAGTAAAAACCTTATCACCAAATTCACGTTCAGCAAGAGCATATCCCCATTTCTTGAATCCGCCTTCGGTATACTTCATTATGTTTCCTTTATGTACTATCGTCACCGATGGCATACCCATATCCAGGGCATAACTTATTGCTGCCCTTACTATTCTTTCAGTCCCTTCCACAGAAACAGGCTTGACGCCGAAGGCTGATGTATCTGGAAAGCGCACCTTACTGACTCCCATCTCCTCTGAGAGAAACCTGTAGAATTTTTTTGCCTCATCACTTCCGCTCATCCATTCAATGCCCGCGTAGATATCCTCGGTATTCTCTCTGAATATGCACATATTTACCCTTTCCGGATGGAGAACCGGCGACGGCACTCCCCTGAACCATCTTACAGGGCGCTGACAGGCATAAAGATCAAGTGTCTGCCTTAGTGTAACATTCAGAGAGCGTATTCCCTCTCCTACTGGTGTGGTAAGTGGTCCTTTGATAGCAACCAGATTCTCCCTTAACAGTGTCATAGTCTCATCAGGAAGCCACGAACCGGTCTCACGCCAGGCCTTCTCCCCAGCCAGCACCTCACGCCATTCTATCGCTCTCCTGCCTTCATATGCTTTCCTAACAGCTGCATCTATTATTTCTCTTACAGCCGGAGTTATCTCCTTTCCGATCCCATCTCCTTCAATAAACGGTATTACGGGATTCTCAGGCACCAGCAGGCTATTATCCCTTTTCTCTATTCTCGCATTCATTGTGTTTAGGTTAGGCTGTTTCAGATGTTATGATTGACTATCGGATTGAATTCAGGGCCGAACCTGCCTTGAACCAATGTATCTGCTGCTCATTGAAGGTATGTTTCGCCTCAAAGGCATAATCTGTTCCGTTGGAGTGATGAAGGGTGACAACAAGGTTTTGGCCTGGCATGAAGGCATCCAGCCCTGTAACCGAGATTCTGTCATCTTCCATGATTTTGTCATAGTCACCGGCATCTTTAAATGTAAGAGCAAGCATACCCTGCTTTTTAAGGTTGGTCTCATGTATCCTTGCAAATGACCTGGCAAGTATAACCTTTACATTCAGGAAGCGCGGCTCCATAGCAGCATGCTCACGTGATGACCCTTCACCGTAGTTATCCTCTGCAACCACCACGGAGGATATATTGTTCTGTTTATAATGCTTTGCAACTGCCGATACGGTATCATAGACACCGCCAAGAACATCATAGGCACAGTTCACCCTGCCGTTAAAAGCATTGGCAGCACCCATGAGGAGGTTATCAGATATCTTACCGAGATGACCACGATATCTTAGCCATGGCCCTGCCATGGAGATATGATCAGTAGTGCACTTGCCTTTGACTTTTAAAAGCAAAGGAAGACGTATCATATCCTTTCCGTCCCAGGCATCAAACGGCTCCAGCAGCTTGAGCCGTTCAGACTCCGGATTAACAATGACAACAACAGACGATCCGTCTGACTCAGGAAGAATGAAGCCACCTGAAGCATCATCAAAACCGTCTGCAGGTAACTCATTACCGGAGGGTGGTTCCAGCTTAAACTCTCTGCCATCCTTTCCCGCAAGTGTATCTGTGATAGGATTGAAACAGAGGTCACCTGCAACGGCAAGTGCCATTGTTATCTCAGGAGAAGCCACAAATGCATGGGTATTTGGGTTACCGTCATTCCGGCCTGCAAAATTACGATTAAATGATGTCACAATAGAGTTTGGCAGACCGGCTTCAGACCCCTGTCGTCTCCATTGTCCGATACAAGGGCCACAGGCACTTGCCATTATTACCCCTCCTATTTTTTTAAAGTCGTCAAGTATCCTGTCGCGTTCCGTTGTAGAGCGCACTTTCTCTGATCCCGGGTTTACTATTACCGACCCTTTTACCTCTATTCCCTTTTCTCGTACCTGTCGGGCTATTGAAGCGGCGCGTGACAGATCCTCATATGAAGAGTTAGTACATGAACCAATAAGCCCTGCCTCCACCTTCTGAGGATAGCCGTTCTCTTTTACTGCTGAGACAAATCGTGAAATGGGCCAGGCAGCATCAGGAGTAAAAGGTCCGTTTATATGAGGTTCCAGTGATGAAAGATCAATATCTATAATCACATCATAAAACCTCTCAGGGTTCAATAGCACTTCCTGGTCAGCCCGTAGGCAAACGGCTATTTTATCTGCCATCTCAGCTATCTCAGCTCTTCCTGTAGCAATAAGATATTCAGCAGTTCTGGCATCATATGGAAACACTGAGGTTGTTGCTCCCACCTCAGCACCCATATTACATATGGTTGCCTTTCCTGTTGCAGGTATTGATGATACACCATCGCCAAAGTATTCAATGATGGCATTTGTTGCGCCTTTTACTGTAAGCTCACCGGCAAGCTTTAATATCACATCTTTTGGTGAGGTCCAGCCTGATAGTCTGCCGGTTAGCCTGACGCCTATCAGGCGTGGCATCTTCAGCTCCCACTCCATACCGGCCATTACATCCACGGCATCGGCACCACCGACGCCAATAGCCAACATTCCCAATCCCCCGGCATTAGGGGTATGAGAGTCTGTGCCTATCATCATCCCACCGGGGAAAGCATAATTCTCAAGTACAACCTGATGAATAATACCTGATCCAGGCTTCCAGTATGTGATGCCATATCTGGCTGATACCGAACTGAGGAATTCATATACCTCACTGTTATAATGAAAGGCCTGTGAAAGGTCAGTGGCAGAATCTTTTTCTGCAATGATAAGGTGATCACAATGGACAGAAGCGTCGACTGCTGTTCGTGAGCGTCCCGAATTCATAAACTGAAGCAATGCCATCTGTGCAGTGGCATCCTGCATAGCTACACGGTCCGGAAAGAAATTCACATAGTCAGTGCCACGCTTATAATCTTCAGCTAATGACATATCATAAAGGTGAGAATAAAGTATCTTCTCACTCAGTGTCAGTGCCCTTCCCGTAATACGTGTTGAATATTCATTCCTGGCCGGCAGTGAAGTGTAGAAACCTCTTATATAATCAATATTGGTGATATTCTCTTTCATTCATTACAGTTTTTGCTGAGGTATTGATTTATAGCTTCTGCAACTCCGCGTCCGGAGGCAATAGCCCTTACCACAAGAGTTGCCCCGCTGACGGTATCACCGGCAGCAAAGACACCAGGGATGCTGGTATGAAAGTCATCACCTACCATAACATTCTTCCTTCCGTCAAGTTGTATATCAAGGTCAGATATTAAGCCATCGAGTACCGGGTGAATAAAACCCATAGCCAGAAGAACCATATCAGCCTCAATAATACGTCGGGTACCAGGTATGACCTTCATCACTGTCTTACCCATATCAGATATCCATTCCACCTCTTCTACCTCCACTCCGGTAACATGACCATCATTGCCAACAAATCTCACTGTTGAGAGGCTCCAGTATCTGTTGCACCCCTCCTCATGTGACGTAGAAGTCTTTAAAACCTTAGCGTAATATGGCCAGGGGTTATCAACTCTGCGGTCAACTGGTGGTTTGGGCATAATCTCAATCTGTGTCACCTGTTCAGCCTTATGACGCATGGAGGTACCCACACAATCTGATCCGGTATCACCTCCTCCTATAACAAGCACTTTTTTCCCTCTTGCAGTGATTACTTCTCCCTCGTCAATTGATTCACCTGAATACGATCTGTTCTGGCCTCCAAGGAAGTCAAGGGCAAAATATATACCTGCGAGGCTGCGTCCTTCAACCGAAATATCACGCGGCTGGCCTGCCCCTACAGTAAGGCATACGGCATCAAAACCGGAGAGCAGCTCTTTTGCTTTTATATCCTTTCCCACCTCTATACCGGTCTTCACCGTCAATCCTTCTGCTATCATCAGATCCAATCGCCGGTCTATTATTGCTTTACTGAGTTTAAAATCAGGAATACCATATCGCAATAACCCTCCTGCCTTTATATCTTTCTCAAAGAGGGTCACCTCGTGACCTGACTTATTAAGAATATCAGCAGCAGCCATTCCTGCAGGTCCACTCCCCACCACTGCCACCTTTCTCCCGGTACGTCTTGACGGAGTGACAGGCCTGATATAACCTTCGGTAAAGGCTCTTTCTACAATTGCCACTTCATTCTCACGTATGGTGACAGGTTCATTTCTTATATTCAGCACACATCCATGTTCACATAATGCCGGACATATGCGGCCGGTGAATTCAGGAAAATTATTGGTTGCAGAAAGCCTGTTGTATGCCTCCTTCCAATCACCCCTGTATAGCAGATCATTCCATTCAGGTATCAGATTATCAACCGGACAGCTCCAGTGACAGAAAGGGACACCGCAATCCATACACCTCGATGCCTGAAGCATCCTGTCTTCACTGTTGAGTATCTGTTCAACTTCACTATAATCACATATCCGTTCCTGGATCGGCCTGTTACCTGCCTCTTTTCTTCTGATCTTTAAAAATCCTGTTATATCGCCCATCTTATCTTATTTTCTTTTTTCAAAAGGTCATTGTTAAATAACTCAGTTCCCTGAATCCATCTCCACATCCATTTCCACGTCGGCACGTTTGCGCTTAAGCTCTTCCAGCTTCTGCTCCTCCAGTACCATCTTATAGTCATATGGTATCACCTTGATAAACATAGGCAGGTATTTCTCCCTATCGTCGAGTATCATCCTGGCCTTCACACTACCGGTCAGCTGGTGATGACGGCGTATCAGCGTTATAAGTTCATTTATATCGCTCATATCCTCTACCAGTGACAGTTCAACCATTCCCATATTACAGTAATAGTCGAAGTCACCATCTTCATTGAATACATAAGCTACTCCGCCACTCATCCCGGCTGCAAAATTGCTTCCTGTTTTTCCGAGGACCACAACCCGGCCTCCGGTCATATATTCGCAGCAGTGGTTTCCCACTCCCTCAACAACAGCCACAGCGCCACTGTTACGTACAGCAAAACGCTCGCCTGCCACTCCTCTGATGAAGACTTCTCCGCTGGTAGCGCCATAAAGAACTGTATTACCTATTATAATGTTTTTGTCGGCCTCAAATTTAGATTCGTCAGGTGGTACAACAACGATTCTGCCGCCTGAGAGACCTTTACCAAGATAATCGTTTGATTCACCTTTCAGAAAGAGCACTACCCCCGGAACAATGAATGCCCCGAAGCTCTGGCCGGCAGAACCTGTAAAACGGCACATTATTGTTCCGTCAGGCAGTCCGGCTGCTCCATACCTTGATGTAACCACTCCGGAGAGCATAGCTCCTGTAGCACGATCAGTGTTTTTTATCTCTCCCTCAATAAGTACTGGTTCAGCCTTGGCCAGGGCCTGATCTGCCTCATATATCAGATGGTGGTCAAGTACATTGACCGTTGCATTGTTCTCATTCCTCCTGAAGTGAATGTCTCCAGAAACAGATGACTCAGGCTTCTGCAATATCGCTCCGAGATCAAGGTATGATGTCTTCCAGTTCTCTGATGCTGTATTCTGTTCAAGGAGCTCAGCACGGCCAATGATTTCGTCCATTTTCCTGAATCCCATCTCCGCAAGATGTAATCTCACATCCTCAGCGATAAAACGAAAGAAATTAACCAGATAATCAGCCTTACCCATGAATCGTTTCCGCAACTCTTCATTCTGTGTGGCAACACCTACAGGGCATGTGTTAAGATGACATTTCCGCATCATAACACAACCGAGCACTATCAATGCACTTGTAGCAAATCCAAACTCATCAGCTCCAAGTAATGCTGCAATAACTATATCTCTCCCGGTTTTAAGCTGGCCGTCGGCCTGCAGTTTTATTTTACCCCTGAGATTGTTAATGACAAGTGTCTGTTGTGCCTCTGCCAGACCTATTTCAAGAGGCAGACCTGCATGTCGTATTGACGATGAAGGAGAGGCACCTGTACCACCATCATATCCTGATATTGTTATCAGGTCAGCACCGGCTTTTGTCACCCCGGCGGCAATAGTTCCGACACCGGTCTCTGACACAAGTTTAACACTTATCCTGGCTTCAGGGTTAACATTCTTAAGGTCAAAGATGAGCTGTGAGAGATCCTCAATTGAGTATATATCGTGATGAGGCGGGGGTGATATCAGTGTTATACCAGGTATTGAATAGCGCGTCTTTGCAATGATCTTATCAACCTTATGACCTGGCAGCTGTCCTCCTTCGCCGGGTTTAGCACCCTGGGCAACCTTTATCTGTATCTCATCAGCACTCACAAGGTATTCTGTAGTAACGCCAAAGCGGCCACTGGCTACCTGTTTTATTTTGCTGCGAAGGCTTGTACCATCTGGAAGGGGTTTAAAACGCTGCGGGTCCTCTCCTCCTTCTCCGGTGTTGCTACGTCCTCCGATACGGTTCATGGCAATGGCCATACATTCATGAGCCTCCTTGCTTATTGATCCGAATGACATTGCACCAGTCACAAAACGTTTCATTATCTCTTCAGCTGGTTCAACCTCTTCAACAGGTATAGGATTGCTTTTTGTCTTCAACAGTCCCCTCAGGAACAAAGGCTGAGAGGTATCTGCATCAGCCTTTGAGACATATTCTCTGAAGATATTCATATCACCGGTACGTGTGCTCCACTGAAGTAATGAAATAGTCTCAGGGTTCCAGGCATGTTTCTCCCCGTGTTTACGGAAAGAGTATACTCCTTCTGTAAGTAATGGCTTATTGTTTTCATCAGCAAAAGCCTGCTGGTATGGCATAAGTGTTTCACGTGCTATACCATTCATATCCAGGCCCCCGATACGTGATACTGTGCCTGTAAAATATCTGTCTACCACACTGGAGTCTATTCCTACCGCTTCAAATATCTGTGAGGAGCGGTAGCTTCTAAGTGTACTGATGCCCATCTTTGACATCACTTTAAGAATACCTTTATTTATAGCGTTGATATAATTAGCTTCAGCCTTCTGATAATCGAGTTGTATGGCTTTATCCTTTACCAGTCTGTCAATAATGGCAAAGGCCATATATGGATTAACCATGCTGGCACCGTAACCGAAGAGCAGTGCAAAATGCATCACCTCGCGTGGTTCAGCCGTCTCCACCACAATATCAATCTGCATTCTTTTACGTTTCTGAATAAGAAAATGGTGCACAGCGGATACTGCCATTAAAGAAGGTATAGGAGCATTAGACTTGTCTATTCCCCTGTCAGTAAGGATAATATAGTTTTTACCTTCATCTACGGCTCTCTCTGCATCATCACAAAGCTTTTCCAAAGCTTCCTTTAGCCCCTCGCCTCCCTTAGATGGATCAAAATGCATTAATAGCGTTGACTCTGAGAAACCCTTGTAACGGAGGTTTTTGACAACCTGAAAGTATGTGTTGGAGACTACAGGCTTCTTGAATCTGACCATTTTGACATGGTCGGGGCTCTCGTCAAGCAGGTTTTTCTGAAGCGAGCCGAGGTAGCCTGACAGTGTCATCACCAGTTCCTCCCTGATAGGGTCAATAGGTGGATTGGTGACTTGTGCAAAGAGTTGTTTAAAGTAATTGAATAGCCTGTAAGGCTTGGGAGAGAGAATAGCCAGGGGTGAGTCATTACCCATTGAGCTTATTGGCTCCTTACCTGAGGCGGCCATCTCACGTATTATCTTCTGTATGTCTTCAGCCGAATAATTAAATGCTGTAATGTATTTATCATACTCCGCACCCAGCTCCGGTGTCTCAATATGCCCTCTCTCTATCTCTTCGAGGTTAACCATGTTCTGACTAATCCATTCACCGTACGGAAACTCGCCTGCCAATTTGGCTTTAAGCTCACGATCGCGATAAATCCTGCCCTCCCTGGTATCAATGAGCATCATCTTACCTGGCTTCAGCCTCCCCTTTTCAATTATCTCAGAAGGGGGAAAAGACATTACACCTGCTTCAGAAGCAAGGACAACAAGGTTGTTGGATGTAATAAAGTATCGTGATGGACGCAGACCATTTCTGTCGAGCATACCCCCTATATACCTCCCGTCAGAGAAGATAAGCGATGCCGGGCCATCCCATGGCTCCATCATTGTGGAGTGGTAATGATAAAATGCCCTCAGTTCAGGTGGAATAGGATTCTTTGAGTTTACTGACTCCGGGATAAGTGTTGCCATTGCATAGGGAAGACTCTTGCCAGCCATTACCAGAAACTCCAGGACATTATCCAGAGAGGCCGAGTCACTCTTATCAGGTTCAATAACAGGATAAATGCGTGAGAGGTCTCCTAGCTTATCTGATTTCAGAATCGATTCACGGGCTTCCATCCACATTCTGTTACCTCTTATGGTATTTATCTCTCCATTATGACCAAGAAGACGGAATGGCTGTGCCAGATCCCAGCTTGGAAAGGTGTTGGTACTGAAACGTGAGTGCACCAGGGCTATTGCGCTCTGCATACGACTGTCAGCGAGATCAGAAAAGTATTCACCAAGCTGCATGGAGGTGAGCATGCCTTTATATACAAGAACTTTTGTTGAGAGACTTGGTATATAAAAGAAATGTTTTTGTTTCATAGCAGATTCACGGACCAGCTTCTCGGTACGCTTCCTGGTTATATAGAGCATTCGCTCAAGATCATCATTGCCAGAATCAGAGGTAAAAAACACCTGTCGCATATAGGGCTCAGTGCTCTTAGCAATTTCACCAATAACACTATTATCGCGGGGCACCTCACGAAAACCTATAAGAGTCAACCCCTCCTCTGCTGCAATATCAACCAACATTTTTGTGCATTGATCTGCCTCACTCTCAAGTTGTGGAAGAAAGAGAAGGCCCGTACCATATTTACCCTCTGCCGGAAGGGAAAAACCCTGAATAAGATAAAAGTCTCTTGGAATCTGTATCAAAATTCCTGCACCGTCACCACTCTTGCTGTCTGCTCCCTCTGCTCCACGATGAGTCATATTCCTTAAAATATCAAGCCCCTGACTGATTATTGAATACGACTTCTCTCCGCTGATATGAGCTACAAAACCAATTCCACAGTTGTCATGCTCAAAACCCGGATTATAAAGTCCTTGTTTTCCGGGTCTGTCAGTCCTAATACTCTGTTGCATCTTCTATATTTTTTTTACATAAAAAAGCCGTTCCCTATTTATCATTGAGAACGGCTATCTTTTCTAATCATAAGCACTACCATCCTCAGCCAGTCATGTTGACCTGGTTGATGTAAACCTTGATAATATCACAAGCGTTTTGATCATTCTTCAATCTTCTTGCGCAAAAATATTAAATTTTTTTTGCTTTTTAATACCTGTGAATGATTTTTATCATTTTTTTGATATGTTTTCGATATATCATTCATTTTTTACATAAAACATGTCCGGAATTATGCAATATCTGGAGCAGATATTGCATTTGGCAACTGCATCGAAGTTATGGGCTAAAATCATCTGAATTAAGTGTTACCTTTACAGAATGAAAAACATCTCTGAAAGAAAAGGTATAGTGATTATCTCGGGAGGAGGTAGCGGACTTGGAAAAGAGCTTGCCCGTCAGGTAATGAATCTGAACAAAAATGTAATGATCCTGGGCAGGGATATTGAAAAGCTGAATCAGACAGCAGAAGAGTTTTCTCACATGGCTGATGGGACAGACCTCATAGCGTTCAAATGCGATATTTCAAACCAGAATGATATTGACAATCTGGCATCCATGATTGATAACAGCGGGTACTATGTCGAATATCTGTTCAACAATGCCGGAAAGGGATTTTTCAGGGGGGTATCAGAAAACAGGTCTCCTGTCGTTGAAGAGGTAATAGGTTCCAATTTCTCAGGTCTGATATTACTTACCTCTGCAATTATTGGATTGTCATCTTTATCCAGGACTGTTACCATAGTCAATATAATGTCAACGTCAGCATTACTTGGCAGAGGAGGGCAGACGCTTTACTGTGCAGCCAAGTGGGGTGCCAGAGGGTTCACTGAGGCACTGCGTGATGAGCTGAAAGGAACTGGTCACAAAGTTGTTGCAGTATACCCCGGTGGGATGAAGACACCTTTTTACGATGGTGACCCCAGAGACATTACTTCCTTTATGGATCCGGCAGATGTAGCTGCACAGATAGCACAGGCAGTGTTTGATACAAAAGGGGTATTTGTATCAGATATTACAATACAGAGACCGTGACTTGGAGGCCGGATAAACGGCCAGTTATGACGATGTCTCTGACTAACCTGCCAGGGCACCAGAAAGGTTACTATGAGAGCCTGTTTTTATAATCATCATATCCGAATTCCCTTATCAGACGGAACTCTCCTTCCGTATTCCAAATGCCTATTGAAGGGTGAGGGACACCATTAAAGGTTGTTGTCTTAACCATGGTATAGTGTATCATATCCCAGAATACCAGGCGGTCACCTGGATGGAGCTCCCTGTGGAATGACCATTCACCCATGACATCACCTGAGAGACATGAATTACCTCCCATCCGGTATGTTGGTTTACCATTGAGAGGTTCAAATGCACCCAGTATCACAGGTTTGTATGGCATCTCAAGGCAATCGGGCATGTGAGCAGTGAATGACACATCCAGTATGGCTGTTCTGATATTGTCACGTTCAACAATATCTTCTACGGTAGCCACCAGTTCACCTGTTTCCCAGGCAAAAGCACTTCCGGGCTCAAGAATAAGGTGTATGTTATGTTTTTCCCTGAATCGTTTCAGCACATCTATAAGATGATCAGTATCATAGTCTTTTCGGGTCATTAAATGTCCGCCGCCCATATTCAGCCATTTAATATCCTTAAAGAGGTGTCCGAATTTTTTCTCCACCACCTCAAGGACTTTTTCAAGGGTATATGAATCAGATTCAAACAGGACATGAAAATGCAATCCCTCAACACCATCAGGCAATCCATCATTTAACTCAGCAGCAGTGACACCCAGTCGTGATCCGGGGGCACAGGGGTTGTAAATACCATGAGCTATCTCTGAATATTCCGGGTTTATCCTCAGCCCTGGTGATACGCCGGGGGCTTCCTTTTGCATCACAGGCAGAAACTTTCTGAGTTGTGCAAGGGTATTAAAGGTTACGTGAGAGCTGTAGCGCAGGATAGTGCCAAACTCTTCACTGCGGTATGCCGGTGAATAAGTGTGTGCCGGAGACCTCATCTCCTCATAACATAGCCTGGCCTCGTGTATAGAGCTGGCAGCAGCTCCGGTAACATATTCCCTGACTACAGGAAAGACTGACCACATTGAGAAGGCTTTGAAGGCCATGATGATCTCCGCTCCTGACGCGTCAGCAACATGCTTTATCAGTGCCAGGTTTTTCCTGAGACGTTCTTCTTCTATAACATAACAAGGCGACGGAACCTTTTTATAATCAATCATTGCAAATCCTAAAGTTCAAGGTCAATATCAAATTTCTCATTCCATGGCAGTCCTAACCTGTTCAGTTCATCCATAAACGGATCCGGATCAAACTGTTCAACATTCCACACACCCGGTCGTTTCCACAGCGCCTTCATAAACATCATGGCTCCTATGGCAGCCGGCACACCGGTAGTATAGCTTACGGCCTGGGTGCCTGTCTCCTTGTATGCAGCCTCATGACTACAGTTATTCCAGATATAATATGATCGTTCATTGCCATTATATATCCCTTTGATGCGGCATCCTATTGATGTCCATCCGGTATAGTTCTCACCCAGATCACCAGGATTAGGCAGTACAGCCTTAAGAAACTGTATCGGGATGATCTCTTTGCCCTCATATAATACCGGGTCGATGCGTGCCATCCCAATATTTTGTATCACCCTGAGATGAGTAAGATACTCCTGACCGAATGTCATCCAGAAACGTGCCCTTTTTATTGTTGGGAAGTTCTTAACAAGCGACTCCAGCTCTTCATGATATATCACATATGACTCCTTAGGTCCAATGCCAGGATAGTTAAGAGGTTTATGAATCTGGTGTGGCTCAGTTATAACCCATTGACCATTCTCATAATATTTTCCTTTCTGTGTTACCTCACGTATATTTATCTCCGGGTTAAAGTTTGTGGCAAAAGCCTTACCATGGTCTCCTGCGTTACAATCAACTATGTCAAGGAAATGCATCTCATCAAAGTGATGTTTTGCAGCATAGGCAGTATAGATGCTTGTTACCCCCGGGTCAAAACCGCAACCCAGTATTGCTGTCAGACCGGCTTTCTCAAAACGGTCGTGATAAGCCCACTGCCAGCTGTACTCAAAATGAGCCTCTTCAGGTGGCTCATAATTGGCTGTATCAAGGTAGTTGACGCCAGCCTCAAGACAGGCATCCATAATATGCAGGTCCTGATAAGGAAGAGCTACATTCACCACAAGGTCAGGCTTAAATGATTTCAACAGCTTTACCAGCTCCGGCACATTATCAGCATCAACCTGCGCCGTCTTAATCCTCCCTCCTCCTATTTTGTCAGCAATAGCGTCACACTTCGATTTAGTGCGGCTGGCAAGCATAATATCGGTAAATACAGTGGTGAGGGATGCAATTTTGTGTGCGACAACTGTCCCTACACCACCTGCTCCTATAATGAGTACTTTTCCCATTTTAAATTTTATTGTTATAGATATGAGTATGTCGCAAAGGTAATTTTTTTGAGTAATAAGGAAAAAATATGAAAGAAAAATACAAGTATCCAACGGATAAGCAGAAATATTACAGCCATAACCAAGAGCTGTTTATACGGCGCAATATTCATCAGGAAAGAATACCTGCCGATGCAGATCGATTAATGCTTACGGACATTTTTTCCGAAATATGACATTTTTTTTGTTGCACCGGAAATCAGATATAAATAAAGTTTTAATTTTGCCGTCAGATCAATAATTGTCTTTATGGACGACTATCACGCGAGATATTATGTTAAATCAATTCTGCTGAGGTAATTGGCGACAGGTACCTCTGTGGAATAAAAAAGTGGAGGTACTAGAATGATTACTTACTGGCAGATGATACCTAATGGTCTCCTACCGTTAAATTCATTTGAAAAAGGCTGCATAGTTCATGTGACTGATCCGACACCCTCAGAGTTAAATACTCTCAGGACAGCCCTAAAGGTGCCGGATGATTTCCTTGCTGACATTATCGACGTTGATGAACGATCCCGAATGGAGGTTGAGGATGATCAGTTACTTATGATCTATCGTATCCCCTTCCAGAATCAGTCAAACGGTTTTCCCTTCACAACCATTCCTGTAGGTATTGTATTATCTAAAGAAGAACTTGTGATAGTATGCCAGAGGAACAATGAGGTACTTGATGATTTTTTCAGTCGCAGCGGCAAGGGGATAGTCATTGAAAACAAGATAGACCTGATCCTGCATCTCTTCCTACGCACTACCATGTTTTATCACAGATATCTGAAGCAGATAAACAATCAGACAGGTCTCATTGAGCAGGACCTTGAGAAA
This sequence comes from Bacteroidota bacterium, assembly GCA_003245695.1. Taxonomy (GTDB): domain Bacteria; phylum Bacteroidota; class Bacteroidia; order Bacteroidales; family VadinHA17; genus SR-FBR-E99. The sequence continues at coordinate 3,267 of QKCK01000299.1, read as the reverse complement.
TCAACGCGTAACAAGGAGTTACACAGACTTCTGAAAATGGAGAAATGTCTGGTCTATTTTACCACCTCCCTCAGGTCAAACGAGATGATGATGCTCAAGCTGAAGAGTTCTAAGTACATACGCGACTTTGAGTTTTCGCAGGATCTGCTGGATGAGGCAATGATTGAAAACAAACAGGCAATTGACATGGCAAAGATATACAGCGATATCCAGAGCGGTATGATGGATGCCTTTGCATCTGTGATATCCAATAACCTGAATATTGTGATGAAACAGCTTACTATAATAACAATCATACTGATGATACCTACTCTCATTGCCAGCTTCTATGGAATGAATGTCCCCAACAGATTTGAAGAGAGCAAATATGCCTTCTGGATAATACTAGGGGCCTCTGCCTTAGCCGCAACAATAGGGTCATTGCTCATCAGGCGAAAAAAATGGATGTAATATTCATTTCAATGCCCAGAGATGACCAACATTAGTATAAAATCACTGCTGAAGATCATAGGTGCAATTCTTTTACTTGAACCTTTCTTCTACCTGCTGTGTCTGCCTGTAGCATTAATATATTCAGAGCCATTAAGCCCGTTCCTGCTATCGATAGCTATTACACTTATACCCGGACTGATACTGTTCTTCCTGATACCTCACTCAATATACCGGAAGCTCTCATCGCGCGAAGGCTACCTTGGAGTTACCCTTGCATGGCTGGTAATGACAATAGCCGGCACATATCCATTTCTCTTCAGCGGCACAATAACTGACTTTCCAAGAGCCTTTTTCGAATCAATGAGTGGATTCACCACCACCGGCGCGTCTATTTTCACAGAGGTTGAGAACCTGCCTAAATCAATACTCTTCTGGAGAAGCCTTACCCACTGGATAGGTGGTATCGGAATCATTGTTCTTGCTATAATAATACTCCCTACCTTAAAAGTCGGAGGATATAATCTGTTCTCACTTGAGTTTTCAATAAAGCAAAAGATACTCCCAAAGACAAAATCAATAGCACGTACAATTGTGCTTATCTATTTCACCATCACTACTATTGAGATATTGTTTCTTCTGGCAGGAGACATGAACCTGTTTGACAGTCTCTGTATCACTTTCGGAACTGTTGCTACCGGTGGGTTCTCAACAAAAAACAACAGTCTGGCCTCATTCTCACCATATATACAGTATGTCATTTCGTTCTTCATGTTCATCTCTGCTACGAGTTATGTAATACTGTATTTCTTTGTGAAGCGTGATTTCAAAAAGATACTGAAGAATGATGAGTTTGGCTTTTATGTTTTCTTTGTTGCTGTTACTGTTTCAGTAATGACACTTATACTCTTCTTTAATACAGATAGGGATTTCACCACTGCCTTCAGGCACTCATTATTCCAGATAATTGCACAGATCACAACCACCGGCTTTGCCACTACCGACTTCATGCTATGGCCTACCATTGGCTGGTTCATAATGTTCCTGCTCCTGTTTGCAGGCGGATGTACCGGTTCAACTACAGGAGGCGTTAAGATGGCAAGACACCTTATCTCACTGAAGAATGCAAAAAGCATGATGTTAAAGCTGCAACATCCTAATGCTGTCTACCCCATTCGCCTCAATGGACGGATGATACCTGACAATATAAACTATACCATGTTGCTGTTTGTATTCATCTATGCAATAGCTTTTGTAGGAGGAGCAGTGATAATTATTATTACAGGTATGCCAGTGAAAGAGGCAATAGCTGCTTCAGCCTCAGCCCTTGCAAATGTAGGACCAGGACTGGGTGCGTCAGGTAATATGGGCAATTACGCACACTTTAACCAGGCAGCTGTTGTTACCATGACCATGCTAATGCTTATCGGACGCCTTGAAATATTCACCGTACTGGCAATCTTTTCAAGATCATTCTGGAAGAGATAGTCGATAGCTGAGGAACGGAGTGACGAACCGAATCCGCAGCAGCGGATGAGCTCAGCGAAGCTAACTCCCGCGGAGCGGGATCCAAAGTCAAAAGATAAAGCAGAATCGTTGCATGAACGAATCAACAAATCAACGCATCAACAAATCAGCACACCTCACATCTCAACCCTAACGATTGTCCTGAACTCTTATCTGTAAATGAGGCAACAGTTATTCCTCTTGACTGAGGTGTTTTCTTATTTTCTCAAGGTTTGAGGGTGTTCCGCAGTCAAACCAGTAGCCATCATCGTACAGAAATGTATCTATGAATTGTGATCCGGCGATCATCAGATAGAGAGATGTCATTGAGTAAACGCCCTCCTGCATGAGTGAAAATATACCAGGTGACAACACATGTATACCAGTAAATGCAATCTCCTGAAGTCCCTTCCTGCTCTCAAGGGCAATTATCTCTTCTTTTGTGGTATTGTTGCACCATCCTCTCATTCTGCCATTACGGTCAATAAGGAGCATCCGGTTGCCATTCCGGTGTCGCACAGCCAGGGTGGCAATAGCTGATGATTCAATATGATGATTATAAAGCTTTATCAGATCGATATCAGAGAAGATATCTACATTATATACCAGAAATGGTTCATCACTAAAGAAGCTGCGGGCATTATAGAGGCCTCCGCCCGTATCGAGCAACGACTCAGACTCATCAGAAACGGTTAGTTTAAATCCCTCATTGTTAAGAGTATTAATCTCATCCAGCATCGCCTGAGGGTGGTGATGAATGTTCACAACTATATCATCAAACCCCTGTTCAGTCAGTCTCTCAGCTGCAATACGCAGTGCTGTTTTCCCGTTAATATCGACCAGTGCTTTTGGGATATGTTCTGTTATTTCTCCGAGCCTTGTTCCAAGGCCGGCAGCAAAAATCATCGCTTTCATCAGGCTTGCAGTTCCTTGTGTTCAATGACAACCTCTACCCCGGGATTAGATGCCAGCAGAGCAGCAGATCTTTCGGCACACCAGACAGAACGATGACGGCCGCCGGTACATCCAAAGGCAACGTTTATTGTGTGTATCCCTTTTCTCCGGTATAACGGAAGGGAGTTACGAATCATATTTACGCAGTCGCCTATGAAGCTAAGGGCCTCTTCATCTGACGCGAGGAAATCAGAGACATGTGTATCTTTTCCTGTCAGTTCTGTCAGGTTTGGCTCTTTACCCGGATTCCTTAGTCCACGGCAGTCGAAAACAAATCCGCCACCGTTATCCTGTGTCAGACACTTACCATTGGCATAAGAGAAACTTGAAATCACAACCCTCAGAGGCTCATGCCCCTGTTGCAAAAGCTTGAATTTT
>QKCK01000201.1 GCA_003245695.1 Bacteroidota bacterium | reverse complement strand
ACATCCGGTTTTTCAGTCCATGGAATTGCAGCAGGGCTCTTCTCGGCAGAAACTTTTATCTTCTTACCGTTTACAATAATATTCTGCTCATCAAATGTGACACCTGGATATTTACCCTGAGTCGAATCATATTTGAGAAGATGAGCAAGTGTTTCTGTATCGGTAAGGTCATTGATTCCAATAATCTCAATGTCAGGTCTCTCCATCGCAAGTTTAAAAACATTGCGTCCGATCCTTCCAAAACCGTTGATAGCTACTTTAATTTTTGCCATTGTGTTAACTTTATATGGTTAGTAAAACGAACTTACAAAAGTAATAAAATATAAGCGAGAGGACAAAATTGGTTTAAAATTATTCTTCTTTATGGCTGAAGAGAGAGGTGAGAAAATCATTTCTCATTTTCAGCGGATCAAGAACAAAGCCAATCTTATAGCTTACAAAGAGTTGAAAGTATATCTGTTTGTTTGGGTCCTGCTTACTCGGGTCATGGGCCATTATTGGAATTTTTTTCAGATATCCGCTTATTGATGCACCTATTTCAATCGTCTGTGTGAGTTTGTCGTTATGACTGTATTCAAAATTAAATCCTCCGTGAGCATAAAGTCCCGGATACAGATTTATTTCACTCATACCTTTTAAGATGGATGCCTTACTATAAATATCATTATAAAGCATTGTTGTAATGTCGAACTTCTTCTCTTCAAATACCAGACCCACAACCGTGACCGAGTCAATTATTTTATAATATATAGGCTTGCAAAAGGTTATAACAGTCCCACCGGCAACATACCATCCTATTGAAACCCCTCCCAGATCACGCTTTTCAAATATCTCGTGCTGATAGCCAAAGCCGGCATTCAGATGCCAGTTGAGATTTATCTTGCCGTAAACAAAGGAGTATGGACTGTAGTATGTGATATTCTGTATCTTTACCTCTTTAGGGTTACGATATCCACCCAACCCGGCTTCAATAAAGAGTCTGTTGTCAGGTTTTGTCTGCCTGTACTCAGCATAATTAATGCTCCATCCGTTAGAGTATATTGCTGCTCCAAAAGAACGTTCGTTCCTCCAGAATGTCCTGTCCTGAAGATCCAGCTCCCCCTGTCCGGAGAGAGTTAGGCTGATAAACAGAAATGATATTACAGGCAACAACTTCATTACTTGAATGTCGCTTTAATTAAATAAGTTATAACGGGACTGGAATTATTTGTGGACTAACCCACTGAGTTTGTCCCGCCGTTTCTGTATGCAGGGCATGTATCATGACTGCAGGAACTGAAAGCAAGGGCAGTCATAACTGCCAAAGCAAATATAATTACTAGTTTTTTCATGGTATCTGTGATAATTATATGCACAAAAATAGTTTATTTTTTATATTCATTGCTCTGCAAGGTAATAATAAAAACGGTTTACAATTACAGGCCTGCTTCAATTTATCAACAGAATATTTAATCTTTTCATTTTTCATGTCAGCTTGTACTAATAAAACATAAACCCGACTCTGTTGTTTATCTGGAAAGAAGAGATGATGGAAAAAGTGTTTTTTATTTTTCTGACAGTAACGTTTTTTATTATGGAGGAGAATGCCATGTCGCAGACAGATAAGGGATATTATGACCTTAAACCTGAAGAATCGAAAGTGATAATAAACAAAGCAACGGAGTATCCCTTTACAGGTATATACGATAAATTTACACAATCAGGAACATACCTGTGCAAACAGTGCGGAACAGCCTTGTACCATTCTGATTCAAAATTTGATTCAGGATGTGGCTGGCCTTCCTTTGATGAAGAGATAACAGGGGCAATAAGACGAATACCGGATGCTGACGGCCGTAGAACAGAGATAGTATGTTCCCTCTGTGGGGCTCATCTTGGCCATCTCTTTACCGGAGAGAGATTTACTGATAAGAATACACGTCACTGTGTAAATTCAGTGTCGCTTGATTTTGTCCCGGCCCTTTTACCTGCCGGAAGATACGGTACTGCAATATTCGCCGGAGGCTGCTTCTGGGGTGTTGAATACTATATGCAGAAAGCTGATGGCGTTGTATCCGTTTCATCAGGTTTTACCGGCGGAAAGGTAAAAAATCCTTCATATCAGGAGGTCTGTTCAGGTAATACCGGACATGCAGAAGCAGTGAAAATTGTTTATGACACCCGTAAAACCGATTATGAGACATTACTGAAACTCTTTCTCGAAATCCATGACCCTACCCAGATAGGTGGACAGGGCCCTGATATAGGAGATCAATACCGCTCTGAGATATTTTATCTCAATGATAGTCAAAAGCAGCTAGCTGTAAAGAATATAAAGCTCCTTCGTGACAAAGGATATCATGTGGTTACTGCTGTTACCCCGGCAAAAGAATTCTACCAGGCTGAGGACTATCATCAGGATTATTATTTCAGAAATGGGAAAAAACCCTATTGTCATTCACGGGTATCCCGCTTTTAATTGAAAATATTTTTTTTGCTCAAATTCCGGTTTTATGTGCAGTTAATTGTATATAACTCAGTCAATTCACACTGAAAATTAACAACTGCCATTATTTAAGATATTAAAAAAAACAGGGGATAGGTTAAAAATATAAAGAAAAAGCTTTGCAGAATTGAGAAGTGTAACTATTTTTGTCACGTAAATTATAAAATGATGAGTACACACGATTTTATAGGTCTGATTCTACTTGTGATTATTCTGGGATAACAGGCTGAGAATGGTGTGAAACAATATAAGGGGCCATTCTTAAAAGAGAATGGCCCTTTAAATTAGATATGGAACTATGATATTTTGTTTTGAGGTTAATATACTAGTGGTGATTATTCTTCTTATTCAATGAATGAGCAGGAAGGGTAATACGTAAGTGACAACGGCCTTTCCGGAGAAAACGGAAAGGCTTTTTTTTATGGAAATGAAAAAGGAATTAAGAAGCGGATCAACATTCAAGGGCCGGCTGATGGCTGGTGCCAGAAGTCTCTGGAGAGCCAATGGGATGCAGGAGTCTCATTTTGGCAAGCCTGTTATAGCAGTAGTGAACTCTTATACCGGGATGGTTCCCGGTCACAGGCATTTACAGGAGGCAGGTAGAATTGTTAAACAGGAGATAGAGCGTCTGGGATATTTTGCCCCGGAGTTTAACACAATAGCCATTGATGATGGGATAGCTATGGGGCATCAGGGGATGCTTTACTCACTTCCCTCAAGGGAACTTATTGCTGACAGTATTGAATACATGATCAATGCTCATCGTGTTGATGCAATGATTTGCATCTCAAACTGTGATAAAGTGACTCCGGGTATGCTGATGGCTGCAATGCGTCTTAATATCCCGGCACTGTTTGTCTCAGGAGGACCGATGGAGGCAGGTATTGTAAGAGGGGCAAAGCAGGATCTGATAAATGTTATGGTAGCCGCAGGTAATAAAAATACCAGTGATGAAGACCTTGATGCCCTCGAACGTAATGCATGTCCGGGTTGTGGCTCATGTGCCGGGATGTTTACAGCAAACTCTATGAACTGCCTGACAGAAGCCATCGGGCTTTCGTTACCCGGAAACGGGACGCTGGTGGCTTCACACACTCTGAGAAAGAAGCTGTTTGCCGATGCGGCCCGGACCATAACTGAAATTGCTGAAGAGTACTATAACAAGGGGAATGAGGATGTACTCCCAAGAAATGTAGCATCACGTGAGGCATTCCTTAATGCTATGACTGTCGATATTGCCATGGGAGGATCGACAAATACAGTACTTCATCTCCTGGCTGTAGCCAATGAAGCTGAGGTTGATTTTACTCTTAATGATATTGATGCTCTTTCGCGTAAAGTTCCTAACATTTGCAAGGTTAGTCCCAGCTCTGAATACAGGATGGAAGACGTACACCGGGCCGGAGGAGTTATGGCCCTTATGGGTGAGTTGCGCAAGGCGTCGCTTATAAACGCCGGGGTCCGACGAGCTGATGGTCTGATGGTTGGTGAGGCTATTGACAGATATGACATCCTCTCTCCCGGATTGTCTGACGAGGGTAGGAGGTTGTTTCTTGCTGCACCGGGAGGACCAGGACGCAGTTTTGACTTCGGGTGTCAGGATAATATGAGTGACAGCTATGATACTGACAGAACACATGGCTGTATCCGTGATGTGATTCATGCATACAGCACTGACGGTGGTCTTGCTGTTCTCTTTGGTAACATTGCTGTTAATGGGGCTGTGGTGAAGAGTGCGGGCGTGAAATCATCACAGCTCACATTCCGTGGCCCGGCAAGGGTATTCGAGTCACAGGAAGAGGCATGTGATGCAATACTCGGCGGAGGCGTGAATGCCGGCGATGTTGTGGTGATACGGTACGAGGGACCCGCTGGTGGTCCGGGAATGCAGGAGATGCTTTATCCTACCTCTTTTCTGAAGTCAGCAGGCCTTGACGGTAAATGTGCCCTGATAACTGATGGTCGTTTTTCAGGAGGTACTTCAGGGCTCTCAGTAGGGCATATATCACCAGAGGCAGCTGCTGGAGGGGCTTTAGCTATATTGGAAGACGGCGATAATATTCTTATAGATATCCCTGCACGGATTCTCTCTGCAGATATCCCTGCTGATGTTATGCAGGAGAGGATAGATGGTAAGAGAGGTGCATTTGCTCCTGTGAGCCGCGATCGTATTATCTCTCTGGCACTGAAACTCTATTCCGGGAGTGTCAGCTCAGCTGATATGGGAGCAGTACGAATGATAAAACAGAACTAAGAATAAAACACAATTCAAAAACTAAATAATTCTATGTTGGTGACTGGGTCAGAAGCAGTGTTGCTATCGCTGCTCGAAGAAGGTACAGAGACAATCTTTGGCTATCCGGGAGGGGCCATAATGCCTATTTACGATGCTCTCTATGACAAGAGAGATAAATTAAACCATATACTGGTCCGCCATGAGCAGGGTGCCGTTCATGCTGCTGAGGGTTTTGCCCGTGCCAGCGGCAAACCCGGAGTATGCATTGTCACATCAGGACCCGGGGCAACAAATCTGGTAACAGGCCTGGCTGACGCAATGGTTGATTCGATAGCCCTGGTCTGTATTTCCGGCCAGGTGTCATCACCACTGCTTGGCTCTGACGCTTTTCAGGAGACGGATGTAATTGGCATTACAATGCCTGTCACAAAATGGAACTACCAGATCACCGATGCAAGAGAGATACCAGAGGTGATGGCTAAAGCTTTTTATATAGCACGAACAGGACGCCCGGGACCGGTGATGATTGACATCACAAAGGATGCTCAATATGCATCATTTGATTTCATCTATAAAAAATGTACCAGGCTTAGAAGCTATCTCCCTTTTCCAAAAGTACAGAAGAAAGATATCGAACAGGCAGCTGAACTGATCAACAGGGCCGAAAAACCACTGATACTGGCGGGCCATGGTGTTCTTATTTCACATGCTGAAACACATCTTATTCAACTGGCAGAGAAGGCCTCCATACCTGTTGCCCTTACTCTTATGGGGCTGTCAGCGTTTCCTTCATCACACCCGCTTTATGTTGGTATGTTGGGCATGCATGGTAATGTGGGACCTAACATTAACACTAATGAGGCAGACCTTATTATTGCCATAGGAATGAGGTTTGACGACCGCATTACTGGTGACCTCTCAACCTATGCTAAAAAGGCAGCCATAATTCATATCGAAATAGACCCTTCTGAGGTAAACAAGAATGTGAATGTTGATGTGAAAATACTCTCAGATGCAAGAGATGCTCTCAAAGCTCTCTTACCACTGGTAAGGCCTTCAACAAATTCAGCATGGCTTCACACTTTCCGGAATCATGATAAAACAGAATATGAGAAAGTAATAAGCAAGAAGCTTGAAGGCAGTGAGCCGGAGATAAAAATGGATGAGATTGTTGATATGGTTTGCAAACTGACAGCAGGTGATGCCATTGTTGTATCTGATGTCGGGCAGAATCAGATGGTCACAGCCAGAAATTACAGGTTTTCGAAACCTGACAGCTGGATAACATCAGGTGGTCTCGGGACTATGGGCTTTGGACTGCCGGCTGCCATAGGTGCAAAAATTGCTGTGCCAGATCGCGAAGTGATACTGTTTGCAGGAGATGGCGGTTTCCAGATGACTCTTCAGGAACTGGGGACAATTATGCAGACACAGACTGTTATCAAGATTATTATCATGAACAACAGGTTCCTGGGTATGGTACGTCAATGGCAGGATATGTTCTTTGACAAGAGATACTCCTTCACTGAGATAGCTTCTCCTGACTTTGTCACTCTCGCATCAGCATATGGGATAAAGGGTAAAAGAGTTGTCTCACGCTCTGAATTGTCGGAGGTTCTGACAGAACAGATGAATTCTAAAGAGTCATTCCTGGTTGAGGTATTGGTCGAAAGGGAAGATAATGTATTCCCTATGGTACCAACAGGCGAAAATGTATCAAATATAAGACTTGGATAAAATGAAAAATGTTATGGATAAGGAATTTACAATAAATATCTTCAGTGAGAATTATACCGGTCTTCTGAACAGGATTACAATAATCTTTACCAGGCGCAAGATCAATATCGAGAGCCTCACTGTATCAGAATCTCATATTAAAGGTATTCACTGCTTCACCCTTGTTGTAAACTCATGTGAGTCAACAGTGCGAAAGATAGTACAACAGATTGAGAAAGTGGTTGATGTGTTGAAGGCATTTTATTATACATCAGATCAGATAATCTATCAGGAGATAGCTCTTTATAAGGTGCCAACAGCCTCTCTTACTTCCGGTAGCGCAATAGAGGCTCTGGTGCGCGAATATCAGGCAAGAATACTTGAAGTGACGCCTGAATACACTGTCATTGAGAAGACGGGTCATAAAGAGGAGACACAAAGCCTGATGAAAAAACTCAAGCAATACGGACTTCTTGAGTTTATCCGCTCCGGTAGGGTAGCAATAACCAAGCCCATGAAAGAGCTTACTGTACACCTTGAGGAGAGGGAGAAACAGTATAATTATATGGAATTATAAGACAAACGGTATATTAAATAAACAGAAGAAAATAACTAATAAAAAAATAGAAAAATGGCAACAATTAATTTTGGAGGAGTAGTTGAACAGGTTGTAACACGGGAGGAGTTTGGCCTCGAAAAAGCACGTGAGATATTAAAGAATGAAACAATAGCTGTAATTGGGTACGGTGTTCAGGGACCCGGACAGGCACAGAATCTTCGTGATAATGGTTTTAATGTTATTGTAGGTCAGCGTGGTGGGTCTGCATCATGGGATCATGCCGTTAAAGACGGCTGGGTTGAGGGCAAGACTCTTTTTTCTATACCTGAAGCATGTACAAAAGGAACTGTTATAATGTATCTTCTCTCTGATGCAGGCCAGGTAGCAGCATGGAGCACCATCAAACAGTACCTTACGAAGGGGAAAACACTCTATTTCTCTCATGGGTTTGGCGTTACATACTCTGATAAAACCGGTATAGTTCCTCCTTCAGATATAGATGTTGTACTTGTTGCACCCAAGGGATCAGGTACCAGCTTAAGACGTCTTTTTGTTGAAGGGAGGGGCCTTAACTCAAGTTTTGCAGTATATAATGATGCCTCTGGCAGTGCACGTGATAAAGCTCTTGCAATAGGTATTGGGATAGGATCTGGTTACCTCTTTGAGACTACTTTCAAGAGAGAGGTTTACTCTGATCTGACAGGTGAGAGAGGTTCACTCATGGGTGCTATACAAGGTCTCTTTGCTGCACAGTATGAGTGTCTGAGGAGAAAAGGCCACTCTCCGTCAGAAGCCTTTAATGAGACAGTTGAGGAGCTTACTCAGAGTCTTATGCCACTGGTTGCTGAGAATGGTATGGATTGGATGTATGCAAACTGCTCTACCACTGCTCAGAGGGGCGCTCTGGATTGGTGGAAGAAATTCCGTGATGCTGTTGCTCCTGTATTTGAAGAGCTCTATGAGTCTGTTGCAACAGGTAATGAAGCCGCAATATCTATCGATTCAAACAGTAAACCTGATTACAGAGAAAAGCTTAATGCTGAGCTAAAAGAATTACGTGAGTCAGAGCTCTGGCAGGCAGGTGCTTCAGTGAGAAAACTGAGACCGGAAAACAGATCGAAATAAAACAAATCGATAAACACCTCAGACAATCTATATGGATAACAGAGTATATATTTTCGACACAACCTTAAGAGACGGAGAGCAGGTGCCAGGCTGCCAGCTTAATACTATTGAAAAAATAGAAGTGGCAAAAGCACTGGAAGCACTCGGTGTTGATGTAATTGAAGCAGGATTTCCTGTATCAAGCCCGGGTGACTTTATTTCTGTTGTTGAGCTTTCAAAGGCAATACAACAACCTGTCATCTGTGCCCTTACCAGGGCCGTGGAGAAAGATATCGACGTAGCTGCCGAAGCACTCCAGTATGCAAAGCGAAAGCGTATTCACACTGGCATAGGTACATCATTCTATCACATAAAATACAAGTTGAACTCAAATGAGGATGAGATAGTTGAGAGAGCTGTCAGGGCTGTCAGATATGCAAAGAAGTATGTTGAGGATGTTGAGTTCTATGCCGAGGATGCAGGAAGAACCGACAACCAATATCTGGCAAGAGTCGTTGAAGCAGTAATAAAAGCCGGAGCTACAGTAGTCAACATACCTGATACAACAGGATATTGCCTTCCATATGACTATGGAGAGAAAATAAAGTTCCTTATGGAGAATGTAAAGGATATCGATAAGGCTGTAATTTCAACACATTGTCACAATGACCTTGGGATGGCAACTGCCAATAGTATCTCAGGTGTTATCAATGGTGCCCGTCAGGTGGAGACTACTATCAATGGTATCGGAGAGAGAGCAGGTAATACCTCTCTTGAAGAGGTGGCTATGATTATTAAAAGCCATTCCGGACTTGATCTTGAGACTGGCATTGATTCACGCAAGATATTTTCTACCAGCCGGCTGGTGTCATCACTGATGAATATGCCTGTACAGCCAAACAAGGCTATTGTTGGCCGCAATGCCTTCGCTCATTCATCAGGAATACACCAGGATGGTGTCCTGAAGAACAGGGAGAATTACGAGATAATTGACCCTAAAGACGTGGGTGTGAGCCAGTCCTCTATTGTCCTTACTGCACGTAGTGGCAGGGCAGCTCTCAAACACCGCCTGTCACTGCTCGGATTCAAACCCTCCAAGGCTGAACTCGACAAGATCTATCCGAAATTTCTTATCATGGCTGATAAGAATAAGAATATCAAGGATGAAGATCTCCAGACGCTTATGGGAGGTAACGGCAGTGAGGAGAAGCGTATTCAGCTTGTCTCTTTACAGGTTGTCTGCGGATCAAACACTATTCCCTCTGCTACAGTGAAAGTACGCTACAACGATGAAATGTTTACCGAGTCTGCTTCAGGAAACGGTCCCGTTGACGCCGCCTTTACTGCTATTAAGCAGATATTAAAACGTAAGGTACGTCTTGAGGAATTCCTCATTCAGGCCATTACTCAGGGTAGTGATGATGTGGGTAAGGTTCATATACAGGTTGAGAACAGGGGTAAACTATATTATGGGTTTTCTGCTCACACAGACATTATTACTGCATCTGTTGAGGCATACCTTGATGCAATTTCGAAGTTTGTTTAATATTTAATACAATAGGTTTTGAAAAAGACACTTTTTGACAAGATATGGGATGCACATGTGGTCAGACAGATAGATGAAGGACCATCGGTTTTATACATCGACCGGATGTATATACATGAGGTGACCAGCCCTCAGGCATTTGACGGTCTTACTGCCCGTGGTCTGAATGTCTTCAGGCCAGCGCAGATAACTGCCACTGCCGACCATAATGTTCCGACAAAGAATCAGCATCTTCCTGTAAGAGACGACCTTTCACGCTCACAGCTGGAAAAACTGGCTCTGAACTGCCGTAACCATGGCATCACACATTTTGGTCTGGGAGATGATTACAATGGTATTGTACATGTAATAGGCCCGGAGCTTGGCTATACACGGCCAGGTATGACAATAGTGTGTGGCGACAGTCATACTTCTACCCATGGAGCCCTGGGCAGCATGGCCTTTGGGATAGGGACAAGCGAGGTGGAGATGGTACTGGCTTCACAGTGCATTCTCCAGACAAAACCCAAAAGTATGCGTATTACTATTGAAGGTGAGACAGCTGAAGGTGTCACAGCCAAGGACATAATACTATACATCATATCAAAACTGGGTACTGATGGAGGCACAGGTTACTTTGTAGAGTTTGCCGGCAGTGCTATCCGCGGCTTGTCAATAGAAGGTAGAATGACCCTCTGCAATATGAGTATTGAAATGGGAGCACGCGGCGGAATGATTGCCCCTGACCAGAAGACATTTGATTACCTGAAAGGACGTAAGTTCGGGCTTGCAGAGGTGGATCTGAGCCAGGCAACAGAGAAATGGAAGGAACTTGTTACCGATGAAGGTGCAGTTTTTGATAAAGAATATCTCTTTAAGGCTGAAGATATTCCTTTGATGATAACCTATGGCACTAACCCGGGCATGGGTATGCCTGTTAATTCATCTATTCCTAAAACAGAGAGTGTTGATCCATCAGCTGCTGAGTCATTTGCAAAGGCACTAAAGTATATGGGCTTTAAAGAGGGTGAGAAGCTGATAGGGAAAAAGGTTGACTACGTATTCCTTGGCAGTTGTACAAATGGTCGTATTGAAGACCTCAGGATCTTTACCAGTTATGTCAGGGGTAAGAAGAAGTCACCCGATGTAGAGGTATGGATTGTGCCCGGATCAAAATTGGTTGAACAACAGGCATATGATGAAGGCCTTGTTCAGATTCTCAATGATGCCGGCTTTGAGCTGAGGCAACCGGGTTGTTCAGCCTGCCTGGCAATGAATGATGATAAAATCCCTGAAGGTAAGTATTGCCTGTCTACTTCCAACCGCAACTTTGAAGGGCGTCAGGGACCTGGCTCCAGAACATTACTTGCCGGACCACTTCTGGCTGCCGCGGCTGCTGTAACCGGTGTGGTTTCGCAACCTTTTTAAAGAGCAATAAAGAGATATTTCCTGAAAAGGAAAATATCCACTTGAAGAACAATGAGATAATATGACAAAGGAAAAATTTACAACCATAATATCGGGATGTGTCCCCCTTACCACAGAGAATATTGATACAGACCAGATTATACCTGCAAGATTTCTTAAGGCAACAAGCAGGGAAGGCTTTGGTGACAATCTCTTCAGGGACTGGCGTTATACCAGTGAGAATCATCCTGTCAGGGACTTTCCTCTTAATGATCCGCGTTACTCCGGAATAGTACTTGTTGCCGGACGTAACTTCGGATGCGGATCAAGCCGTGAGCATGCTGCATGGGCCATTTATGACTATGGATTCAGAGTTGTGGTCTCAAGCTTTTTTGCTGATATCTTCAGGAACAATGCGCTGAATAATGGCCTGCTTCCGTTGCAGGTCTCACAGAAATTCCTTGATACTCTTCAGAAAAAAGTAGTGGCTGATAATGATACAAAGGTTTCAGTGGACCTGGAGAAACAGACCATAACCATTTTGCCTGACGGTGAGAGTGAAACCTTCGCAATAAGCAGGTATAAAAAGGAGTGTCTCCTGCAGGGATACGATGACATTGATTACCTGGTGAATTTCAGGAAAGAAATAGGTGAAGCTGAATTGTCATGGCAGCAACAATGATAGAAATACTCGACTCCACTCTTCGTGACGGAGAGCAGACATCAGGCGTCTCTTTTAACCCTGTTGAAAAGCTTAATATAGCCCGACTGCTGCTTGAGGAGCTGCGGGTTGACAGGATTGAGGTAGCCTCTGCCAGGGTCTCTGAAGGTGAGATGGAGGGAGTGAGAAAAATATCACACTGGGCTGAACAATGTGGGAAACTCGACAGGGTTGAGGTACTCGGTTTTGTTGATGGCAGAAAATCAGTTGACTGGATAGCCAGTTGCGGAGCCAGAGTCATGAATCTGTTATGTAAAGGCTCCCTGCGACATTGCCAGGGACAGCTGGGAAAGACCATTGATGAACATGTTGAAGACATAAAGAATGTATTTGGCTTTGCCACAGAGGCTGGCCTTATTGTTAACGTTTATCTGGAGGACTGGTCAAACGGCATGACACAATCACATGATTATGTGATTGAGCTGATTGAGAAACTTATCGCTCTTAAGCCGGAGAGGATAATGCTTGCTGATACTCTTGGTATTCTCAATCCGGATGAGACTTATAAATATTGTAAAGAGATAGTTACCTCATTCCCGGATATCAGGTTTGATTTTCATGGTCATAATGACTATGATCTTGGTGTTGCAAATGCTCTCAGTGCTGCCAGGGCAGGTGTAAGCGGACTGCATGCCACTGTCAATGGACTGGGAGAGAGAGCAGGTAATGTGCCACTCTCAAGCCTGATAGGTGTACTTAATGATCACCTTGGAGCTGAGACCAGAGTGGTAGAGAGCAGCCTTACCAAAGTAAGTCGCATCGTTGAGTCTTTTTCCGGAATACGCATCCCGGCTAACAAACCGCTGATAGGAGAGAATGTCTTTACACAGACATGCGGTGTCCATGCCGATGGTGACTCAAAAGACAACCTCTATTGTAACAGACTGGAGCCTGAACGTTTTGGTAGAGTGAGAAAGTATGCCCTTGGAAAGACATCGGGCAAAGCTAATATCAGAAAAAACCTTGAGGAGTTGGGATTATCACTTGACGCTGAAGAGATGCAGAGAGTAACAGAGAGGGTTATAGCTCTGGGCGACAAGAAAGAGAATGTGACAACAGAGGATCTCCCTTACATCATTTCTGATGTTATTGGTAATGGCCTTGCGTTTCATCCTATCCTGATAAAGAACTATTCTCTCTCTTTGTCGACTGGCCTTCGGCCGGTTGCAAATATTGCTGTTGAGATATACGGACTACTATATGAAGAGAGTGCCATAGGCGACGGACAATATGATGCCTTTATGAGGGCATTATGGAAGATATATGCAAACCTTGGCAAAGAGCACCCTCTTCTTGATGACTACCAGGTAACCATACCTCCGGGTGGTAAAACTGATGCTCTGGTGGAGACAATGATAACATGGAGTTTCCACGGAAGGGAGTTTAAGACCAGGGGCCTTGAGGCTGACCAGACAGAGTCAGCTATAAAAGCCACACAGAAAATGCTGAATATAATTGAGAATATTAAATAAAACACAAAGAAGATGAATCTTAACATTGCAGTCCTCCCTGGTGACGGAATAGGTCCGGAGATAATTGAGGAGGCGAAGAAAGTGCTGCTTGCTGTAGAAAAGAAGTATAACCATAGCTTTAGTTTTTCTTTTGGTCTTGTTGGTGCTGCTGCCATCAGGGCAACAGGCAATCCATTTCCTGATGAGACCTTTGAGCTCTGCAAGAACGCTGATGCTGTTCTTTTTGGTGCTATCGGCGACCCTGAGTTTGATAATAACCCCAAAGCAAAGGTCAGACCCGAACAGGGACTGCTGGCAATGCGTAAAAAACTGGGTCTTTATGCAAACATCAGGCCGGTAACAACCTTTAAACCATTGCTCGGTAAGTCACCAATCAAACCTGAGATAATTGATGGCGTTGATATACTTGTTATCAGAGAACTTACAGGAGGTATCTACTTTGGCGACAGGGGCAGGATCGATGATGACAGCTCAGCATATGATACCTGCACATACTCACGTGCGGAGGTGGAACGGATACTGCATTATGCATTTAAGGAAGCCCTTAAACGAAAAAAACATCTTACCGTTGTTGACAAGGCAAATGTGCTTGAAACATCTCGTTTATGGCGCGAAACTGCACAGCAGTTAGCTCCTCAATACCCTGAGGTGACACTCGATTTTATGTTTGTTGACAATGCTGCCATGCAGCTTATACAGTACCCTAAGAAGTTTGACGTAATGGTAACCGAAAATATGTTCGGTGATATCCTTACCGATGAGGCCAGTGTCATAACAGGCTCCCTCGGTATGGCTCCTTCAGCATCAGCAGGTGAGATGACATCGCTCTTTGAACCTATACACGGATCATACCCGCAGGCTGCCGGAAAAAATATTGCCAATCCTATGGGGACTATCCTGTCTGCTGCCATGCTTCTTGAAAGTAAAGGGCTGGTGAAAGAGGCTCAGGACATTCGTACTGCTATCAACTGTGCTCTTGAGATAGATGTTGTGACAGAGGATATTAAACCGTCATCAAAGATGGGTACCTCGGATGTTGGTGACTGGATCGCAGCAAACATCAAGCTTGTGGATGCACGGTGTCTGGAGTCACAGAAACAGTGAAATTTTAAATATAAGATGTTTATTATAAAGAGTTTGTCCGTATCATTGCGGACAAACTTTTTTTTTGAGGCGGTGAACAATACAAATTTTCATACAGTTACTTTTAACACCCCGCCTGTTGCTTTTGTGCCTTCTGTTTTAGCTCTTCCGGAAAATCAGAATAATTAACTATCCTCGTTTTATGCATATATCCAATCTGAAAGGAGCAATCTATAGAATTCTTTTACGCAGGTTTTATAAGATTGATCATCCTGAGCATTGACACTTATGACACTCAGTAATAGTAAGGCAGTAGTATATTTAAATCTGATCATAATCCAATAAGAGTATATTTTTATTAAACATGCTTATTAAACTTTTCAATTGTCTTCTGCAGATACCACTGTGTAAGATAGGAGTTGTAGTTATTTATTGCAGGAGGCTTCTGAAACATAGAATATCCGGCATCATCAATCAGTTGCTTAGATATTTCATCATACAAAACAGGGCTCATTCGATCTACAAAATGTTCAACGATACTTGCCGGTAGCCCTCTTTTTATCACTTCTTTCAAATTCTGGATGGTTAACTGAAAGTGTGTGGGATTCAATTCATTTTTAAGTGTCAATCTCATCTCTTTAAAGAAATGAGATGTAAGTGTATGATCGTATAATCTCTTTCTGAGCTTATATCTGAATGGAACGGAATTGAAGAAGTCAATCAGTCTGTTATCCCATATAGGCAAGACAAAATCATAACCGAAAAAAGTAAACACAGATGCAGAATTTACAATGAATTTTGCCTGGCGCTCTTTCATCTCCCAGCTTTCATATAGTAGCCATGGTTCCCTTACATTGTCCTGGTCCTCCATTCTGATTCTATTCATGAAATCCCTTCTCTCATTGTTTGTTAGCCGGCACATTATAAAGTGTTTCCTGATGATGTGCCTGATAAGTTTATCATCAGTAAGGAGTCTCTTCATGAATGGTGCTACATGTTGCCCTGCCAGGAAGTCACCTGAATATCCAGGCATAAAAATAGTGTCATCGGGGATCAATTCATTGTCAGCAAGATACCTGACAGCAAAATAGTCCTGCATAAAAAACATACTGACAAGCTCCGATGCGTATGGGTAGTAATTATGAAATCGGTTTTCTTTGATAAAACCTTCAATCATTTTATTATCATAGATGATATTTATCCATGGTAGTCCCAGTCTTCCGGCTATTTCTCTTGCAGGAGCAACCTCAGGGTTATCTTCTCGGCCATAGGTATAACAAAGTACATTTTCAGGGTGATATCTTTTACACATAGCAGCAATAAGCCGCGAGTCATACCCTCCCGATAAAGGAATGGCAATAAACCTGTCTTTCAGGGCATAAAAATGTGATCTGAATATTTCCCCGATAGTATCTTTCAGCTCAAGTGAACAGCCAATGAAATCCTGTTCTTTAATATGAGCCCTGCTATAATCGAAATAGAACCGCTTTAAAACATCTCCACGGAACACAACCATTTCTCCAGCCTCTAACTGATAAAGATCTTTGATGAGAGTAAGATTATTAAGGGTATAACCCGTTGCAAGAAATGCAGAGGCAGCATTATTGTCTATCTCGGGCGAATTCATCTCTCCGGCCAAAGCATAGGCACTGTCGCCAATAATAATTTCACCGCCGTGAAAATGGTAAAACAGGGGTATTGTCCTCAGCCTGTCTGTCGCGGCCCATAACTCATCATCTCTTTTTACAATAACGGCAAACTGTCCGTTTGCTTCCCGCAACCTGTCTTCAAATATTTGTCTGTCGCTGCAACGAAAATATGAAGCCAGATCATAGTTCATAATGTATCTGTCATTGGTTCTGATAAACCCTGAAACAGCTACATCAATATGCTGAAACCAGTTATGTTTTGATAACAGCAGTTTCATGTCAGGAATAATTTAAATGGTAATAACAGTGCAAGGGCAGCAGTCATGACAATTATGGAAAAAATGAAGGCTTTTCTGAGTCTTACACCGGCAAACCTGAGTGAGTATATCACTGATACTATCCAGTATAATGTGCTGGCTGCAGAAAAGAGGAGTATTGTTATTTCAGCATCCCTGAGAAGCAATGCCCCATAGAGTAATACAGCGAGCCTGGTAACCAGAAGTGAAGCGTTAAGAATAAAAGACAGGCGCAGTCTCTTATCAACAAGGAATACAGAAGAAATTGGTGATCCGATAAATACCAGGAACATCCACGGGCATAGATAGCCGGCTATCCTGCCACTCTCCCTCCATTCAGGGCTGAAAATAAATGAGAAGATATCAGTGCCCCATAGCATTATGCAGAGAAAAGGTATTATCCCTATCACGAACAGGCTTCTGTAGGTTGAGAGAGTCAACCCTGACAGGCTTCTGCTTCTATTGTTAAGCTCAGAGGCTTTGTTAAAATAAACATCAGCAACAGCCTGAGCTATGAACTTTGAAGGCTGGTAGAGTATCTTTTGTGGAAAAGAGTAGAGCCCGGTAGCTGCATTTCCAAAGATCATTTTCAGTATGTATACAGGTGCCTGTATACTAACCTCATTCATCAGGTCTGACGACATACGGTACTTCGGATAGTCAATAAACTCGCGGGCTCTCTCCCTGGCTTCGGTCATGTTCTTTCTGCTGAAGAGGCCCTGGAAGTAATGCTTTCTGAATGATTGAACAAATACAGCAGTTACCTGTCCCAGACAGCTTCCAAAGATGAGCCCGGGGCTACTCATCCCGGCCAGCCCGAACCCTGCCTGTGTGAGTGTTTGTGATGATGATCTGACTATGAATGATGATGACACTGCTCCAAAGCTGCTGTTTCGTATATTCAAATTCTGTATTATACGAAACAGCCCGAAGAAGAGTGAATAAAACGGTATAAGCCATAACATAGATCTCTCCACACGGTCGGTAAAGAGGTTTTTACCAAAAAGGTTTATAAATACCATTATAACTGTTGACAAAAGGGTGAACAGCAGTGTTAACCTGAATGCATACCTGAAGATATCTTTTGCGTCTGACTCCCGCTTTGCTACAACAATAGCCTTTTCATATCCTCCGGTAGCAACGACGGATAGGATGGAAGCAGTGGTGATAAAAAAGAAAAAGATTCCAAATTCTGAAGGAGTGTACAGTCGTGACAGCAATGGGCTGAAAAGTACTATAATAGCCTGCGAAATGGCATAACCAGAGGTGAGGTTAAAGACATCTTTAAAAAAAGATTTTTTCAGAAATGGTTTTTTAGTCATTCGCCGGGGCTCTTTACACAAATGTAACGATTCTTTCTGTTAACTTTTATAAGGGTTTTCCTGATAACTCTGGCATGATTACAAGCCCGGTGTGTTAGGAATCATAAAAGCATCTTTTTTTTGAACAATTATTATTTATTTTACAATCATAAATTTATTGTCATGAACGAAACATTTTTTCTCCGCCGCTCTATCCGAAAATATACTGAAAGACCTGTCGCTCAGGATCTCCTTGATAAGATACTGTTGGCGGGCACCCGTGCCTCAACAACAGGCAATATGCAGGTTTACAGTATTATTGTCACCCGCGATCAGGAGATGAAGAAAAAAATAGCTCCGGCACATTTCAATCAGCCGATGATTACCTCGGCGCCGGTGGTTCTTACCTTCTGTGCCGATTTTAACCGTTTCAATAAATGGTGTCGTCAGCGTAAGGCAGAACCTGGTTATGATAACTTCCTCTCTTTCATGACGGCTGCCATTGACGCTCTGCTTGTTGCACAGACAGTATGCAATGCAGCAGAAGAGGAGGGACTTGGTATCTGTTACCTGGGTACGGTGATATACAATGCTGACTCACTAATTGAGACTCTGCAATTGCCAAAAGGGGTGGTCCCCGTAGCTACAGTTACCATGGGCTGGCCGGCAGAACTCCCTGAACAGGTAGACAGACTGCCACTGGAGGGTGTTGTCCATTATGAATCCTACCACGACTACTCTTCATCGATGATTGATGATATCTACAGCGAAAAGGAGGCGCGCACAGACACAGCACAGTTCATTAACGAGAACAATAAGGAGACACTCGCTCAGGTATTCACTGACATACGCTACAAGAAGGCTGACAATGAATATTTCTCGGAGGCTCTGCTTGAGGTACTGAAGAAACAAGGGTTTATGAAGTAGAAGACAAAAGACAAAAGTTTTATTAACAGGGCTTTGGGGATGCCTTACTTTTATCTTTCTACTTTTGTCTTTTATCTTACTGTTAAAGTTTTTTGTCAGAAGTTAAGCTTTAGTTCGGCGGCAATTCCATTCAGGTCATCGACTACAGCAGGCACCAGTTTTATGCCATCTCTCCTGTAGCGTTTTTCCGACTCTCGTTCAGGGTCACCCGGGATAAGTACCTTCTCCTGTCCTTTTGCCGGTGTGGCATTACGGAAGGTGGTAATCCATTCATCCATCTTCTCTTTAAATTCAGATGCAGGTCTGAAGGCATCGACGCGCATGGCACCGAAGAAGTGACCTGTACCTTCGCCCGTCTTTGTCTCCAGCACAGGAAGGTATGCCACACTCGGCGGGACAAAAGGTCCGAAGTTTGCTCCCCCGAATACTGAGCAGAAGATATCCACTATGGCTGTCATACAATATCCTTTATGGCTGCCATGAATACGATCGCCTCCCAGTGTCAGCATTGAGCCTCCCTGTCTGAGTATACCAGGCTCATCAGATGGCACGCCGTCAGCGTCCTGAACAAAGCCCAGAGGCACCTTCTCTCCCTTTTTCTCAGCAACAGCCAGCTTACCGCGTGCTATGGGTGTGGTGGCAAAGTCAGCTACAAAGGCAGGCTCATTCATTGCCGGGACCGCCACAGCTACAGGGTTAGTGCCCAGATAGCGACTTACTGACCATGTGGGTGCAACAAGCGGATTGGCGTTGGTAAGACAAATACCTACCATATCATGTTCAAGAGCCATCATGGCATAATAACCGGCAATGCCAAAGTGGTTTGAGTTACGTGCTGCAACCCATCCGGTGCCTGTGGCAGCTGCCTTCTCAATAGCCAGCTTCATCGATTTCATCCCTGCAACCATGCCAAAACAACGGTCGCCATCAACAACAGCTGTTGAGGGAGTCTCATGCACCACCTTCACCTCAGGTGTGGCATTGACACGTCCGGTCTTCCATAGTTCATAATACTCTTTTACACGTATCATACCATGTGAGGCATGATCACGCAGCTCAGCTGCAATAAGAACATCAGCAACAGCTGCAGCATCAGCTTCATTGCATCCAAGCTTCCTGAAGACCTCGCTCACAAAACCGTGCAGCTCCTCAGGTCTGTATCTCCTATCGTTCATCTCTTAAATCGTTATCCTAATTTGTAATGGTATTAAATATCTGATTTTATTAAGTCGAAAGTCGAAAGTCGAAAGTCGAAAGTCCGTATTCTTCTGGAACCTGCTGAACAACTAAACGCATCAACGCATCAACACCTCACGCCTCATCCCTCAAGTCTCACCCCTCACGCCTCATTCCTCACTCCTCACTTTTGTCTTTTTTCTTTTGTTCCCGTTTCACGGTATTTGTCACTACGTGCCTCAGCTTTTGTCTTAACCCTCATTTCCTGTTATAATAAATTGCATCTGCCTGTGCTGTTGGTGTGATGACAATGTCATTCAGGGAGATATGTTCCGGGAGCGTGGCAGCAAAGAAAATGACCGTTGCAATGTCTTCACCAACCAGTGGTTTTAGTCCTACATACGGGGTCTTTGCTCTTTGTTCGTCACCTTTGAATCTCACCAGTGAGAACTCAGTATCAACCAACCCTGGTGCAATATTGGTAACCCTGATACCATGTTTCAGAAGGTCTATCCTCATGCCTCTTGAGAGTGCATCGACTGCATGTTTTGAGGCACAGTAGGCAGCGCCGTTTTCATATACCTGTTTGCCTGCAATAGAGGCTATGTTTATAATATGTCCCCTGTTACGGGTTGCCATACCGGGTGTGATTGCCCTGGTGACATAAAGCAACCCCTTGACATTTGTATCTATCATCCTGTCCCAGTCATCAATGTCGCCGTCATCAATATGGCTTAGTCCTACTGCCAGACCGGCATTGTTTACAAGGATATCGATATCACTCCATTCTTCCGGAAGATGTGCAAGGTTCTTTTCAACAGCAGCCTTATCGCGGACATCAAAACATAGGGAAAGAACTTCAGTTTTGAACGACTCCTCAAGCTCTTTCTTAAACTTCTCAAGCCTGTCAATCCTTCTTCCTGTTATGATGATTCTGTATCCTGCTTCAGCAAAACGCCTGGCTGTAGCTTCTCCAATACCCGAAGTGGCTCCTGTTACAAGTACTGTCTGTTTCATTTTTATAGGTTATTTGACGGGTAAAATTATAAATCTTTGACAACAATTCAGGTGACATTAAAGTAAAGTATCTCCTGATTGAATAATTCACTTTGTATTTTGTGGTTATCTTTGACGCTCAAATCTTGATTATTGTGGATACCAACCAAAGCGTAAGAAATAAGAATGAAGAGGTTGAGGTAATGTTTAATGACATTGCCCACAGGTATGATTTCCTGAATCATTTTCTCTCCATGGGGACCGATCGTTTGTGGCGACGCAGGACTATCAATGCCATAGGGCGTTTGATACAGCCTTCATCTGTTCTTGATGTGGCCACCGGTACAGGTGATCTGGCTATTGCATCGCTTCGTCTCAAACCTGAGAGGGTGACGGGTATTGACTTAAGTGAGGGCATGCTTGAGATAGGCAGGAAAAAGATAATGCATCGCCATCTCGAAAAACAGATTGTGTTGCAGAGAGGAAATTCAGAGTCAATCCCATTCAGCAATGGTCAGTTCGATGTTGTTATGTGTGCTTTTGGCGTACGTAACTTTGGTGATCCTCTCAGAGGTCTCTCAGAGATGCTGAGGGTATTGCGGCCTGGCGGAGTGGTTGCTGTACTTGAGTTTTCCAAACCATCACTCTTTCCTGTAAAACAACTCTATTTCTTTTATTTCAGGCGTATTTTACCTCTAATAGGAAAAATTCTCTCGGGTGACCCTTCAGCTTATACCTACCTGCCTGATTCAGTGATGTCATTTCCTGATGGCGACGAGTTTCTTAAACTAATGGCAGAGGCAGGCTTTGGGATGAGAAAACTAAGGCGGTTGAGTGGGGGTATAGCAACTATTTACACCGGCATTAGAACAGAATGATTTGAAAATCCGCAATATTTTTTTTTATTTTCGTTTTTATTTTGAAAAATAGTTTCCCTGTGATAAAAAGAATCCTACTAATTCTGATGCTGTTAACCCCGATGATAGCCGCAGCACAGAAGCAGAAACCAAAGAATGACTCAACGTATGATGACAGGCCGCTCCATTTTGGATTCAGTCTGGGGCTGAATACCATGGACTTTAACACTACCGTTTCAGATGTCGCTTTTGCAACTGACTCCCTGTTACCCGAGGTGGCAGCCCTGAATCCGGGGGTTAACATACAGGTGGTGATAAACTATCGTCCTGCAAATTTCTTTGACATAAGGTTTCTTCCAGGAGTATCACTTGGACAAAGGAGACTGAACTATTATAAGAACGGTGTTCTTGTTGACAGTAATCAGAAACTTGAATCCTCTTTTCTTGAATTTCCTCTTCTTCTCAAGTTCAAGGGTATGCGTTTGAATAATACAAGACCTTATCTTATTGGAGGATTGAACTTCAGGTATGATCTTGCCGGGAAGAAAGAGTATGATGATCAGACAGATATTCATCTTCGTCTCAGACGGGCGGATCTTTATTACGAGGCTGGTGCAGGAATAGACTTCTATCTTCCTGAGTTCAAGCTTTCGGTTGAGGTAAAGATGTCAAACGGTCTTAGAGATGTCCTGGTACATGAGCCACAGACAGGTTATTCACAATACAGCAATGCAATAGGTTCACTGAGGTCACAGATGTGGATTCTGGCATTTCATTTTGAGTAGGCATGGACGGAGAGCTGAACCTGATATTATCACCTGAAGAGGCTTATGATGATGATGCTCTGAGAAAGGTGTTGGAAAAAAAGCTTAACAGAAGCTCTTTCTCATTCAGAATTATAAGACGGTCGGTTGATGCACGAAAGCCGCAGATAAAAATAGACCTGACACTGCAGATATCTGATGAGGATCAGCCTGCTGAAGTTATTGAGCCATTCCGGATCAAAGATGTGTCAAATTCGAAGGAGATATTGGTTGCCGGTTGTGGACCAGCCGGATTGTTTGCAGCCCTGCAGCTGATTGAAGCCGGTATGAAACCGGTTATTGTTGAGCGGGGGGCTGAGATAAGCACACGTAAAAGAGATGTGGCGGCGATTAGTACCAGGCATATTGTTGACCCTGACTCAAACTACTGCTTTGGCGAGGGAGGTGCAGGTACTTTCTCTGACGGCAAGCTATACACAAGATCAAAAAAGAGAGGTAACAACAGGCGCGTTCTGGAACTGCTTGTACTGCACGGGGCTGACAGCTCCATACTATTTGAGGCTCACCCGCACCTTGGAACAGACAAATTGCCAGGGATTATTTCATCAATATGTGACACCATCAGACAGGCTGGAGGTACAATCTTATTCAGGAGCAGGATAACAGATATAATTATAGAGGATAACTGTTTCAGGGGGGTGGTCATAAATAGTGATACTACTCTCAGGGCTGATGACCTTGTTCTGGCTACCGGACACTCCTCACGTGATATCTACAGGATACTCTCTGAACGCGGGGTAAAATTGATATATAAACCATTTGCCATGGGTGTCAGGGTTGAGCACCCTCAGGAAATGATTGACCGGATCCAATACCATGGTAAGTCACGAGGAAGGTATCTTCCTGCTGCTGCCTATTCACTTGTCACACAGGTTGCCGGTTGTGGTGTATATTCATTTTGTATGTGTCCGGGCGGCTTTATAGTCCCATCGGCTACTGCAGCAGATGAGGTGGTTGTCAACGGAATGTCACCATCAGGGCGTAACTCTGTTTTTGCAAACAGCGGTATTGTGACAGAGATACGTGAAGCAGACATACCAGCTGCCTATGGGCACTCACCACTTTCAGGAATGTTATACCAGAGTGCTCTTGAACATGAGACATGGATAGAGGGTGGAAGAAGTCAGAAAGCCCCGGCACAGCGACTTTCAGATTTTGTGTCAGGCATAAGCTCACAGTCATTACCGCGTATATCTTATTTCCCTGGTGTGACACTCTCTCCATTACATGAGTGGATGCCACAGGATATCGTGTCACGCTTGCAGGATGGGTTCAGGGCATTCGGTAAGAGCATGAAGGGTTTTATCACTGAGGAAGCGTCTGTGGTTGCAGTGGAATCCAGAACGTCGTCGCCCCTCCGTATCCTGCGTAATCCTGAGACGATGATGACAGAAGGAATCTCAGGTATCTATCCTGCAGGTGAGGGAGCCGGTTATGCCGGAGGAATAGTCTCCTCAGCAGTAGACGGACAGCAGATAGCTATCAGACTATCACAGAAATACAGCAACGTGTTATAATAAATATCCGGGGATTATCCTGGCACCGTCAAATGGGTTACTCTCTCCTTTTTGTGATGCCAGGTCACTCTTTTCAGCTTTTATAGATACTATCTTCTCCTGGCAAACTCTGAACATATTATTGCCGCTGCCATACTGACATTCAACGACTCAATACCGGACGCGGGCGTTTCCGGCCCAGGTATTGAAATAAACTCTGTAACATACGAAAGCATCTTCTCAGAGATGCCTTTTGATTCGTTACCCAGCAGGATCAGACCTTCCTGTCTGAGATCCTTATTATATACTGAATCACCATCTGTGACGGTTCCGTAAACAGGCAGATGCATCTCCCTGGCAGCGGTGAGGAGGGGTTCAAGTGGCATATAATGTACTGAAACATGCATAAAGGCTCCCATTGTAGCCTGAATGACTTTCGGATTATAAACATCAACACAGTTGGGAGAACAGATTATATCCCTGATACCGAACCATGCTGCGGTGCGTATAATGGTGCCGAGCTTCCCGGGATCCTGGACATATTCAAGGACAAGAGCAATCCTGCCTCTCATGGTCTCATGTATAAATGGCTGTTGTTTAACAGGCGCAACCGCAAGTACATTATGTGGAGTGGTGAGGGTGCTTATCCGCTTCAGATCATCATAACCTATCGTCACTACTTCTCCTGCCTTTGAGATGAGCTCTTCTTCCTCACCCGATAGCCACTCAGGCTTGGCAACAAGCAGCCTGACACTGTTTCCTGAGAGGAGATACTCTCTTACAAGCTTGTCTCCTTCAATAACAAATAGACCTTCCTCTTCTCTCGACTTCTTTTTCTGAAGCCCCAGTATCAACTTCGACTGGTTCCGGGAAATCATTTTATGCATGTTACGTCAATTGAAAATATAGTTTATAATGATATATTTGCTGTTGTTATAGGACCATTGCCACTTGAAGTTATTACAGACAAATATAAAGATTAGATTCTCCAAACTGGTTGTTGCACTCTCGATTATTTTAACAGTTGCCGGATGTAACCCCACAAAATATGTCCCAGAGGGTGAGGCATTGCTGAAAAAGAATGAGATATCGATTATTGCAGATGACAAAAAGCCTGACGAACAGATATCAAAGAGTGAAATCAAACCTTATATAAGGCAGGTGCCAAATAAGAAAATTTTCGGAGCCAGGTTTCATCTTGCAATATATAATTTCTCAAATATCAAAAAGGAAAATGGGTTTCAAAAGTGGCTGAGAAATATAGGGGAGGAGCCTGTCATCTTCGATAGAGCCTCAGCTGAGAAGTCTGATGATCA
>QKCK01000196.1 GCA_003245695.1 Bacteroidota bacterium | reverse complement strand
AACAAAGACCATTACAGGTACTGTCACTGACGCTTCTACAAGGGAGACATTGCCAGGTGTTAACGTGGTAGTTAAAGGTACTACCATTGGAGTAATGACCGACATTGATGGAGCGTACTCGATTAAAGCATCTGAAGGACAGGTGCTTCAATTTAGCTCTATCGGTTATCTTGCTCAGGAAGTTACTGTAGGTTCTTCCAACCAGATCGATGTTGCTCTCAAGACCGATGTACAGGTTCTTGATGAAGTCGTTGTGGTTGGTTATGGATCACAGAAAAAAGCAAACCTGACGGGATCAGTTTCAACAATTGATGTGAACAAGACTCTGGAAGCAAGGCCTATTGCTGATATTGGTAGAGGTCTTCAGGGTACCATGCCGGGTTTGAATATTGTGGTTCCAAGTGGTGAGCTGGGTTCTGATGCTCTGATGAAAATCCGTGGTCAGATTGGTTCATTAAAAGGTGATTCACAGCCACTCATCCTGGTTGACAACGTTGAGGTGCCATCTATTCAGATGCTTAACCCAGATGACATTGAATCTATTTCTGTACTGAAGGATGCTGCATCAGCTTCTATCTATGGTTCAAAAGCAGCTTTCGGTGTAATTCTTATTACAACCAAGAAAGGATCAGGAGTTCAGGGTGTAAAAGTAAACTACTCAGGAAACGTATCATTCCAGAACATCTCAAAGAAAATGGAGATGGGTGGTCTTGATGCTCTTGAGTATACAATGCTTGCCTTTGAACGTGTTGGCGGTACCGTTGCCGGTGCATTCTGGTACGTTACACGCGAGGGATATGAGAAAGCAAAAATATGGGAAGAAACCTATGGCGATGTTGTTAAGCCTAACGACCCAATGCTTTATGGTCGTGACTGGTACGTTGACGTTAACAACCGTAAAATTGGTTTGAGAACTTATGACCCTTATGATTATATTATAAGGGAATGGGCACCAACCCAGACTCATAACCTTTCAATCAGTGGACAGGAAGGTAAGGTTGATTATAATATCAGTCTTGGTTACCTGCATCAGCAAGGTATTAACAAACCAGCAAAACATGACGATTTTACAAAGTACAACGGTTCACTACGTGTTGGTTCTAATGTTTCAAAAAATTTCAGGGTTTACTCAGGTGTTCTTTATTCACAGCGTAATAAGAGATATCCGTACGTAACCAGTTCTACAACGGCTGACCCATGGCTGTATCTCTATCGCTGGGGTCCGACATATCCTCTTACAACTGAGGATGGTGATCCTATCCGTAGCCCGGTATCTGAGATGGCAGCAGCTAATACTGCAAACCAGCTTTACAACTATATGAGCCTTAATACAGGCTTTGTATACACCCCGATTAAAAACTGGAATATCAACTTTGATTTTACCCATGCTAATCAGGAGTATATTACCAAACGTCCGGGAACAAGATATACTGCCCGTGACAGCTGGTCAGCAGCTATTGCAAAATACGATGCTGATGGTAACAGGATTTATGTAAACGATGCAGGAGAAGAGGTTCCGTCAACAGCAACAGGTGCTATGCCTGCATATCAGCTGAATTACAGAACATATACCTCTGCAGGATCTAACCCTGACCATGTATACAGGTATTCAAAGAATGACCAGTGGAATACATTAAACTTATATACAACATATGATCTTGATGTTGCTGCTGATCATAAGTTTAAATTTATGGCTGGTCTCAACAGGGTTGGTTATGAATATGCATATAACTGGTCACAGACAACACAGCTTATTGATTATGAGAACCCTCAGTTCGACCTTGCATACGGAACACAGACCACCAGTGGTGGAGAGTACTGGGAGTCACAGCTTGGTTTCTACGGTCGTATCAATTATAACTTCAAAGAGAAATATCTGCTTGAAGGTAACCTCAGATACGATGGAACTTCAAAATTCCCAACAGACCTTCAGTGGCGTTGGTTCCCTTCATTCTCAGCCGGTTGGCGTGTTAATGAGGAAGAATGGATGCAGTGGGCACGTCCTGTTCTCTCAGCTTTGAAGCTAAGAGGATCATGGGGTACAATTGGTGACCAGACGGTGCCAAATTCACTCTATATGCCTACTATGTCTGGTTCACAGAGCTCATGGATCGCTTCGGGTGCTAAACTCTACCAGTTCTCAACACCAGGTGCTGTATCCGCTTCCGTAACATGGCAGGATATTACTACCCTTGACCTCGGCTTGGATGCACGCTTCCTCAACAGTAGCCTTGGCATTACATTCGACTGGTACAAACGTGACACAAAGAACATGATTGTTCCTCAGGAAGGTTTACCAACAACATTCGGTACAACTGCACCCCAGGGTAACTTCGGCTCTCTTGTTACAAAAGGGATTGAGATTCAGATTGACTATAACCATCGCTTCGATAATGGTCTTGGTATAAATCTTACGGCTACTTTCTCTGATGGAGTGTCAGAAATAACCAAATATGGTACAACAAAGAGCATTGATTCTTATTATGTTGGAAAGACCTATGGAGAAATCTGGGGTTATGAAACTGACAGATTATATCAGAAAGATGACTTCCAGTATGACGGAAGCGGGAACCTTGTTTCCGGTACCTCATCTGACGGTTATACCATTTATTTGCTTTCTGATGCCGAAGCTGCAACACAGGGAAGACTTCAGGCCGGTAACTTCAAGTTCGGTCCTGGCGACGTGAAATTTGTTGACCGCAATGGTGACGGTGTTATCAATCCTGGTAACAGACTTATTGAAAACTCAGAAGGAAAACCTGATTATGGAGACCTTAAGATTATCGGTAATGAAACACCAAGATATACTTATGGCTTAAGGGTTGACCTTGACTATAAGGGATTCGACTTCTCTGTATTTATCCAGGGTGTTGGTAAACGTGAAGTATGGGGTAATGGCTTCCTCGCTATTGCTGGTTACAACTCAGCAGACGGTGCTATACCTGAGGCTTTTGCAAGTGATTTCTGGAGAGAAGACAGAACAGACGCTTTCTATCCACGTCCATACAACCTTGCAGGTAGCAGCACTACTCTCAACATGGTTCCTCAGACAAGATACCTCCTCAATATGGCTTATCTGAGATTCAAGAATATTACTCTTGGTTACACATTACCTGTTGAAATGACACAGAAAGTCATGATCAGCCGGGCTCGTGTATACGTTGCTCTTGAAAACTTCCTTACTTTCGATCATCTTGGGACTCTCCCGATTGATCCGGAGGCAATTTCTGGATATTCTATGTGGAACGACTCTAACTATAACCTTAGCAGAACAGGTGTGGGTGTTCCTACTTACAAGAGTGCATCAGTTGGTATTCAATTAAGCTTCTAAAAGACTAGAATTATGAAAAGAAAATTGATTATAATATTATCTGTAGTTGCACTTGTTTTCGCTGGTTGTGAAGATTTCCTTGACAGGCCTTCAAAGACAACCATGAATGATGATAACTATTGGACATCTGAAAACAATGTTCGACTGTTCGCAAATGGTTTCTATGCAAACTATTTTGTAGGATATAACTCGGGCTGGACATGGGATTATGTTCCCCTGGTCGGCTATAAATTCAGTGATGACTTCACTTCATCCGGAAAACAGGGAAGCTTTGAGACACAGGCTCCTGAGTCAAGAACCTCAACAAGTGAAACTGCTTCATGGCTTTCTACCTATTCTGGTCCTACATGGGATTTTGCCTGGGTGAGAAAATCAAACCTCTTCTTAGAAAGAATAGAAGCAATGAAGAGTGATGCTCTTTCTGATGCTGCTTACCTGCACTGGAGTGCTGTTGCACGTTTCTTCAGAGGTTATGAGTACAGCCGTCTTGTAAGTGTATTTGGTGATGTCCCTTATTATGACAGAGTTATAGCAGATACTGAGCTGGATCTCCTCTATAAAGACAGGGATGACAGAACCGTTGTTATGGATGCAGTGTATGATGACTTTGTTTATGTACTTGAAAACATGCGCCTTGATGATGGTAATGTACAGTATCTGAACAGGTATATCGCAGCCAGTTTTATCTCAAGGTTCATGCTCTTTGAAGGTACATGGCAGAAATATCATGAAAACAATACCACAAAGGCTCAGAAATACCTCAATCTGGCAGTTCAGGCTGCTGACCTGGTTATGTCAAGCTCAAAATACTCTTTCACCAGCGATTTCCGTTCACTTTTCGGATCAGAGGATCTCTCCGGAAACAAAGAGGTTATATTGTACAGGGTTTATGATGCTTCTTTGAGTGTTACTCATGCAGTTGCATCATACTCTAACCTTACTGAGAGTCAGTCACCTGCCGCAAACCTTTCGCTTATCAAGTCTTTCATCTGCAATGATGGTCAGCCTTATAAGCTTTCATCTGTTGCAAATGCAACAACGCTTGATATTACTAATCTGATTGCAACACGTGACCCGCGTTTTGAGGCTACATTCTGGGATAAACCAAAGAAAGAAGCAGCTACTCTTCTTTATGCTGACAAATTCATTGACAGGGTAGGTCCGACATATTATGGAACCTCATATCCATCACAGTATGGCTCAAACACCAACACCAATGACGCACCGGTGATCCGTTATGCTGAGGTTGTTCTCAACTGGATTGAGGCTAAGGCAGAGTTGGCAACAATGGGCGGAACTGCTGTATCACAGAGCGATCTTGATAAGTCTATCAATGCTATCCGCGACAGGCCTCTTGATGCAACAGCAACAGCCAAAGGCATTCAGAAAACAGCTCATCTCCAGATATCAGCTATTCCTGATGATCCTGACCGTGATTCTGATGTTCCTGCATTACTGTGGGAGATACGTCGCGAGCGCAGAATGGAATTTGTATATGAGCATTTACGTCTCCTTGACATTAAACGCTGGAATAAGATCAGTTATATGAGCGGTACCACTTATCCTGACAATCTTCTAGGCATGTGGGTTGATTTCCCGACTGAGTATCCTGAGTGGCTTGTTGCTGCAAAAGTCGGCAAGCTTAAGGTACAGTATGCTGATGGAACTGTTGTTACATATGATGGTACAAACGGTGCTGCAATGGTAGGGTATTATATACCTGAGAACATTTCTGACCGTGATGCTTTCACTGACAGGGTTTATCTTGCTCCGGTAGGATTAACACAGATAAATGAATATGCATCAAAGGGTTACACACTTACTCAGACAACTGGCTGGTAGACAGAATGTAACCTTGATATATTAAAAAGGGCATCAAAAATTGATGCCCTTTTTTTATTTAACTGATATTCAGAATAAGATTTTCCGGAGTGTAGAGACCATATTATTAAAGACTATCAGAGAAAACTGCTCCCGGCAGGTTTCTCAGGTTATACCTCGAGGCCATAGACTCTCCATAGGCACCAGCAGAGCGTATGCCAATGAGATCCCCTCTCTGTGTAAGCGGCAGATCCACAAACCTTCCGAAGGTGTCAGTTGACTCACATATAGGCCCTGCAACAGTGTATTTCCCTCTCTCACCTTCAGAGGTGAGGTTCTCTATCTTGTGGTATGCCTGGTATAATGCTGGCCTCAGCAGATCAGTGAAACCGGCATCAAGAATAACAAATTTCTCTGAGACACCCTCCTTTATATACAATACTCTTGAGATGAGTGTGCCACACATGGCTGTAAGTGACCGGCCCAGTTCAAACGATATCTCTCCTCTTATCCTGCTGTCAAGATGAGAAGCAAAGATCTCAAAATACTCCCTGAAAGGCGGCATGGTATCGGGTTCTTCATAATTTATCCCCAGTCCGCCACCCACATTCACATTCAGGTTCTCATATCCTCTCTCAGAAAACCATTCCCAGACTTCGTTTACCCTTGTGCAGAGATTACGGTAGGGGCCGGTCTCGGTTATCTGTGAGCCAATATGAAAATGGAGACCTTTGAAACTGATATTTTTCAGGGTAGGAATGAGTTCTGCAATTTCACCCAGCTCATTCAACCTGATACCAAATTTATTCTCTTCAGTGCCTGTTGTGATATGCTTCAGGGTATGGGCTTCGACATTGGGATTAATTCTTAATGCTACAGGAGCTTTTCTCCCTGTCCTTCCGGCTATGTCATTGATGACAAGTAACTCAGGTACCGACTCGCAGTTGAAACATGAGATGCCTGTATTCAATGCCAGCTCTATCTCTTCATCGCTTTTGCCCACACCTGCAAAGACAATGTCATCAGGTGCAAAACCATTCTCTGCTGAATGGGCTACTTCGTTTCCACTCACACAGTCAGCTCCAAAGCCATAACCGGATATGGTTTTCATTATCACCGGATTGAAATTGGCTTTTACAGCATAATGAACCTTGTAATTTCTCTCTTTTGATTCGGTTCTGACAATATCAAGAATCCTGCGAAGAAGATCCATGTCATAATAATAGAATGGTGTCCGGTGATTTTTCAGTCCGGCAATAATCTCTTTATTTAACATCTTTCGGGAAAAGGTTTTGACTGAGTGATTTTAATGCTTCGATCTTGTCTTTTGTATTTATGAGGATAGAGACACTATTGTCACTTCCGCCATATGATATCATCTTTACAGGGATAGAATCAAGTGATTCAAATATCTCAGGGGCAGAACCAATCCTTGATGTACGGAAGTCACCCACAATGCATATAATAGTCTGCTCGTTCTCTGTCTCAACCACGCCAAAAGCTGAGAGGGCCCTGGATATCTCGGTAATGTATGTTGAATCATCTATCGTGAGTGAGACAGCCACCTCACTGGTGGCAATCATGTCTATAGGTGTGCGATAGGCTTCAAACACCTCAAAAATCTTTCGCAGGAAGCCGTAAGCCATCAGCATCCGGTCTGACTTTATCCTTATGACAGTTATTCCGTCTTTGGCAGCTATTGCCGTATAATCAGCCGGAATAACCTCTGACCTTATAAGGGTACCTTCGTCTGAAGGCTCCATGGTGTTTTTAAGCCTGACAGGTATGTTTTTCATCCTCGCCGGTATTATACTCGACGGATGTAATATCTTGGCGCCAAAATAGGAGAGTTCAGCTGCTTCATCAAAACTCAGCTCCCTGATCACATCGGTGTTCTTCACATAACGTGGGTCATTATTATGCACACCATCAATATCGGTCCATATCTGAACCTCTTCAGATCCAATGGCAGCCCCTATAATGGTTGCAGAGTAATCGCTTCCGCCTCGTT
>QKCK01000144.1 GCA_003245695.1 Bacteroidota bacterium | reverse complement strand
AGTCACATGCGGTTTTTTTATTTTATATAACAATATCTATTTCCATTCTTACTCCGGCTGAGTCACGATAATGTTCCCCCAACTCGTGCATCGACTCATCATCTTCCTCATACTTCCATTTTACCTTAACTTTATATTCCGGAGGCATGTATGTGCTTATTAAACGTAATATATCACGCAATGACTTTGAAGAACCGCTGTTAATATAATCAAGAAAAATAACAATATTCAACTGCTTATAACTCCTGAAATGTGTCCTTATCCATACATCAAGCGGACCATAAACTGCCTCCGGGCTCTCTGTAATAGACCGTCCGGTAATACTAAGAGTATTAGTATCCGGGTCATATTGAATCCGGGGTGTATTTTTAGTGCCCTCATGCAGTATAACAATACTCATATCGTCAAAATTTAAACTCTAAAAATACAAAACTATTCATATCTCAACGCTTCGATTGGATCAATTGATGCAGCTTTGACGGCAGGAAAATAACCTGAAGCTATCCCAACTACCAGGCACGCCAATATCCCAACAATAACCCATACCCAGGGAACTGAAAAACCTGATTCCATTCCCTTTGCAACCAGATTACCTGCAATAATCCCAAGAAAAATCCCCATAAACCCACCTATCTGACCAATAATTATTGATTCAAATAAAAACTGCTGCCGTATCTGTTTTGTCTTTGCACCAAGGGCCTTGCGGGTACCAATCTCACGGGTACGCTCAGTGACGGAAACAAGCATAATATTCATCAGTCCCACTGCTGCACCAAAAAGAGTGATAATACCTATTGCTGTAGCAGCAATAGTCACAACACTAAGGTTATCTATCAGCATTTCAGCAATACTGTCACTCTTTTCTATTTCAAAATCAGACTCATCTCTCGGATCCAGATTCCTCACAATACGAAACATACCCTCAGCCTCATTCAATAACATCTCCATATCCTTTGGATCATAAGGCATAACATTAATATTATAGCTGGTATTGGGCCTCGGAAAATACTGGCGGGCCACAGTGACGGGTATTATTCCGATCTGGTCACCACCCCCGCCAAAACTACTGCCTTTACTCTTCAACACCCCAATAACCCTAAGCTTCAGCCCTGAAAGAGTTATCTCCTTATCTATCGGGTCTATTGCCGGAAAGAGATATCTTGCAACCTCCTTACCCAAAATGACAACATGCATATTTTTCTCAACATCCTGTATTGAGAAATTTCTGCCTGACTCAAGATCATAACCTGATACTGCAAGATAATTGTCATCAGCACCTATCATAGCTATGTTAGGATTGGTTTTATTTGACAAATACCGCAGTGTTGAGAGATTTGTGGCATAGAATGAAACAGAAACCCATGCCGGCTCATTGAAAGCCGCCTTAAATTCCCTGGCCTCAAAATATGATATATGGGTATGGTTCTTTTTACGATGAGTCTTGTTCCCTATTGTTACGTTTGTTGGTCTTGAGGTGATAGTAAAAGAACTGGCACCCATCATAGTAAACTGACTTGTCAAAGATCCTTTTATTCCGTCAATAGCTGTCAATATGGTTATCAACGCCATTATTCCCAAAGCAATAATACACATTGTCAATACAGCTCTGACCCTGTTTGACCGTATAGACTTGAATGCTATCCTAACATTCTCACCAAATAATGTTAACTGTTTCACTGAATTTTGATTCCATCCTTAAAGGAACTAAGATAAATAATTTATTGCAGAACTGCACTATATGTTTAAAATCACTCTGAATTTATTTTTTAAACATTTAGTTGTATAACTAATTATTTCGTTGTATCTTTGAAAGAAAAACAAAGATGGAAGAGAAGAGTATAAAAGAGCTGACCAGGGCAGAGGAGCAGGTAATGCAGATTCTCTGGAAACTGAAGAAGGGCTTTGTTAAAGACATACTTGAGAGATTTGAAGAGCCGAAGCCTGCATACACAACTGTCAGCACAATAATAAGGATATTACAGGATAAGGGTTTTGTAAGTCACAGGGAATATGGAAGGACACACCAGTACTTTCCGGTCATATCCAAAGAGGAGTATTCAAAGGCCCATATGGGGAATTTCGTAAGAGATTACTTCTCCAATTCATACCGGAAAATGATGAGTTTTTTCACAAGTGAAGAATCAATTTCAGTTAAAGAGATGGAAGAGATAATGGAGTTGATGAAGAAAGAGATAATGAATAAAAAGCATGAAAAATGACAACGCTATTAACCTACGCAATTGAGAGCAGCATATGTCTTGCATTGTTCATTGCCCTCTACCACCTCCTCCTTTCGCGTGATACCAGGCATCGCAGAAACAGGATATATCTGCTTTCATCACTGACTCTGTCATCGGTTTTACCACTTCTGAATATTGAGTTCAGCCTGGCTGGAAACTCTCTTGTTGGCAAGGGCGGATATGCGGCATATCTGCCTGAGATGATAATTACCTCGGTAAAGGAGGCATCAGCATTTCCGACCCTTCTTGGTATTATGCAGATTCTGTATGTAGCCGGAGTGACAATAGTTTTTCTCATATTCATTGCCTCTTCTCTATCACTGATTCTGCTGGTTCTTCTCAACAGAAAAGCAGGAAGCCGGATAATCACATTTAATACTGACCGCCCGACATGCTTTTCAGCCTTCGGATACATTTTTATCAGCTCTTCAATTGTATTGGATGATGCAGAAAGAATGATCCGCCACGAAAAGAATCATATAAGGATGCACCATTCCTTTGATCTTGTTCTTTCATCTCTTATTCTCTGTTTTCAGTGGTTCAATCCGGCGGTCTACATATTCAGGAGATCGCTTGAGGCAGTTCATGAATACGAAGCTGATCAGCAATGCCTCGAAAATGGCGAAGAGAAAGCGTCATATCAGTCACTTATCTTTTCAGCTACTTTCGGAGCAAACATACCGATTATAACAAACAAGTTTTCCAATTCCTCACTCCTAAAAAAACGATTAATTATGATGACTAAAAAGAGATCCGGAAGTCTTTCTTCTGTAAAACTACTGGCAGTAGTTCCGCTTATGGCATTAATGTTTTTTGCTTTTTCATGCAAGGAAAAAGCAGGCAGGGATCAGGTTGCCAATGCAACTGTTGAGCAGAAATCAGAAGCTGCAAATGTCAATGATACTGAAGTCGACATATATGCCTCATCAGCTGACTCATCAGCATTTGCTATGGTAGAGCAGATGCCTGTTTTCCCCGGAGGTGACAAGGCATTACTCAGTTATATCTATGAAAACATTTCTTATCCTGATAAAGCCAAGGAAAACAATATCCAGGGCAGGGTAATATGCGAATTCGATGTAGATATTGACGGAAAAGTAACAAACTGCCATATTGTCAAAGGGGTAGATCCCCTGCTCGATAAAGCAGCATATGATGTAATAAAAACTATGCCTGACTTCAAGCCGGGAATGCAGGATGGTAAACCGGTCAAAGTTAGGATGGCTTTGCCAGTTTCATTCGCATTAAAATAAAATCAGATTCAGTGATTAATTTAAAGAGGCGGGAGCCTCTTTTTTTTTATTGGAATATTTGACATTCAAATAAAAGTCAGGAAAAAGTGAAACAAATTGTTTAAGTCGCCGTAAAAGACGTCAAACAAAATCCAATAATTTTTAAAAATGAAGAGAAGAGAAAGGAGAGACAGAGTCTTACTGAAGATGTTGATTTTATTTTCGTTTACATTCGGAATGTTTTTCATTTCAGGAAATGCTATGGCACAAACCCAGTATAATGGAGAAGATGTGTTTGTTGCAGCAGAGGAGATGCCCTCACTTCCAGGAGGAGAGAAGAGCCTTCAGGAGAGTCTATACAAAAACCTGAGGTATCCGGCAACTGCTATTGAAAAGGGCGTTGAAGGCAAGGTATTCGTTAAGTTCATTATCACAAAAGATGGCAGCATTGCCAATGTTTCAGTTTCAAGGTCAGTTGATCCGTTACTCGACCAGGAAGCAGTAAGAGTTGTTAGGATGTTGCCCAGGTTTCAACCCGGTAAAAACGGCGGCAAACCGGTGAATGTATGGTATTCTTTGCCAATAAGCTTTCAGCTCAAATCATAGCATAGAAAGAGATATAACTGATATTACGATACTCATGAATTGACAATAGTGGATAAATACCAGGCGATTGTTAATATGTAACAGTGCATATAAAATTTATCTCGGGTAATTTTGAAACAATAGGATATGACTTATCGTATAATCATTAAACGCATTTGAGTTTCATTAACCACTGATAATTATGATAAAAAGTAAACGGGGGAAAAAGAGTTCCAAAAATTTAGTACTTATTGGTTCATTGATGACTTTGTTTATTGCATTTTCATCGAATGCTATTGCGCAGAATCAGTATAACGGCGAGGAAGTTTTTATTGCTGCTGATGAAATGCCTTCATTTCCGGGTGGTGAGAAAGCCCTTCAGGAGACGCTTTACAAGAATCTCAGGTATCCAAGCAGTGCGATGGAAAAAGGGATTGAAGGAAAGGTCTTTATTAAATTCATTATTACAAAAGATGGCTCTGTTGCCAATGTAACTGTATCAAGGTCTATTGATCAGGCACTTGATCAGGCAGCTGTAGATGCAATCAAAAAACTACCAAAGTTTACACCCGGAAAGAAAGACGGAAAGCCAGTAAATGTTTGGTATTCAATGCCAATAGTCTTCAAACTGATAAAATAAAAAGAAGGGCTTTTCACAAAGCCCTTCTTTTTCAATCTATTGTCAAACACCTCTGGTTAATAAGGTAAGTTCTCAAGACTGCCCGAACCGCAGACTGCTTTCCGGTAATAATCATCTGCTGTTATAGGCTGATTCACCGTGTTCGTATACATCGAGTCCCTCTTCTTCTATTCGCTTATCTACGCCTTGTCACCCCTCTCTCCTGTTCTGATGCGGTAAGCATCAGATATGTCGGAGATAAATATCTTGCCATCACCTACCTCTCCTGTCTTTGCTGATTCAAGAATTGCGTTTACTGCCGGATCAAGATATTTTTCACGACAAAAAAAAGTTATCAGAATCCTCTCAATTGTACTCGTATCATATGCAATACCCCTGTAAACACGACAAGACCAGGAGAAATAAGTGTACAATAGATTTATATGTTAAAAACATAATAGTTTCTTTTTACCTTTGCACCCAGAAAGAGTTTTTATGTCTGCAAGGGAAAAAAGAATAAGAGCATTTTCAGAATTAGGTGAGGCGATGCGACATGGCGCTGAGGGAAGTGACAAGGGAATTGCCTCGTTGTTTTCTGACCTTATTTATAAATCACACAATCCTAATCCTTGGTTTACTCAGGAGAATATAAAGCTGGCTCTTGAAAGCATTGGCATGGTTCTCAATGAAGAATCAATAAATCATTGGTTATCACACTATAAGATACCTGAAGACACAAAGCCTTATGATATTGCCATTATCATGGCAGGTAATATTCCACTTGTTGGATTTCACGATCTTCTCTCCGTTCTGATTACCGGACACAGGGCTGTTGTCAAGCTCAGCTCAAAAGATGAAGTATTGATGAAGGCGGTGATTATGGCACTTATAAAAATAGAACCGCAGTTCAGCAACATGATCAGGATAACATCTGGTCCCCTGGATAGGTTTGATGGAGTAATTGCAACAGGTAGTGATAATACCTCAAGATATTTCGAATACTATTTTCGCAGGTATCCTTCAATAATAAGGCACAACAGGAACAGCATCGCATTTATTGAGGGAAATGAGAGCATCGATGAGCTTACCATGCTTGCCGGAGATGTCTTTTCCTATTTTGGACTTGGATGCAGGAATGTGTCAAAAATATATATTCCTGACGGTTATGATCTGAATCATATGGTATCACATTGGGGTGCTTATGAAAAGCTCCGCAGCCACCATAAGTATGCTGCAAACTATGATCATAACAAAGCTGTGATGATAGTAAACAGAGAGCCCTTTACTGATACCGGATTCGTACTGCTGAAAGAGGATAACTCACTGACACCACCTATGGCTGTTCTTAATTATGAATACTATGATTCATCTGATGCCATTAAAACAAGCTTTCTCAACATCACGGAGAGGATTCAATGTATTACAGGACATGGGTATGCTCCGCTAGGTTCTTCGCAAAGCCCCAGTTTATGGGATTATGCAGACAACGTCGACACTATTGATTTCTTATTAAAAAATTTTTCTTCCTACTAAAAGTATATATAAAAAATATTAAATTGCACCCATTGAAAAAGTGAGAGATATGGTATATAAGTTTGTGGTCTTATCGGATGAAGATGAAACATTTATCAGGGAATTTGATTTCCTCGACAGTCAGACTCTGATGGATTTCCATAACACATTGCAGGAGGAATTGGAATTTGACAGGTCCCAGATTGCGTCTTTCTATCTGGCGTCTGACAATTGGGAGAAAGAGGAAGAGTTCACTCTTTTTGATATGGGAGCTGGCTCTTCAACAATGGATGATGCAATTCTGGAAGATGTTATCTTCAGAAAGAATCAGAAGCTGTTATATGTCTTTGACTTCTTTAATGACAGGGCGCTATTTATAGAATATGTAGGTGAAGCCTCCGAGGAAGAAGATAAGGAGTATCCGTTCTGCTCTAACTCCAAAGGATTAGCCCCCAAACAGGTAACCTTTGGTGCTGTAACCCGTAAGAAATACAATAATCTCGTTGTTGCTGATGACGATGATGATGATGAGCCTCTCATGGGTGACGAGATATTCCTTAACTCAGCAGATGAAGAGGGACTGAATGAGGCTGAAGAGGAAGACGAAGAGGATGATTTCGATGACAACCTTGACGGGTCCGAAGAAGAAGAGGATGAGGATGAGTAAACTCTTCCGCACAAAATCCTGATGACTGATACCTTATTTGTACTTCTTGGTCCTACAGGAGTAGGAAAAACAGATCTTTCAGTAACGATAGCAGAAGAATATGGCTGTGACATCATTTCATGTGACTCACGCCAGTTCTACCGTGACATGTACATTGGCACTGCTGCGCCAGGAGATGCTATACTGCAAAGAGTGAACCATCACTTTGTGCACTTTCTCAATGTCAATGATTATTACAGTGCAAGCCTCTTTGAACGCGACGTCAACCACCTGCTCCCCAAACTGTTTGAGAAAAAACCCATTGTATTAATGACGGGAGGATCGATGCTCTACATTGATGCCGTAACAAAAGGCATTGATGATATTCCAGACACTGATCCGGCTACAAGAGAGAAGTTTCAAAGGATGTATGAGAGTGAAGGCCTTGAGGGCATCAGGATGGCACTGCATATCCTTGATCCTGATTTCTACCAGCGTGTCGATCTCAG
The DNA here is from genome assembly GCA_003245695.1 of Bacteroidota bacterium. Lineage (GTDB taxonomy): Bacteria > Bacteroidota > Bacteroidia > Bacteroidales > VadinHA17 > SR-FBR-E99. Next base: position 18,013 of record QKCK01000144.1, on the reverse strand, counting down.
AAATCCAAGAAGAATCATGAGAGCTCTGGAGATATGTGAGACAACCGGAAGAACATATTCATCATTCCTTACAGCTAAGAGGAGAGAGCGTAATTATAAGATAATAAAAGCCGGGATCAGCATGGACCGTGAGATACTCTTTGAAAGAATCAACGCCAGGGTTGACCGTATGATATCGGATGGGCTGGAGGAAGAAGCCAGATCATTATACAATCATAAAGGTCTGAATGCCCTCAATACTGTTGGTTACCGTGAGTTATTCAGCTACTTTGACGGGGAGATAAGCAGAGATAAAGCCATAGAGCTTATTAAACGCAACACCCGCAAATATGCAAAGAAACAACTTACCTGGTGGGCAAAAGACAATGAGATCAACTGGTTTGATGCATCCAGGAGTGAGGAGATGAAGCTCTGGTTATCTGAGAAACTGAAAAAGTAATATTCTATATCAGAGCCTTCAGCCGACGGATTGTATCAACCGGGTCCTCAGCCCCAAAGACAGTATTGCCGGCAACCAGTACATCAACCCCGGTATGTACCAATATAGGAGCATTCTGAGTATCAACACCGCCATCAACCTCAATGAGGACATCATATCCCTCCTCATCTATCATACTGCGTAGTTCACCTACCTTATTCAGGCTTCCGGATATAAATGTCTGTCCACCATAGCCAGGGTTTACTGTCATAATTAGAATCATGTCAACATAAGGCAGGATATCCTTTAGAAGCATCACTGGGGTATGAGGATTTAAAGAGACTCCGGCTTTCATTCCCAGGGAACGGATCTCACTCACGGTACGATGGAGATGGGTGCATGCCTCATAATGGACAGTGAGATAAGAGGCACCGGCATCCCTGAACCTCTTCAGATACCTCTCAGGCTTTTCTATCATCAGGTGCACATCAAGGGGTTTTGAGCAGATATCCCTCACTGCCTCAACTACCGGAAAGCCGAAAGAGATATTCGGAACAAACATCCCATCCATAATATCAAGGTGAAGCCAGTCAGCCAGGCTTTCATTTATCATCTCCACTTCACTGCCGAGATTTGTAAAGTCTGCAGCCAGAAGAGAGGGAGCAATAAGATGACTCATAAGTTTTGTTTTTGCAAATATAATTAAGGTGCAAAGAGAGGCCTAGTCATAAGGCATTAAAAGAGATAAAAATTAAACAATCAGCCGAGATATGACTTTAATATCCTGCATCTGGTAGTAAACTGTATCCGCTTTATAGCTTTCTCTTTTATCTGACGGACACGCTCACGTGTAAGCCTTAGTTCTTCCCCTATCTCCTCAAGAGTATAAGGGTGCTTCATTCCAATGCCAAAATAGAGTTTCAACACTTTAGCCTCCCTGGGTGACAGAGTGCTCAGGGCTCGCTCAATTTCATACGCCAGCGACTCACTTATCAGATTTCGGTCAGGGCTTGGAGTGTCTTCATTGAGCATAACATCGTACATGTTATTATCCTCTTCCGAGCTTATGGGTGCATCCATACTCAGTGTACGCCCGTTTGTCCGTATCGCCTCCTTCACATCTTCAGGAGCAAGCTCAAGTAATTCAGCAACCTCCTGTGCCGATGGCTCCCGCTCATATTCCTGCTCCAGCTTGGAATATGCCCTGTTAATCCTGTTTATTGATCCTATCTTGTTTACAGGCAATCTGACTATCCTTGCCTGTTCTGCCAAGGCCTGCAGTATTGCCTGTCGTATCCACCAGACAGCATATGAAATAAATTTGAAACCACGGGTCTCATCAAAACGCTGAGCCGCTTTAATCAACCCAAGATTTCCTTCATTAATAAGATCCGGCAGCGTCATCCCCTGATTCTGATACTGTTTTGCCACTGATACAACAAATCTGAGATTTGCTTTTACCAGCCTTGCCAGTGCATCCCTATCCCCAGCCCTTATCTTCCTGGCAAGAGACACCTCTTCCTCAGGAGTTATAAGGTCAACCTTGCCTATCTCCTGTAAATATTTATCTAGTGAAGGAGTATCGCGATTGGTTACCTGTTTGGTTATTTTCAGCTGTCTCATGTAACTACCCAGGTTAGTTTCCTTGTATTTAATTCAGAAGCACACAATAATAATAAAAATAAACTAAATCAACAATTTATACTCATTATTTTTAGTGATCAATGCTATCCTATATCTATTAAATATCAATAGTTACTGCAACTAAAAACTACAATCTGTAATGCTTTCATTGAAAGTTATACTACTAATTTTCCAGTAAAAAGAAGTCAAAAACTGATTTTTATTATTGATTTTTTGCATCATAATCAATAATTGACTATTATTGCATCGTAAAATCCAATTCAGGTTTGGATAATTTCATTCGGAACTATTTTCAGTTCCGGTTTATCGCAGATAAAATCATCAAATCTTAATTTTTTCCACACATTATTTAAAATATGTATGACATTTTAGAACTGAGCGAAATGCTTGTTCCCGAATTGAGGGAGATAGCTAAGCAGCTCAAAATCAAAAGGGCAGAGCTCCTTAAGAAACAAGATCTTATATATAAGATACTTGATCAGCAGGCTATTGATGCCTCTGATGCAAAGAAGATGAGAGCTGAAAAGCAGCCCTCACCAATAGCTGAAGGAGAGAGAAGACAAAAACAGAGGCCGCGACAGGATGAGAGCCAGAAGATGGCGACCGGCCAGAAGGGAGTATCCCCTGAAAAGAAACAGAATTTTCAGGTAAAACAGCAACCGCAGCAACCGCAACAGCAGCAGCAGCAGCAACAACAGCAACAACAGCAGCAACAGCAGCAACAACAGAAACCTCAATCATCTGAACCGGGGCAGCAAAAAAGCCAGCCGGAGCAACAGAAGACACAGCCTGGTGCACAGCAATCAGGTCATCAACCCGGAGGCCAGCAGCAATATGATCAGGGTTCAAAGCGGGGACGCCGTCCAAGGACATACCGTCAGGATAGCGGCAATCAGCCACAGTTGCAGTACCAGTCAAGCACTGGCCCCAAACAGGGTACACCACATAATGATCAGCAACGACCTGCAAGGCCTGTCACTGACCAGCAGCGGCCAAACAAACCTGAACCCGAACAGAAAAGGGCAGAAAAATACGAACATGACCGGAACGCTCTTCAGCCTCCGAGAGTACCTTTAACCACTGACACAGCAACTGAGTCTGACAGTGATGATCTTGGCTTTACTGAGACAGCCATGGAGGTATCTCTTGAGTCAGCAGCAATCACAAATGATACCCCAATAATACCTCCGGCAGAGAGTAATGCAGAGACTGTTGAAATGCCTGCAGCAAGAGAGGACAAAAAAGAGAGGCTTTATGATTTTGAAGGTATCGTTTCAAACACAGGTGTATTGGAGATAATGCCTGATGGATACGGATTCCTCCGCTCTCCTGATTACAATTATCTCAGCTCTCCTGATGATATATATGTTTCACAGTCACAGATCAAGCTTTTCGGGCTTAAGACAGGAGATACAATAAAGGGAACCATCAGACCTCCCCGTGAAGGAGAGAAGTACTTTCCGCTAATTAAGGTTGAGGAGATAAACGGCAGAAGTCCTGATTATATTCGTGACAGGGTTCCTTTTGATTATCTCACGCCTCTTTTCCCAAATGAGAAATTCACCTTATGCAAATCAGGTGAAGGAACTCTTTCAACCAGAATTGTTGATATGTTCTGTCCTATAGGAAAAGGCCAGCGCGGGCTTATAGTAGCACAACCAAAGACAGGAAAGACAATTTTGCTTCAGGAGATTGCCAATGCAATTGCAAAATATCACCCTGAAGTATATCTCATGATCCTGCTCATTGATGAACGTCCTGAGGAGGTAACAGAGATGGCACGTAATGTAAATGCAGAGGTCATTGCCTCTACATTTGATGAACCGGCAGAGAGACATGTAAGGGTTGCGACCATTGTCCAGGAGAAAGCAAAAAGACTTGTTGAGTGCGGACATGATGTTGTTATCCTTCTTGACTCTATTACCAGGCTGGCAAGAGCCTTCAACACCATTGCCCCTGCATCGGGAAAGGTATTATCGGGAGGTGTTGACTCTAATGCACTTCACAAACCGAAACGTTTCTTCGGAGCAGCACGTAATATAGAGAACGGCGGCTCACTCACCATCATTGCCACAGCACTTACTGACACTGGCTCAAAGATGGATGATGTGATCTTTGAAGAATTCAAAGGCACAGGTAACATGGAGCTCCAGCTCGACCGCAAACTTTCTAACAGGAGGATCTTCCCATCAATAGATATACCGGCTTCCAGCACCAGACGCGAAGATCTTCTGCTTGATAAAAACACACTGAGCAAGATATGGATACTAAGAAACTATCTCACTGATATGAATTCGGTTGAGGCAATGGAATTTCTGCGTGACAGAATTAAACCTACCAGGTCTAACGAAGAGTTCCTTATTTCAATGAATAGTGAATAGAATTTCTGGAATATTTAATATCTTTGCAACTTATTTTTCTTATAACACAATGTTCATTAATTTTTTATAAAAAAAATGGCGACAAAAAAATTTATCACATGTGATGGTAATCAGGCGGCGGCTCATGTTGCATACATGTTTAGCGAAGTAGCTTGTATTTATCCTATCACACCATCATCAACAATGGCTGAATACGTTGATGAGTGGGCTGCTCATGGACTGAAAAACATGTTCGGTGAAGAGGTTAAGGTTGTTGAGATGCAGTCAGAAGCAGGAGCTGCAGGTTCAGTTCACGGCTCACTTCAGGCAGGTGCTCTCACTTCAACATTTACAGCATCACAGGGACTCCTTCTTATGATCCCTAACATGTATAAGATAGCAGGTGAACTTCTTCCGGGTGTTTTTCACGTAAGTGCCCGTACTCTTGCTGCTCATTCACTCTCAATCTTCGGAGATCACAGTGATATTTATTCTACAAGGCAGACTGGTTTTGCTATGCTTGCCAGCGGTAGCGTACAGGAGATTATGGATCTGGCAGGTGTTGCCCACCTCTCAGCAATTAAGTCAAGAGTGCCTTTCCTGCACTTCTTCGATGGATTCCGTTCATCACACGAGATACAGAAGGTGGAAGCGATGGATGTGGAAGATATGAAGCTCCTTGTTGACAAAGAAGCTCTCAGAAAATTCCGCGACAACGCTCTTAACCCTGAGAACCCTGTTACCAGAGGTACTGCACAGAACCCTGACATCTTCTTCCAGGCTAAAGAGGCTTCAAACCCATTCTACGACCATCTTGATGAAGTCGTTGCTGATTACATGGCTGAGATATCAAAACTGACAGGCCGTGAATATAAACCATTCACTTACTATGGTGCTCCTGATGCCGAGAACATCATTATCGCAATGGGCTCAGTGACTGAGACTATCAAAGAGACTATTGATTACCTGGCCGATAAGGGCGACAAGAAAATAGGCCTCATTAATGTTCATCTTTACAGACCTTTCTCAGTGAAGTATCTGATGAATGTTATGCCTAAGAGCGTTAAGAGAATAACCGTTCTTGACCGCACAAAAGAACCTGGAGCTAATGGTGATCCACTCTACCTTGATGTCAAGGAGGTGTTCTACGATATGGAAAACCGCCCGATGATAATAGGTGGCCGCTATGGTCTCAGCTCAAAAGACACCACTCCTGCTCAGATGATCTCAGTATTTGAGAACATGAAACAGGATAAACCTAAAAACCAGTTTACCGTTGGTATAGTAGATGATGTTACCTTCAGGTCACTCCCATTGCTCCCCGAGATAAATGTAAGTGACAAGGGAACCTATTCAGCTAAATTCTATGGTCTTGGTTCAGATGGAACTGTAGGTGCAAACAAAAATTCCATCAAGATTATTGGTGATTCAACAGACAAATACTGTCAGGCATATTTTGCTTATGACTCAAAGAAGTCGGGTGGTGTTACTACCTCACACCTTCGTTTTGGTGACAAACCTATCAGATCACCGTATCTGGTTAACACACCTGATTTTGTTGCCTGCCATGTACCTGCATATCTTGATAAATATGATATGCTCAGGGGCCTAAAGAAAGGTGGCACCTTCCTTCTGAACTCAATCTGGGATGCCGAAGAGACAAAGGCAAAGCTACCTCTGCATATGAAGAAATATATGGCTGAGAATCAGATCAATCTCTATATCATCAATGCTACACAAATAGCTGATGAGCTTGGTCTGGGATCACGCACCAATACAATAATGCAGAGCGCCTTCTTTAAAGTTGCTGAAGTCATACCATATGACAAAGCTGTTGATCAGATGAAGAAGGCTGTGGTAAAAGCCTACGGCAAGAAGGGTGAGAACATTGTAAAGATGAACAATAACGCCATCGACCGCGGTGGAGATGTTCACAAGGTAGAGATACCTGCAGAATGGGCTACCCTGAAAGTTGAAAAGAAGGCTGTTGCTGCAAATGTTCCTGAGTTTATCGCCAATGTTGTTGAGCCAATTAACAATCTTATGGGTGATGATCTTCCGGTAAGTGCTTTTGTTGGAAGAGAAGACGGAACCTTCCCTGCAGGTACAACAGCATATGAAAAGCGTGGAATAGCTGTTCATGTACCTGAGTGGCAGAGTGACAAGTGCATTCAGTGCAACCAGTGTTCATATGTATGCCCTCATGCAGCTATCAGACCATTCCTCCTTACCGATGAAGAGGCTGCAGCTGCTCCAGCAGGTGTTAAGACTATCCAGGGTATTGGTAACACCAAGACTCACAAGTTCAGAATCCAGGTAAGCGTCCTTGACTGTACAGGTTGCGGTAACTGCGCTGATGTATGTCCGGCAAAAGAGAAGGCTCTTATCATGAAGCCTCTTGAGTCACAGCTGGAACAGACAGAGAACTGGACATATATGCATGAAAATGTTGGTTATAAGGAGACTATCGTTGATAAATATACCAATGTAAAGAACTCACAGTTCGCACAGCCACTCTTCGAATTTTCGGGAGCATGCGCTGGTTGCGGTGAGACACCGTATATCAAAGCTATCACCCAGCTCTTTGGCGACAGAATGACAATTGCCAATGCTACAGGTTGTTCATCAATATATGGCGGCTCTGCTCCTTCAACACCATATACCGTAAATAAAAACGGTCATGGTCCGGCATGGGCAAACTCGCTTTTTGAAGACAATGCTGAATATGGCCTCGGACTTGCTACCGGCTCCAAACACATGAGGGAACGTATTGAGAGATACATGAAAACAAACCTTGATAATAAAGCCCTGAGTAGTGAGACAACAGCAGCATTCAATGAATGGATTGCAGCCAAAGACGATGCAGCAGCATCCAAGACAGCCTCTGAAAAAGTTGTCGCAGCCTGCAAAAAAGAGAGTGCTGATGTATGTAAAGAGATACTCGGACTCAAACAATACCTTGTGAAAAAATCATTCTGGGTATTTGGTGGTGACGGTTGGGCATATGATATAGGTTACGGAGGACTCGATCATGTTATCGCTTCAGGCGAGAATATCAATGTTCTTGTTCTTGATACTGAAGTATATTCAAATACAGGAGGTCAGGCCTCAAAGTCAACACCCGCAGGTGCTGTTGCTAAGTTTGCTGCCTCAGGAAAGAAGATACGTAAGAAAGATCTGGGCCAGATGGCTATGTCATATGGTTATGTATATGTTGCCCAGGTATCTATGGGTGCCAGCCAGAGTCAATACTTCAAGGCTATACGTGAAGCTGAAGAATACAACGGGCCTTCACTCATTATCGCTTATGCTCCATGTATTAATCATGGTCTCCGTGAGGGTATGGGCAGGACTCAGGCTCAGGGTAAGGCAGCTGTTGAATCAGGATACTGGCATCTCTACAGATTTGACCCACGGCTTGAAGCTGAAGGTAAGAACCCATTCCAGCTAGACTCAAAAGATCCTGACTGGGATAAGTTCCAGGGTTTCCTCAAATCAGAGGTGCGCTATACCTCTCTTATGAAGGAGTTCCCTGATCAGGCTGAAATACTCTTTAAACAAGCCGAAGAAAATGCAAAATGGAGATATAACTCATACAAACGTCTATCAAAGACAGAGTTATAAAAAACCGTATTAATAAAAAAAAGCCGGATACTCCGGCTTTTTTTATTAATTTTGCATCCTGTTATATTAATCCATATGTAAGTATTACAGTGCATTTTAAGGAAAGTATGTCTTGTAATACGGTTTTATTGATCAAAAGAGATGGGGCGCGTTATTGCAATCGACTTTGGGAAGAAAAAGACAGGTATAGCTGTTACTGATCCATTCCGGATCATCGCAACACCATTGACAACTGTGCCTACAAAAGAGCTGGAAGCCTGGCTGGCAAAATACTTTGCTGCCAATCAGGTTGATGAGGCTGTGATCGGTTATCCTGTGACACTGAACAATTTGCCAAGTGAAAGCGTAAAATACATAGAGCCATTTATTAACAGGTTCAGAAAAGTCTTCCCTGACGTACCGTTACACCTCGTTGACGAACGTTTTACCTCATCAATTGCCATGCAATCGATGATTCTGGGCGGACTGAAGAAGATGGCACGCAGAGACAAGAGCATCGTTGACCGTGTCAGCGCATCAATTATTCTGCAGTCGTGGCTCGAAAAAAGTAATGTCTGATCTGAAAGAACATAATTATGACATATCCTATATACGTTTTTGGCAATCCGGTGCTGCGACAGACAGCAAAAGAGATTGACAAAACTTTTCCTGATCTCGACAAATTCATTGCTGACATGTTTGAAACCATGTATAACTCTGATGGTCTCGGGCTGGCAGCACCACAGGTGGGAAAATCCATACGGTTAATTGTTATCGATGGTGAACCTATGGCAAAAGAACATCCTGAAATGAAGGACTTCAAGAAGGTGTTTATCAATGCTAAGGTCATTGAAAGAACAGGTGACAAAGTATTAATGGGTGAAGGCTGTCTTAGCCTTCCGGGCCTTCATGAAGAAGTTGAGAGAGAATCAACGGTGAAATTAGAGTATTATGATGAAAACTGGGAACATCATGAGGATATCTTCACTGGCTATAAAGCCAGAGTTGTAATGCATGAGTATGATCACCTGGAAGGGATCCTGTTCACTGACAAACTGAGTCCCCTGCGCCGGCGTCTTATTAAAGGCAAACTGACCGACATCAGCAAAGGTAAATTTGATGCCGAATACAGAACCGTACTGCCACATTCGCGCTAGCCTGACAAAAAATTGATCTGAGCTTACTGTTTTTTTAACTTTACAGCGTCTAACGCTGTATATAATGCAATACGGGAAACAACCTTTTCTGCGATTGCTCTCTCCTCTGTGCATTGGGATAGTACTGTCTGAATATTACAGTTACTCAATCCTGCCTGGTATTATTTGCCTTTTTATATCTGTCGCTCTGGCAATACTCTCTTGTCTTAAAAGGGAAAACCACCGGGCCTTGTTGCCCGGTCTTGCACTAATACTTTTCTTTACTGCTGCAGGGTTTCTTCTATATTATCAGAATATGAACAGATGCCCTGCACTTGAAAATAAAGAACAGCAGTTTGAGGTTGAAGCAGATTGTTTCCCTGAAAGGCGCGAACACAGTTTTCGGTTCAGTTGCAGTATAAGATCTGATTCCCTGAGACAAAGACCAGACGGCAAACTACTGGTCTACTACCTCTCTGACTCTTTAAATGAGCAGATAACTCCGGGAGACCACCTCATTGTCAGAATAACCCCGGTTGAGATAAAAAACAATGGCAACCCATGCGAATTCAACTACGCCAGGTACATGAGAGGAAGAGGGATAAGATATTATGGATTTATTAAACCCGGAGATATTGAGAAACAGATACAGCCCGTGAGGAGAGGCCTGACCGACTACTCCGCCATTGTGGCTGATAATATGATAAGGTCATTCTCCCGGTCAGGTCTTGAAGGTGATGAACTGGCAGTAATAACTGCACTCACGATAGGCAATAAGGAGATGCTCGACAAGGAGCAACTTTCATTCTTCTCAAAGGCAGGGGTAATGCACATTATGGCTGTATCCGGATTACATGTAGGTATGATAAGTCTGTTCCTATCCTCCCTCCTCTTTTTCTTTAAACGCCGATGGATAATTGTAAGGATTATCATTATCATCATTGCATTATGGGCATTTGCATTTATCACTGGCCTTTCACCTTCTGTCATGAGAGCAACAATCATGTTCTCCTTCCTGCAAGGTGGTAAACTACTGAGAAGGGAGAGCAACAGCCTCAATATACTCCTCGCTTCTGCTTTTATCATGCTGGTGGCAAGGCCATCAATGCTTTTCGAAGCAGGGTTTCAACTGTCATATCTGGCCGTGTTGTCTATTCTTCTTTTTTACAAACCCCTGTTCCTGTCTCTGAAAATAAAGAATAAACCCGGAAAATATCTTTGGCAGCTTATAGCTGTCTCTCTCACTGCCCAGACAGGTACACTACCATTGACAATAAGTCTTTTTAACTCATTCCCTTTATTGTTTCTTGTCTCAAACATAATTATCGTCCCTCTTACATTCGCGATTATTGTTTTGGCGCTTATGCTATTCCCTGCATCTCACTGCGAAACCATTGCACACGTTCTGGCATGGGCTCTCTCAAAACTGGCTTATATTACTCTCTGCTGTATATCTTTTATCTCAAATCTCCCGTTCAGTTCAATGAGTGATGTAGGGCTGACAACCATTGAAACTATTCTGCTGTCTATTTCATTGTTCCTGTTAATGAGTTCACTGCTCAGAGTGAGAAGAATAACACTCATGCCATTTATTGTTGTCTTCACCCTCTTCTTCACAACAGGAATAATAAAGGATATCAGGGAAGAAAGAATGAGATGTGTAATCATATATAATATACGCGGTGATCCGGTTACAGCACTGCAGTCGGGCAGATACCTATGCATTGTCTCATCTGTTGAAGAGGTGCCGGTTGAAATAAAGAGACATGCTGCAACCCTGAGGCTGCATGTAAGAATTATTCCTTCAGATGGAGTTGCAACACAAATACACTTTAATGGCACAGAAACAGATCTGTTTAATTCTCAATTCATACTATCACTATACAACCCTGCAGCTGATATTATCATTAGCAACAGCCAGAATGATCATGATTGGCTTATGGATGTAAAACCTGAGCGGAAGCAGTTGTTAGTCGTTCCCTCACTGAAGAGGCGCTTTACCGGCAAATACCTTTCAACCCATACAATAAAAGAGAATGGTAGTCTGATAATTAAATCCAAAAACTGATAATTCTTTATAAAAGTCTTAAATTAGGCCACCAATGAAGACCACAAGAGGTTTTTGATGTGATGATTGTTTTTATTTACCTTTGTTGTACATTATCAGAGAAGTTATGAGGATTGTTATTGCCGGGGCAGGTGAAGTTGGAACACATCTGGCCAAAATGCTCTCACAGGAGAATCATGAAATAATACTTATTGATTCTGAATCAGACAGGCTAAAGCCTGTTGATGCTGCCATTGATGTTTTAACCTATGAGGGTTCTGCAACTTCGCTTGATATTCTCCGTGAGACAATCCGCAAAAACACTGACCTGTTTATTGCTGTGGCACATCTTGAAGACACCAACATAACAGCGGCCATTCTGGCAAAGAAACTTGGTGCACGTAAGGTTATTGCACGTATTGATAATATGGGTTATCTGGGAAAAGGCAACCGTGAGTTTTTTAAGGATATGGGAATTGATCACCTTATTTATCCCGAGCTTATTGCTGCCAGGGAGGTCATAGGCCTTTTGAGGGAGACAGGTACCACTGACTTTATGGATTTTGCAGGAGGCAAACTATCTCTTTATGCCCAGAAACTTGAATCCAATGCTCCGGTATTAAACAAGAGTCTCGAAGAACTTGCTCACAATCTGAGTGAGATACAATACAGGGCTGTTGCCATAAAGAGAAAAGACAGAACCATTATTCCAAGAGGCAGGGAAGAGTTTCTTGATGGTGACCTTGCATATGTTATATCAACCCACGACGGTATTGATGATATGATGAAGTTCTCAGGAAAAAAGAACATAGAAGCCAGGAGTGTTATGATTCTGGGAGGCAGTCGTATCGGCCGGCACATTGCCATGTCACTTCAGAAAGAATGCCAGGTGAAACTCATTGACATCAATCTTGAAAAATGCCAGAATCTGGCTGAGATACTTGATGATACTCTTGTTATTAACGGTGATGGAAGAAACAGAGATCTTCTGGTAGAGGAAGGACTTACCAATATGGATGCCTTTGTGGCAGTCACAGGTAACTCTGAGACAAATATATTGTCTTGTTTGCTGGCCAAGAAGATGGGAGTAATGAAAACCATTGCTGAAGTTGAGAATATGGAGTATATCAATCTGGCAGAGAATACAGGTATTGACACCATCATAAATAAAAAGATAGCCACAGCAGGGAGGATCTTCAGGCATACTATGAACCCAAATGTAACCCAGGTAAAGATGATGACAGGGACAGATGCAGAAGCTCTGGAGTTTATCGTTCCTGACAGTGCACGTATTACCGACGGCCCTCTCAGGCTTATCAACTTTCCAAAAGATGCAATAATAGGTGGCGGCATTCATGCCAGCATACCCTTCATCGCTACCGGCGACACTCACATACAGGCAGGTGACAGAGTGGTTGTATTCGCACTTCCATCAGCCCTCGACAAGATAAACAGGTTTTTCAGCCCTGATAGACGCTGAAGTCTCTCTTATAATTCAAGGATACCAAGACCCTGCCTGATGATCTCAGGCTCCTCCCCAGTGCAGTCAACAACGGTGGAAGGAATATTGCTTCCAAAACCTCCATCAATAACCATATCGGCAAAATCACGGTACTTTTCGTGTATCAGCTCCGGATCAGTAATGTATTCAACAACATCGTGCTCATGAACCGAGGTGGTAATAAGGGGCCTTCCCAGATCAGTTACAAGAGCATGTGTAATACTGTTATCAGGAATACGTATACCTACTGTCTTCTTTTTGTTTCTGAACATCGGAGGTATCTGGTTATTCGCTTTTACAATAAAAGTAAAGGGTCCGGGAAGGTTTCGCTTCAGAAGACGGAAAATATTGTTGTCACGTATTATTGTATATTCTGACAGCTGACTGAAATTGGAAAAAATAAGTGACATATCAGGATTGCCGGGATCCATCCCCTTAAATCGTGCAATCTTCTCTATTGACCGCGAGGCTCTGATATCACAGCCTATAGCATAAATGGTATCAGTGGGGTATATGACTATCCCCCCCTGTTCAAAGAGCCATGTAACTCTTCTCACTTGATCCTTATTGGGGTTTTCAGGATAAATCTTTATCAGCATCAGGATATGATTTGCAGAAGTAAAGATAGAAATAAAAGTGTATAATGAATCTGTTCCGAAAGTCAGCGGACAAACAAAGGGTCATTGATGTAAGTATTTGTTTAGTCGTTAATGCGTTGATGCGTTTAGTCGTTATAATGAGATCAGTTAACCGGATATAAATCAATATCTTTCACCACAGAAGGCAACGTGTTCAGGCTGTCCACGGAGCGCGCGAACAAATAGACTATCTTGTAAAGTATCTGAATCTTAGTAATAAACCATCGCTTCCATAAAATTATTCTATACACGTGGTTTTCGACTTGATCCGTTTTTGACCAGATCGGTAACTGTCTGAATGGGGATATAAAAAAAGAAGGGTAAGCTCCTCATATCGCACCGCTACAACCTTCTACCCTTGCTGTCTTCCGACCCTGGGGGAGTTCAAAGGGAGCTGGTCGTATGAGACTTACCCCGCACAAAAGTACAAAAAAAAGCTGCAGTTACAACATCCATCATATATTTTGTTTTTGAAATATCGTTCTGGTCATTTGAATCATGTAAACCAGTGCAATTCATTTATATTTCTAAATGCATTATATTTGTTTAAACAAAAAACTACTATCGCCATGGAAAATACACAATCTCCATTCTTTAAATCTGCATTGACACATGGAATCATCTTCGGAGTTATACTTATCATTCCAAGCCTTCTGATGTGGATGTTTAATTTTATGCCCGTCGGCATCGCAAAGGGAATTATTATCTTCTTTGTTACTATAGCTGTTTATTTCTTTGCATTATACTGGTTTACAAAAAACTACAGGAACACATTTCTTAATGGCTATATAAGCTACGGTAAAGCATTCAGTTATGCATTAACGGTAGTTATTATCACTTCTCTTATAAACGCTATTTACACTTACTTTTTCTATCAGTTCATTGATCCCGGATACTCAGAAAAGGTTATAAATGCGACCATAAACGTAACCGAAGAATATATGAGCTCAAAAGGGATTCCTGATGCTACAATTTCAGCAGCAATTGACAAGATCAGGGACAAAGGGATACCCACTTCCATGAATTTAGCGGTAAGAGGTATAATCTCAGGTACAATTATAGGTGCCATCTGTGCGTTAATAACCTCTGCTATTGTCAAGAAAGAGAGTAACCCAATAAAAGATTAGTACCCAAACTATGGATCTTTCTGTTGTTGTCCCTGCCTATAATGAGTTTGAGTCTCTCCCCGAGCTTGCTGAGTGGGTTGACAGGGTGTGCAGATCATCTGCATTATCATATGAGATGATCATTATTGATGATGGCAGCAATGACACAACATGGGCTGTTATTGAGACGCTGGGAAGGAGCAATCCTTCAGTGAAAGGGATCAGGTTCAGACGTAACTATGGCAAAGCGGCAGCGCTACACACCGGGTTCAGAGAGTCACAGGGCGAGGTGGTCATCACTATGGATGCCGATCTCCAGGACAGCCCTGACGAGATACCTGAACTGGTAAGAATGATACGTGAAGAGAATTATCATGTTGTATCAGGATGGAAGAAAAAGAGATATGATCCGTTTGTGAAACGGTTTACCTCCAAGTTTTACAACTATACAGCAAGGAAATTCTCAGGCATAAAACTGCACGACTTCAATTGCGGTCTTAAAGCTTACAACAGTGAGGTTGTGAAGAGCATAGAGGTATTTGGCGAGATGCACAGGTATATTCCTATGCTTGCCAAGGAGGCCGGGTTCAGAAAGATTGGTGAAAAGGTTGTAGTACATCAGGCAAGAAAATACGGTGTGACAAAATATGGCCTTGACAGATTTGTCAAGGGTTATCTTGACCTGCTAACCATAAGTTTCATTACCAAGTTTGGCAAGAGACCCATGCACTTCTTCGGTATGCTTGGCACACTGATGTTCATCGCAGGTACAGCCCTTGCCCTCTTCCTGGGCATCAGGAAACTGACATTTATACATAACGGGCTAAGGGCACCACTGGTAGCTGACAGCCCTTACTTCTATATTGCTCTTACTGTAATGGTTATCGGATCCTTCCTCTTCCTGACAGGATTCCTTGCTGAACTGATAAACAGACGCTCTCCCGAGAGAAACACTTATCTAATAAAAGAGAGTGTGAATCTTTAAATGATATTTATATCAGCCTGCCATGGTCTTCTCTGATGAGATATACCATGGTAGGCTGATTTGTTTCTCAGCACGTTGTTTCGTATAATGTGCTCAATGCCCGTGTCAGGGCTGGCCATGAATATCTTTCACGTTGCTGCTCAATGCCTTCGGCAAATGACTCTTCGCTCCTGTTCGTGAAGAAATCCCTTATTGCAGCAGCGATGGCAGAAGGGTCAGGTTTTACAACATAGCCACATCGCCCCTCAGGTACTATCTCAGCCAACCCACCAACATCTGTCACAAGCATAGGCTTCCGGAAATGATATCCTATCTGTGTCACACCGCTCTGTGTAGCTGACCTGTATGGCTGTACAACCAGTGATGCAAGACTGAAATAATATTTAACCTCATCATCACTTATAAAGCGGGTATGAAGTATAACCCTGTCATCCAGCCCATTGCTACTAATAAAATCAAAATATGGCTGAGGATCATTATAAAACTCCCCGGCAACAATAAGTTTGATGTTCATGTCACTGACATCAGGGTATGTCATTGCCTCCAGCAAGAGATCGAGTCCCTTGTATTCGCGAATGAACCCGAAGAAGAGCATGTACCGATCACTGGCGTCGAGCGACAGATGTTCGGCAGCCGTAACGGGATCGACGCTGTCACCATAATTGTCAAAGAGCGGATGTGGTGATACCACTGCCGGGATGCTGATGCTGAAACGCCGGAGATCTTCTTCAACTGACTTTGTCATCACCAGGGCTCCATCAATACTGTTTACAAAATATCGCGTAAGAATGACATCACCGGGTCGTTTTTCATGTGGTACTACATTGTCAAAGATAGTCACCACACGGGTATGTCTGTTTCGTCTTGTCAGTCGTGCTATTGTCCCAAGGGCAGGTGCCAGGAATGGCAGCCAGTAACGCATAATAACCAGGTCGGGCTTCTCCCTCCTCATCCTGATACCTGTACGTAACCAGTTAAAAGGGTTGATGGAGTTAATGACGCGTTTTATGGTCAGGTCTGCCGGTGGCGGGCCGTCGTTATACTGTGTCTTGCCAGGAAATAGTATAGAGGGATATTGTAAGGAGAAGGTATACAGAGTCACCTCATGACCCTCATCCGACAGTTGGCGAGCAAGACGCTCATTGTATGCAGCGATGCCACCACGATAAGGAAATACCGGACCACAAAGGATGACTCTCATATCTATCAGTGGTTTATCTCTCCGGCAAAGTCTGAGAGGTGCTTATATTGAGGTGTGAGATGACCATCATTAACTATTGTGGCCCGCTGAATCATGGGCGACTCATTCTCAGTCACCAGGTCATATAGTACATGTTCCATAAGCTGATGACCAAAGTCACTTGATGAATCGCGTGGCAGCTCGCCGGGCAGATTATCAATAGACATAACAGTAATATTCTCATGGCTCGTGAATGCCGGCTCCTCCTGTCCTGTCTTACGGTTATAGCTATAAAACGGATCAGCAATAGTTGTTGATCTCAGTGTTGAAGCTATAGGACCATTGATGTCACAGCTTATATCTGCAATCACCGAAATCCTGAAGTCGTCAGCTGCAGCATCCTGCTGGGTGAAAAATAGTGGTGAACGCGGATCCCAGAAATGGGAGGCCACCAGGACGTCTGTTACTTTGGTATATTTCAGGAAGTCAGACTCGTATTCCTCAGGGTGGTTGATAAAGTTATTAAAGTCAAAGGGGCGTCCGTCAATATGCCTGACATAATTCTGGGGGCCAATCTGGCAGACGACAGGCACATCATATTCTCTGGTAAGGAAATCCTCTGATGACACCCTTACCAGGTCACATACTTCGAGGGTCTCCATTGCACCTGAGGCTACACGTCCCTCACCGGTGACAAGTATTTTCAGGCCCGGCTTCAGCTGAATCATCTTCAGCCCTGCCCACATCTCATCAAGGTCACGGCATTGAAACGCCGGTTTGAGTTTAAAACGGTTTGTCTTGATACCTCTTGCCCTCAAGGCATTATATGCCCCAACGATACCTGCCCAACGTCCGAAAGCCACTACTCTCTGACCCTTGTCCGTAGTCAGGTATTCATAGTCAATAAGCTTTATCTTCTTGTGAAGCATCTCGCGAAGCATCTCACGGTTATGTTCCTGCTTCTTAGCCACATGGGCAAAGAAGAGATAGGTCTTACCCTCAATGAAGAGTCGTTTGTCTACCTCCTTCACTCCCATAAGAATATCGCAATCGCTCAGGTCTTCTTTAATGGGTATCATCAGGTATTCATACTCCTCATTTGAATAGCATCTTATATCGCTTGGCTGGATGTAAAACTCCACAGATGGATAAAGCTCCTGCAATGCCACTATCTGTGAAGGAGTAAGAGGCACCCTCCTGTCTGGTGGATTCTTCGTCTCTCGCAGAATTCCCACTCTAATTCTCTTGTCCATAGAAAGTTTTTGTTTAAGGTCAGTGTGAAGATACACAAAACGGTCTGATTTTTGAAGGTCAAAGTATGGCTGTAAAGCATATTTTGCATAAATTTGCAGCCTTAATACCAAGGGGCTGACCTGGTTTTGACAGCAAGCCGTG
>QKCK01000335.1 GCA_003245695.1 Bacteroidota bacterium | reverse complement strand
TTACCGCCGTATGTTGTTTATGTTTAAACACATCTTTGTTCAGAATGATGAATCAATGGAGTTACTCCTGAAGGTGGGTTATAATAATTGCAGCATCACCGGCGACACCCGTTTTGACAGGGTGAGCCAGATAGCTGAAAATGCAAGGGAACTGCCTCTTATAAGCTCATTCAGGGGAGGAGAGAAGCTTTTTGTGGCTGGATCAAGCTGGGATCCCGATGAGGAGATCATTATAAGGTATATTAATGAGAATCCGGGAAAGATGAAGTGGCTCTTTGCTCCCCATGAGATAGATGAAGCACATCTGTCGCGCATAGAAAGACGTCTTCAGGTGCCCTCTACACGATATTCGATATATAATAAGGAGGACACTGACACGCGTGTACTAATAATAGACAATATTGGTATGCTCTCTTCGGTCTACCGGTATGCGACTCTCTCTTCCATTGGTGGCGGCTTCGGAAAAGGAATACATAACATCCTTGAACCGGCATGCTGGGGCATGCCTGTTCTCTTCGGACCGAACCATAAAAAATTTAAGGAGGCGTTAGATCTTATTGAAAGAGGGGGAGCTAACTGTTTCAGATCTTTTGATGAGTTCACAAACCTTGTTAATAACTACCTTTCTGATCAGGATGCTCTTAGAAAGGCTGCTGATGTTTGCTCTGCATATATAGCTGAAAATAAAGGAGCTACCGGGCTTGTTGCATCACGTATCCTTGTTTGAAAAGGAGTAATTATTTTTTCATAAACAGGTTAACAACTTGTTCATAATTACAAAAGGTTTGAAACCCTCTATTTCTTACCGGAAGTGTAATTTAACATTCCGCTTCTGTAACAAATAAAAGCAACCCTAATAAGCTCACTATCAACGCGA
Source organism: Bacteroidota bacterium (assembly GCA_003245695.1). Classification (GTDB taxonomy): domain Bacteria; phylum Bacteroidota; class Bacteroidia; order Bacteroidales; family VadinHA17; genus SR-FBR-E99. The sequence continues at coordinate 8,130 of QKCK01000335.1, read as the reverse complement.
TAAGATTATTCTAAACATAAACTAACTAACCTAATTCATCATGAAGAAAATCCAGCTTACATTCGTTTTGTTGTTTCTCTTTATAGGAGGAGGCCTGAATCTGTTCGGGCAGGTGACAACATCGTCTCTGAGCGGCAAGATTACGGAGGCTGACGGCCAGCCGTTGCCGGGAGCCACGATAGTTGCAACCCACGTTCCATCTGGCACCCAGTATGGAGCTTTGACTAACATTCAAGGTATGTATTCAATCCAGGGTATGCGCCCTGGTGGTCCTTATTCAGTCAATGTCAGTTTCATTGGCTACAAAACCCAGAGTTACACTGAGATTACCCTGTTACTTGGAGAAAATACGGCCCTGAACTCGACCATGGCATCATCCACAACCGAGATGACAGAGGTTACCGTGATTGGTTACGCGACATCAAAATTTAATACCACGCAAACTGGTGCAGTTACGAATATCTCGAATACCCAGATAGCTAATATGCCTACAGTAAGCCGTAGTATTATAGATGTTACCCGTCTGTCACCTTACGGAGGGAATGGTATGAGCTTTGCAGGCTCAGATGGTCGTACGGCTAACTTTACAGTGGATGGAGCGAATTTCAACAACAACTTCGGTTTGAGTTCTGCTCTGCCCGGTGGAGGCAGCCCAATTTCTATTGAATCTATCGAAGAGCTGCAGGTTGTAATTGCCCCCTATGATGTTCGTCAGACTAACTTTATAGGTGGTGGTGTAAACGCTATTACAAAATCGGGTACAAATACCTTTAAAGGTAGTGCCTATGTTTATCACAGAAATGAAAACATGCGCGGTGATGCTGTTAATGGTAAGCAAATAACAGGTGCTCGTGATGTTGACCGCAATACAACTTATGGTTTTACTTTTGGTGGTCCTGTTATCAAAAACAAAATGTTCATATTTGTGAACGGTGAAATGGCTAAAACACCAACTGTTGTCAATCGTTGGAGAGCTTCAACAGATGGTGTCGCCGATGCCGATAATTATATTTCCCGCACAACAGAAAGCGATCTTCAGGCTGTTTCTGATTATGTTAAAAGTAAGTATGGGTATGATACCGGATCTTATACAGATTTCCCTGCTGATGAAAACAACTACAAATTTCTAGCCCGTTTGGATTGGAATATCACAGACAAAAATCGTCTGGCTCTGCGTTATAACTACACAAAAAACCTTTACTGGTCATCTCCTAATGCAAGTTCTATGGACGGAGGTACTCGTATGTCTGAGGCAAGAATGTCACAAGCCTCAATGTCGTATGCAAACTCGATGTATTCTATGAACAATCTGGTTCATTCATTCTCTGCTGACTTAAACAGCCGTCTGACTGAAAAGTTATCTAACCAGTTTCTGGCAACATTCTCAAAACTTGATGATGTTCGCGGATCAGATTCACAGGAATTTCCTTTCATCGATATTTTAAAAGACGGACAAGCCTACCTGTCTCTTGGATATGAACTTTTTACATGGAATAATGGTGTACATAATAACGTCTGGAATATCAAAGATGAGCTGACATACAATTTAGGCAATCACAAAATTGTAGGTGGAATAGCTTTTGAATATAAGATGGCAGATAATTCTTATATGCGTAACGGTACAGGATATTATCGCTACTCCAGTCTTGACGACTTCTTAACCGGAGCAACACCTGAAATTGTAAACTTAACCTATGGTTATGACGGCGAGAGTAATCCTGCAGCTCGTGTAAGAACAAACAAAATTGGAGTTTACGGGCAGGATGACTGGAGCGTTACAGATAAATTCAAGCTTTCGTATGGACTTCGTATCGATGGACTTTTCTTTAATAATAAAGATCTGATGACAAACCAGGCTATCTATGACCTTGATTACGATGGTCGTCATATCAATACAGGAGAATGGCCTGCAGCTAATATCATCTTCTCACCCCGCGTAGGTTTTGTATGGGATGCATATGGCGATAAGAGTCTGAAAGTTCGTGGAGGAACCGGTCTTTTCTCAGGTAATTTACCTCTTGTATTCTTTACCAATATGCCAACCAATAGTGGTATGGTACAGTATCAGGCACAGATTAATGCTTCGAAGGCTGCAAGTATGGGTTTCTCAATGGATGAATTTGCCGGAGGTCTTGTAACTGATGCTAACGGAAATGCTACTGTTGCTGCACTTTATGATAAGTTAATATCATTGGGATATCCTTCAACTATTACTCCTGAAGATGGGACAGTACCTTCTGCTGTTAACGGTGTAGATCCGAAGTTCAAAATGCCACAGGTATGGAAAATATCACTTGCTGTTGATTATTCATTCAAAACCTCCTTCCCATTATCTATGACGATAGAAGGAATTTACAACAAAACAATCAACGGTGTTTCTATTTCTGACTGGAGTATTCCAAATGTTGGTGGTTTTGCCCGTTTCAACGGTATTGACAATCGTCCGATTTATCCTGCTGGTTATCGTACCAACACAAAAGCCTTTATGCTTGAAAACACAAGTCTCGGTTATGGTTGGTCAGGCAACATTACTATCAACGCTCAACCAGCAAAATGGCTCAATTTCATGGCTGCCTATGCACACACGGTTGCCAAAGACGTGACCGGTATGCCCGGATCGGCTGCAGAATCTGCATTTACCTATGTGCCCTCAGTGGAAGGCCCCAACTACATCAGATTACACAATTCCCAGTACAATACACCCGATCGTTTTGTGGCTTCACTTACTGCCCACGACAACAGCGGTAATCACTATAGTCTTATCTATGAATCATGGCTTGGTGGTGCAAACTACTCATACATGATGGTTAACGATATCAACAGTGACGGTTACAACTACGATGCAATCTATATTCCAACCGATGCTGATGTGGAAAACAACCTGTTCCGATTTGTTTCGGAAGACGACGCAAGCCGCTTTATGGACTATGTTCATGCCAATAGCTATTTGAAGAATCACCAGGGGGAATATGCAGAGCCTTATAGCGTTTACTCTCCATGGGTTCATCGCGTTGACTTTGGCTACAAACATGATTTTGTTTTTAAGAAAGGCAAAGACAAACATACGCTGCAACTTAGCCTCGATCTCAAAAATGTATTGAACTTCTTTAACTCTGAATGGGGCGTTGCCAAATATCTGAATCCGGAAATCGGTTCAGAAGCTCGTATCCTCAAATATGAAGGTGTGGATGCTGACGGTGTGGCTACATTCTCCACTCCATCTTCAATCAATGCTAATACCAAAACATTCACAACAAGCTACACATTGGGTCAGTGCTGGTATGCTTTAATCGGTGTCAAATATATGTTCAACTAATAAAAAGTAATGGCATTATGAAATTAAAATACTTTTTCCCATTATTCTTTGTGGCAGTTGCCCTGATGGTAAGCTGTGAAGAAGAAGCCACTATGACGTTGCTTGATGAAATTCAGGTATCGTCGTCTTACGTGTCTATACCGGTAGAGGGTGGTTCTACATCCATTACCGTAACAACTAATGATAGCTGGACATTAGAGAACAGTTTACAATGGCTGACTATCTCTTCAACCTCTGGCAGTGCCGGTGAATCAACGCTTACTTTTTCAGCCTCATCCACCTTGGATGGTCGCATCGGAGAGGTGAAAATTCTATGCGGAGGCAAAACTCAGAGAATAAACGTTATCCAGGGCTTGGCAGTAATTTCATCTGCCACCTGTGCGGAGGTAATTGCCGGACCAGACGATAAGACCTATCAGGTAACCGGAGTTTGTACTGCAATAGCCAACACTACTTACGGTAACTGGTATCTGGAGGATGCAACAGGTTCTATTTATATCTATGGTACTCTTGATGCGAAGGGAGCTACGAAAAACTTTTTAAGTTTAGGACTTGAAGTGGGTGATGAAGTAACTGTTCAGGGACCAAAAACTACTTACAATGGAACTGTTGAGCTGGTAAATGTAACTGTTATCGAGATTAATAAATCACTTGTGAAAGTTGATTCGGTAAAGAACGCAACACTTCCTATGGAAGGTGGTGAATTTATTGCATACCTCACCTGTAAAGGACAAGGCGTATCGGTAGATATTCCTGCAGATGCTGAATCATGGTTGTCAATTTCCTCCATCCAATCAGCAGGCACCTCTGTAGTTGTGAAATTCAATGCCGCTGAAAATGCCGGAGGAGATCGTGGAACTACTCTTACGTTCCACACTACTGACGGTACTAAAGACTATAGTGCACAAACAACTCTCACCCAGAAAGGCGCGATTTTAAATGTATCTGTTGCCGATTTTATTGCGGCTGCCGTCAGCACTGCACAACAATATCGCTTGTCAGGTGTTATTACCAGTATTTCAGATGCTTCAACCGGCAAATTAAACATAAGAGATTTCTCAGGTGAGGTATATGTTTATAAAATAGTTGATTTTGCCACAAGCGGTCTGAAAGTAGGTGACATTATTACAATTGTCGGAACACGCGCTGCATATAATGGAACACCACAAATGAGTGGTGCAGTTCTTGAAAGCTTTATTCCTGTAACATCAGCAACCATTGCAGAGGTGCTGACTAAACCTGACGATGCCAATACATACTTTATGGTAACTGGTGTTATTACATCGATTGTCAATGAAACATATGGCAATCTATATTTGAATGACGGCAGTGAAATCTATGTTTATGGCTGTTATCCTGGTTATGGTGCAACAGGCGACTTTAGAAAATACCTGATAACTACCAAAGGCCTTAAAGTTGGTGATACACTGACAGTAATAGCACCAAAGGGCTCCTATAGCGGATCACCGCAGCTTTCGAATAGTTTTTATTTCAGCCACGTAAGTGCGAAGTAAGTAATACGAAGCTTTACCTTAAGTAATGTGACACGCAACAGAATTTGCGTGAGAGATAATAAAAGGGCTGCCTCATAGCGAGGCAGCTTTTTTTATCTCATTGACCTGATCTTACTATAGAATTATCATCTCTTATTATTTAAGTATAAGTCCAGAAAATCCAGTGAAAAACCTTGAAATACTAACTGGCAAAGAAACAACTCTTTATGAAATCATGTTTTGTAATTGATTCTTTTTCTGGTGGTTAATAATGTGGATAAGAGTGTTAATAACTGCCGCAACTTATCCTTGACGGCTGGTGATTGAAATCATATTTTAGCAATAGCTGAGTTTCAAAAGCGGCGGTTTTATAAACGTTTAATATTCAGATTGTAGAATTTTTTAGAGTTAACCTATGGGAGAATCATTTGTCCACGAGCCTTCTGTTGCTCCTAACGAACAAGATATCCTGAAGACGGAGGATAAGAAAATGAACATGGAAGAGCAAAGTGCTGTGAAGAGAGAAGTGTCTTCAGAATCAGTAAAGACAAGACCTATTTATTCACACGACGAAGCAGTGAAGGCATCACGTGATTATTTCAACGGTGATGATCTGGCAGCGAAAGTCTGGACCAGTAAATATGCATTAAAAGACTCTTTTGGAAACCTTTATGAAAAGACCCCTGATGACATGCACCGTCGTCTTGCTTCAGAGATCTATCGCATAGAAAAGAAATACCCGAAACCAATATCGGAGAAAGCAATTTATGAGACATTAAAAAACTTCAGGTACATCATTCCCCAGGGCGGTCCGATGACCGGTATAGGCAATGACTACCAGATAGCTTCACTCTCAAACTGCTTTGTTATTGGTAACAAGGGTGATTCTGACTCTTATGGGGGTATCATGAAGATAGACCAGGAGCAGGTACAACTGATGAAACGGCGTGGTGGTGTTGGTCATGACCTCTCTCACATACGTCCCAAGGGCACACCTGTACTCAACAGTGCCCTGACATCAACAGGTGTTGTGCCTTTTATGGAACGATATTCCAACTCCACACGCGAGGTAGCACAGGATGGGCGTCGTGGTGCACTGATGTTATCAATATCAATAAAGCATCCTGACTCTGAGAGTTTCATTGATGCCAAACTGGAAGCCGGTAAAGTTACCGGGGCAAATGTGTCAGTAAAGATCACCGACGAGTTCATGAACTCCGTTATGGAAGGGACACCTTACAGACAACAATATCCTGTTAATGCCTCTGAGCCGAAATACACAAAAGAGATTGATGCACGTAAGTTATGGAATAAGATAGTACACAATGCCTGGAAGTCAGCTGAGCCTGGCATGCTCTTCTGGGATACCATCAAGCGTGAGAGTGTGCCTGACTGCTATGCTGATATGAGACAGTATCAACAAACCCTTGCGGTGAGATCCCCCTCTGCCCATACGACAGCTGTCGTCTGCTGGCTATAAACCTCTTCAGTTATGTGAAAAATCCATTCACACCATCAGCATCATTCGACTTTGAGCTGTTCAAAAAGCATGTTCACCTCTCACAGCGCATGATGGATGACATCATTGACCTGGAGCAGGAGAAGATAGATGCTATCATTGCAAAGATAGATGGTGACCCTGAGAATCCTGAGCTGAAACTGGTTGAGCGTAATCTGTGGTCAAACATACGACATAAGACAGGTGAAGGACGGCGTACAGGCATTGGCATAACCGCTGAAGGAGACATGCTGGCCGCCATGGGGCTGCGCTACGGATCAGATGAAGCTACAGACTTCTCTGTTAACATCCACAAGACACTGGCTGTTGAAGCCTACCGTGCCTCAACAAACATGGCTAAAGAGAGAGGCGCATTCCCTATCTATGATGCAGAACGCGAGAAAGACAATCCTTTCATTAACCGTCTGCGTGAGGCTGACCCTGAGATGTATGCCGATATGGCTGAGCACGGCCGGCGCAATATTGCTCTTCTGACGATTGCCCCTACCGGGACGACAAGTCTGATGAGCCAGACAACATCAGGTATTGAGCCTGTCTTCATGCCATTCTATAAACGCCGCCGTAAGGTGAACCCCAACGATAAGGATGTGAAAGTGTCATTTATTGATGAGGTGGGTGATCACTGGGAAGAGTTTGTCGTCTTTCATCATAAGTTCATCGACTGGATGAAAGAGAACGGTTATGACTATGAAGAGGTAAAGAAAATGCTCGACAGCGACATTGACGCTATAGTGGCAAAGTCGCCATACCATAAGGCTACTGCCAACGATGTTGACTGGGTAGCCAAGGTGCGTATGCAGGGGGCAATACAGAAATGGGTTGACCATTCAATAAGCGTCACCATCAACCTTCCGGCTGACGTTAAGGAAGAGCTTGTGTCAGAGCTCTACCTGACAGCATGGAAAGAGGGTTGTAAGGGTGCGACAGTATATCGTGACGGATCGCGCGCAGGTGTGCTTGTATCCAATAAAGCTGAGAAGAAGAATGAGATATCGCCTGAGAGACCCAAAGTGCTCGAGTGTGATGTGATACGCTTCAAGAACAATGAGGAGCGTTGGATTGCCTTCGTGGGACTCAAGAACGGCACTCCCTATGAGATATTCACAGGTATACAGGACGATGAGATGTTCCCGATACCTAAGTCTATCGTTAAGGGGAAAATACTGAAGAACAAGGATGAAGCGGGTAACACACGTTACGACTTCCAGTATACTGATAAGTATGGTTATAAGAACACCCTGGGAGGGCTGTCACACATGTTCAAGCCCGACTTCTGGAACTATGCCAAACTTATATCCGGCGTGCTGCGTTATGGCATGCCTATCAACGATGTTGTTGAACTGGTGGCATCAATGAGACTTGACAGTGAGTCTATCAACACCTGGAAGAATGGTGTGGAGCGATCCCTGAAGCGTTACATACCTGATGGTACAAAGGCCAAGGGTAAATGTATCAATTGCGGCTCCTCATCACTCGTTTACCAGGAGGGGTGCCTGATCTGTACCGACTGTGGCACATCAAAATGCGGTTGAAGACTTCACTTTAATTAACCCCAATATCACAAATGAAAAGACGGCCTCGCGGGAGAGCCGTCTTTTTTAGTTTATAAAGTTTGTAAAGTCAAAAGTTTGTAAAGTCATCTTTTTCTGACATGCAATTATATCCTCAAATCTATATGGTTCCAGGTTTCGACTTTAAAAACTTTCAACTTTAGGAACTTTCAACTATTTAATCACTCCCAGATCTTTTCCAACCCTGGTGAAGGCATCGATAGCTTTGTCAAGATGTGCCTGCTCGTGGCC
>QKCK01000200.1 GCA_003245695.1 Bacteroidota bacterium | reverse complement strand
GGTTAATTTAAGCTTTGCGGAGAGAAAGGGATTCGAAGCCTAGGTCCCGCGGAGCAGGACAACGGTTTTCGAGACCGCCCCATTCGACCACTCTGGCATCTCTCCTGTTCTGAACAGGTCTCTTTCACCTGACAGGCTGCAAATATACTCTCTTTTTTTTATTTATAACCATTATGAAATTGTTGCCGGGGAATTAAACCTTTACTCAGTTCAGATGTCTAATAGTTATAAAGTGGTTTAAAAGTTAATAGCATGAAAACAAAAACGATCCTCTTTGTCCTTCTGGCACTGTTACTGTCATCACAGGCAGAAGCGCAGCCACGCAACAAGAAGGCAGTATTTCTTGGTGAGCGGCTGGTGAATGACAGGCTTGACAGGGATGAAGTTATAGTAACAGGAGCACGAGGCGATTTTAAGGCAATACAGATAAGAGTGAAAGGTGCGTCGGTTGACTTTCATAAAGTGATTATTGTATATGGCAACGGACAGCGTCAGGAAGTTGAGATGCGCCATACAATACCGGCAGGAGGGACCTCACGCGCAATAGACCTGGTTGGCGATGAAAGGGTAATAAGAAAAATAGAATTCTGGTATGATGCGAATACAATAAGGGGGAGGAAAGCCGTAGTAAGGGTTTTTGGTATTAAGTAAACATTTCTGTGTAACTATTTTGGCGGAGGCATCTCATATTCAGAGAGTGCCTCCGTTTTTTTATCTTACCACTGCCAGCCTTGATACAAAACGGCGCGATCCGCTGGTCACCTGAATCAGATAGTAGCCGGGTGTCAGTGATGTTATGTCAATCACAGGTGATAACTCTTCACTGGTGATTGTCTTTACCAGGCAACCATTAATGTCATAAAGCTGAATAGCTCTCTCACCATGTGTCTCCTCTGACAGTTCAATGGTAATCTTCTCCGTTGCCGGATTCGGGAAGATATTCATCGGCAGAGTGGTCGCCCTGAGGTCATCACTGCTGCTCATTGTTCCCCATACCATCTCTACATAGAGTGGATAGTCAATATATGGATTACGGTTATGCTGCAGGGCATATACGGCATTGTTGCGGTCAGTCTCTTTCTGGCTTACAGGGTCGTCGCGATGCCATTGCAGAAGCATTGCCAGGGCCCATGCCTTGGGCTCTGCCCCGTCAACCATATCGCTGCCGGGCCATGAACTGTCTTCGCCATAGTAGCGTGTGGCCATATAGAAATATGAACGCGCAAAATCACCTTTATATTCATCTATAGGTTCAAAGACAGTACCTGTAAAACCTGATACAGAGCTTGGCCCAAGTTTGCTTCCGTTTGATGAGGTCCATGAGGATGATGAGACCTCCCCGAAAGCATAATTTGACCTCTTGCCATTGACATATCCGTCGGTAGGATAGAGGTGGAAGAGATCGGTATACATGGGAGAAACCTCACCTCCAAACCAGCTCTTTGGGAAAGAGTGCTCCCTGTTGTAACAGTCGCCCTCTTTTGAATAGGTGCCACACTGATCAGTCACGAATGTATATGTATAGGCTGGAGTACCTGAGGGTTTGTCAGAGTACATATCCCATACACTGCCATCGCTCTTCTTGTCTGTGGTTTTGAAGGCGGTCCACAGATCAGTATATGTGAGTGAAGTGTGGTTATCTATGATATTGTGCAGTGCCTGCTGCAGTGCCGTGCCAGTAAGGCCGTTGGCTGAGTCATAATAGCCGGCAGGTGCCTGCCCTGAGATTGTCAGGACAAGAAGGCACCATGCCGATATTATTGATATTAATCTTTGATATGACATTCTTATTCTTCTGCAATGACAATATTGTCAATTTCCCATGTTGTTGTGTCATCATCTGCTGTGCCTGTGTTATCAGCACCGGTATATACCCAGGCAAGGTAGACTGTCTGCCCTTTGTATGCTGTCAGGTATATCAGACCTGAAGAGGTGAAGGCACTATATCCTGATGTTGTTGATGGCGGACGGTTAAATGAGAGCTCAGTCCAGGTGAAGTCCCACGGTGATGCTGATCCATCATAATCAGTTGAGGCATAGAGTTTCAGTGTGGCGCCGTTGTCATATCCGTCAGCACTCTCAAAGGTCATGAATGGCATTACTGCATCAGTGAGGTCAACAGGAGGAGCAATCATCCAGGTGATGACTGATGTCTGACCGCTGTTATATGCTGTTGTCTCAATAAAGTAGTTGGTACTGACCTTGTAGCTGAACCATGTCTTGGTGCCTGCCTGTGATATTGTTAGCCATCCGGGTAATGCGCTGACATTGGTGTAGTTGGTTGTCAGTGTCTGGAAGTCCTGCTCATAATATGTAGATGATGCTTCACCACAACGGTCGCCTGTCATGTCAAGTTCAGCGGGGTCACGTAGAAGGATCTGCTGTGAGTTATATATCGATGATATGCCTTTGAGTGATCCGTTACCTGTTGGCATGGCTGTAGAGGCAAAAGTGGCTCCTGAACGTGTGTATACGGCCACCTCCGACATACAGTCAGTGAGATACTTTGTCCCTGAGAATGTGCCTGTAGCACTGAACTGTACGCCGGGCACATAGACATATCTTGACTCATACTCTCCCGTCAGCAGCTGGGCAATGGTTACTGTTTCAGGCTCAGGCATTTCAGCAATGAGGCTGACAGTCTGTACCTGGTTTGTGATGCTGAGATTACTGAACTGAAGAAGGCCATTGTACTTGCTTAATATACCCTGATAGCAGAGTATCTTTACCTCTGAGTTCATCGCCAGGGTATTGGTTTCATCACTGTTTATCACAAGGCAGATGGCATCAGTCGAGTCCTGGATATAGGCTATCTGTGCCGGAAGGTTACCCAGTTCCGGGGTGAGAGTTATAAATCCCTGGATATACACATCACCCTTTATGGTATCAGCGGTTCCGCCTGTATACATATCCCTCAGATCAGCAATTGTAATATATTCAATCTCTGGTTCCGGAGGTGTCACAGGATCCCTGTCGCACGAAGCAACAAGGAGTGTTAAGGATAATGCAAGAATGGCTGTATATAATCTGATTTTCATAATTCTTCTCCTGTATTATTTTGCTGCAGTGACTGAGATGTTATCAATACAGATGGTTGTTGTTTTTGTATTCGATCCGGTATACCTGAATGCTATCACAGCTGATTTGCCGGCTTCAACAGGCAGGTTTATGTTCCCTGAGTTAACAAACTCGTAGTTTGTGCCGGTGGGCGAAGGAAGGGTGTAAGATAACTCAATCCATGTGGCTGTTGCCAGGTTCGTCCCGTCATAATCGGTTGAGTAAAAGACCTCAAGTGGTGTATCTGTCAGTTCATGGGTCCAGTACGCCATAGCTGACTGGAATGAGAGAACCTTCTGTGTAGTGATGGTTACCGGTGGTGTTATCATCCAGGTTACAATAGACGGCAGGGTTGTGGTATATGCTGTGACCTGGGCATAAGTGTTTCCACTGAATGATTTTGCAGCCCAGAGACGATTGCCAACCTGAGCGAGGTTCTGCCACCCCGTAATATAGAGTGTTGATCCGGCAGTATAACCGGTAAAGGTCTCACTCAGGGTCTCAACAGGTGAACCAAGTGGTTGTGGGACATAACCACAACGGTCGCCAGTCATCTCTACCTCATTGATATCCCTTACAATAAACTGATATGTGCCGCTGAAAACTGTTACTATACCGGTGATAGATCCTTTGCCAGTAGGCAGCAGCCTGTTGGCATACTGTGCAAAACCACTTGTTCTTACAATTATACTCTTACTGTTGCAGTCCTCCAGGTCGCGGTTCATTGTGGTGGCATTGACTGAGTCAGCCCAGGTGAGACCATACATCTCATCAGTGAACTGTACATCGTTTAAGGTCACCAGCCGGCCAAGATATGCTGCGCTTTTTACTTCGGTTATGGTAGCCACAGCCGGATATGTCGGGTTACCTATAGATGTCTTGAGGACGTGATTGTCCATATTCATCCCTGAGACCCTGACGTCACCGTCAGCTTCAGTATAAGGCTCGCCGCCTACCTGCCAGAAGTTACCGTAGTCACCAATGAACAGTCCTTTTACGTTAATGATAACAGAGTCGCCAACATTAAGACCACTGATGGCGTCAAAGACAAATCTCAGACCGCCGGTAGCATCTTCTATGTAAGCCTCTTTGTACAGATTGCCATCTGTCTTGTCACTGGCTGTTATTATGCCCCTGAGAGCCCAGTTCTCCGTCACCTCAACAGGGGTACGCTGCGTATAGTCTGTTATGGCAAGCTGGTCATCATATAAGGCTTTCACCTGTTGTACAGTAACAATCTCACCGTACTTAAAGTCTCTCACCGGTGGAGGTGTCTCATTATTATCAACACATGAAGGCAAAACTGTTGTCAGCAGTGCTGCTAAAACCGGTATATATATTATCTTTTTCATTTTCTTCATCTTTAATGGGTTAACGTTTTGGAAATTACATTCTTATGCTGAAGTTAATGAAGTAGTTAAACCCATTGTTGTAATAAATCTTCGGATCAAACAGGTCCGGATTGCTTTCATCAAACCTGTATTGCTCATATCCTCCTGTGACCATGCTCTTGTTGTTCAAGACATTGCTTAGATTGGCACTGAGGTTAATATAGATATTGTTCACTTTCCACGATTTTCCGATAAAGATATCGAGGAGGAAAGCCGGATCGGCTTTTATCTGTGGCTCCCAGTTAGGATAATAGCCCCAGTCGTTTTTTGTACGGGTAACAGGGTTAAAGTCTATATAGACCTCATCATAATAACTTCCTGTTACACCTGCCCACCAATATCTTGATGAGTTATATTCAAGACCTAGAGCAAATGCTTTCTGAGGCATACCGCTCTGACGCAGATATTTTATCCATACCTCTTTTGTTATCGGGCTGGTAGCTTCATCGTCTCTGGTAATAGTAATGTCGGGGTTGTTAGCCCAGACATACTGTCCTATTGATGCAACGGCGTTCAGAACGAGACCTGTTGTAATGGTTGTTTCAGTACCTATCTCAATACCCATGTTTTCTTTATCAATATTTGTCATCGCGTAGTTGACAAGAGTGTTGAACTCATCAGAATCATAATAGAAGCTGGTGACTTTAGTCTGATTCATGAATTTGGTATAGTATCCTGTTAATCTTGCTCTTATCAGAGGCGTGCGAAGGATGTAGCTTATGTCACCCGAGATGACAGACTCTTCCATAAGATCACGTGTGACAGAGTTACGTGTTCGTGGTGACAGGAATGAGTTTCTGAATAACGGTGGATTAGTGGCGTACAATATGTTTGCAGTGATAACATGACGCCCTGTGATTCGGAAGTCACCTCCGGCCTTTGCGCCGTATGTCAGATAATTAAGTTTCTCTGATTCACCATATGAGTTGTCAGGGAAGAGTCCTTTTTTGAACAGTCCTTCTCTCCACATCGAGGTGTATTTGCCATTGGCGCTGAAGTAGAGTGAATGACGTTTGCCAAAGAAGCGTGCTGTTCCCCATAGTGTTGTCCCACGCTGGAAGGCATAATAGTTGTTGCCGATGATATCGCCTTCATAGGCAATATGATTGGGGTTATTAAGGTCAGTCTGACTCTGGTCGCTGTACTGGCCATAGTCACTCTCGGCATAGTTGTCGATGTCAACCCAGAAGTCGCCGCCCAGAAGGTCTTTGACAGTGTTAAAGTTATGTCCGCGATAGAGGTCAACGAGCAGGCCTCCTGTGATATTTACTTTGTCGCTCAGATCCCATGCTGCACGTGTGTTGAACTGGAACTGTGAGATGTCATTTCTTCTGTCTTCAACAATATACTTTGACCTGTTGCCAGAGATGCTGTTTCCTGAGACCCCTCCCACATCGTCGATGGTGGCAATATTCTTTCTGTTGGCAAAGTAGAAGTTATCCCATGCTATGTGTGCCACGGTATCAAGGGCCCAGTCTTCAGCGGTCTTAACACCGCCATACGAAGGCAGGTTTTTGTAATAGTCAGGTCTTGGGTCTGCCTCATCATACCAGTTGAGTGCTGTGTAACCACTCTTGCCAAACCAGTATCCTGCTGTTGTCTGGATGTTAAGTTTTTCAGAGGGTGTCCATATATGGTTGAGTGTAAGCAGCGGTTTATTGTTACTGCGTACCCTTGAGTTACGAACCTCTCCATTCTGATATCCCCAGTACGGATTATAATAGTTATCATTCATCAGGTCATATACCTCCTGTGTGGTGCCTCCGGCGACGCCTCTCTGGTAGATGGCATCAAGGGCTGTGAAGTTAAGGCTGTGACGGCTGTTGAATCTCTTCTCTGCAGAGAAGAAGAATGAGTTGGCATCGTAGAATGTTCCCTCTTCATACCCTCTCTGGCTCCAGCGACGTGAGTAGCTGGCAGTGAAGGCCCAGTCATTCTCCATCAGACCGGTAGAGTAGGTGAGCATAAGTCTGTTACGATATGAGCGGTTGGATAGTGAGTAGACTGCTTTAAGCCCTGATCTGTACTGCGAAGCCCTGGTGTTGATGCGTGTGGCTCCGCCTACAGGTTCAAAGAGGAATCCGATAGGCTCAGGCCCTGACGATATCATAGCACTGCGCATCACATCGTTCAACCCTCCCCAGTTGGAGAAATATGGTGACCCCGACTCAATGTCATTCACAACAAAGCCGTTCAGACTGACATTGGTGTTTGATGACTCATATCCTCTTACCCTGAACATGGCCGGACCGAAGGTGTAGGCTGCAGTACTGAGAAAAACATCAGCAGAAGAGCTGAGGATACCCTGTATCGATTGTGTCTCAAAACCACTCTCAGAGTCATCCTCTGAGAAACTGATGGTTGGCATATCAAGCAATGATACAGTGGTGGGGGTAAGTGCAATGATTCCAGCATCAACAGTCTCTCCTGATAAGACAATGACCTCAAATGATTTCTGATCAAAGTCAGTCAGGTTTACAAAGAAAAACTGTTTGCCTTCAAGAATATTGAATGTAAATGATCCATCAGTATTACTGACAGTCAGTGTCTTGCCGGCGGCGTCCGTTATGGCTGCCCCGGGTAGTGCTATTCCGCTTTCTGAACTGGTAATGGTTCCTGTTACAGTACCCTGCTGTGCAAGCAGAATGCCGGAGCTGCTGAAAATAGCTAATAGCAAGAAAAAGAGCTTATTATGTTTCATAGTGCTTTTAAAATGGGGGGATAAAGTTACAATAAATATTGAATGAAAAAAGGAATTCATAACAAGGTTGTGAGATATAGTAATAATATTAACTTTACCCCCCTTAAATCAATAATACAATGAAGAGAATCATAATATT
>QKCK01000266.1 GCA_003245695.1 Bacteroidota bacterium | reverse complement strand
AAAATACCCATATCGGGTAGTATAAATACCTAAAATTCTTTTCTGAATAAATTGATTTGTTGAGAGTTTAATTCAACTGATGAACTTTTTATACCTTGTGCCGCCGAATTTACCATACTAAGAAATATTTGCATTTTCGGCATGAGTAACCACTGACTCTTTTCAATATGGGAAAGAAAAATATTGAGAAATTCAATCTTGGCTATGAGCTACTGAGGAAATATGTTGATTTCTGGCACAACCATATATATTACAGAAAAGTAATAGTATACGGGAGAGAGAACATAGATTATACAGCTCACAATATCTTTGCCCCAAATCACCAGAATGCACTGATGGATGCAATGGCTGTCCTCTGCACAACAAAGAGACAGCCTGTTTTTCTGGCCAGGGCTGATATTTTTAGAAAGAGAAGCATTGCCAGAATTCTCTATTTTTTAAAAATACTGCCTGTATACAGGATAAGAGATGGCTATTCTACCCTGAAACAAAATGATGAAACCTTTGAAGATACCCTGAGAGTGATAAAACACAAGAATGGCCTTGTGATATTACCCGAAGGAAATCATGCAGGATTCAGGAAACTGAGACAGCTGAAAAAAGGTATATGCCGCATTGCATTTCTTGCTGAAGAAGCCACAAACTTCTCCCTTGATGTAAAGATTATCCCTGTAGGTATAGAATATTCTCATTACTGGTTTTTCAGACAGGTGCTTACCGTTGTTTATGGAAAGCCTATAAGCGTCTCAGACTATTATACACTTTATAAGGAGAATCCGCCACAGGCCCTTAGCGACCTCAGAGACAGACTCTCAGTCGAGATAAAAAAACTGATGGTACATATTGAAGAGGTAGATGATTATGAAGCAATAGACGAACTCAGAAGTATCATAAACGGCAAATACAGCGACTCTATAAGGTTCCCAAAGCTTTTCCGGGATAATATTCTAATTGGAAGACTGAACTCATTACGTGAGAAAAACAATGATGAATACAGAAAAATATGTAACGAGAGCCTTTCAGTAAAGGAAATTTCCGGAAAACTAAACCTTACATACCGGCAGTTATCGAAAAAGCGACACCCAATCCATTGGCTCCTTTTCGGCTCTCTGTTCCTTTTGGTAACATTACCTGCGTTTATTTTTGGAGCAGCACTCAATATCATAATAATAGAAGCCCCCCAACTTAAGATTAAGAGCCTTAAGGATGAGCAATTCATCAGTTCATTCAGATATGTTGTTACAATGCTGATAAGCTTTGTCCTGATGCCATTATATGCGGTATTGTCATTTATATTTATTAAGCCATGGTGGCTTGCACTTGGTGTCTTTTTAATTTTACCATTCTCCGGAATCTTTGCCTGGAACTGGCTACTGCTTGCAAGAAGAATTATCGGTGGCTTGCGTATTAAAAACATGATCAGAAAAAAGAATTCAACCTTTTTAAAACTAAAGACAGATTACAACAGTTTGGTTGAAAGAATATCAAAGCTCTAAAATATTTAAAATGGATAAAAAATATGGGGGCAAAGTAGTATGGATCACCGGTGCTTCATCAGGTATCGGAGAGGCTCTGGTATACTCTTTTGTCAGTATGGGAAGTAAAGTTATTGCCTCATCAGTTGATGAGTCAGGACTTGAACGGGTAATAAAGAAATGCAATGGTATGGCAGGCAGCATAAGAGGTGTTGTCTTCGATCTCTCAGAAACATCGGGTATTGATACTCTTGTTTCAGGTATCATAGCTGAGGAAGGACATATTGATATACTGATAAATCTGGGTGGAGTAAGCCAGAGAGCAACAATTCTTGAGACTCCTTTGTGGCTTGACCGCAAGATAATGGAGATAAACTATTTTGGCACCATAGCTCTTACCAAGGCAGTCCTTCCGTATATGATCTCCAATGGTGGTGGTCATATTGCAGCAACAAGTTCTATTTCAGGTCGTTTTGGTTTCCCTTTGCGCTCAGCATACTCAGCTTCAAAACAGGCTCTCCATGGCTTTTTCGAGACCCTGATAATTGAACACCAGAGAGATAACATCAAAGCTTCCGTCTTAATTCCCGGAAGAGTGCAGACAGCCATTTCACTTCATGCTCTTACTGCTTCAGGTAAAGAACACGGGCAAATGGATGCCGGTCAGGCCAAAGGAGTTACCCCGGAGAAAGCAGCTAAAATGATAATAAGAGGACTGCGAAGAGAGAAAAGAGAGATATTGGTAGGCAGTACTGAGCTACTTATGCTGTATATAAGGAAATACATGCCATCCCTGTTTTTCAGACTGGCGGGACGAATCAAATCAATGTAATTTATCAAACAATGAACAGATATAATATCAACGGCATACAACAGATGGGTGTTGGGGTGAAGAATCTGAAAGAGGCTTGGAACTGGTATATAATGGCATTCGGAATGGACTGTCCCATTTTTGAAGAAGAGGCCAAAGCAGAGTTTATGTTACCTTATACCGGTGGGCAACCCAAAAAAAGACATGCGGTACTCATCTACAACCTTCAGAGCGGTGGTGGCTTTGAAGTCTGGCAACATAAAGAGAGAGAGCCTCAATACAGGGTTAGGGAGACCCTGGCAGGTGACCTCGGTATCTTCGCCTGCAAAATGAAGGTTAAGAATATTGACCAGGCTTACCAATCAATGATCACAAAGGGAATAACAACTCTGGGAGAGCCAGCTCCTGACCCTTCAGGTAAACGCTGCTTTTTTGTGTCTGATCCCTATGGAAATATATTCCAGATGGTTGAGGCAACAGACTGGCTGATGAACCTGGGATCACCCACAGGAGGAACATATGGGGCAATTATTGGTGTAACTGATATTGAAGCGGCCAAAAGAACCTACTCTGATATCCTTGGCTATGATAAGGTAATCTACGACAAGACTGAGAGGTTCGATGACTTCTCTGTACTACCCGGAGGGGAAGCAACATTCAGAAGAGTTTTGCTTGGCTGTTCAACTCCATTCAAAGGAGGATTCAGCCCACTGATGGGTCAGAGTCAGATAGAGCTTATCAGGGTTGAAGAGAGACAGCCTGCCAGAATTTTTGAAGATAGGTTATGGGGAGATCCCGGCTTCATTCACCTTTGTTACGATATTCATGGCATGGATAACCTTAGGGAGTATTGCAAAGAGAAGGGCTCACCCTTTACTGTTGACAGCCAGGCAAGTAAGGCCGGAAATATTTTTGACATGGGAGAAGCAGCAGGTCATTTTGCTTATATTGAAGATCACGACGGCACATTAATTGAGTTCGTTGAAACCCATAAAGTACCAATAATGAAGAAGCTGGGGTGGTATCTCAATATGGACAAAAGAGATCCGCTTAAATCTCTTCCAAAATGGATGATAAAAACACTTAAGTTTTCACGGATAAAAGAGGTGCGGGGAAATTGACTTATTTCCCTGCCACTTCATTTACTTTGCGCATAACACGCATAACGTTTCCTCCCCATATCTTTTTTATATCTGAAGGGCTGATACCACGTCGTATCAGTTCAGCAGTTATGTTCTTCATCTGTGAGGCATCCTTGCATCCCTCTATTCCGCCTCCACCATCAAAGTCAGTCCCGATACCCACATAATCAACCCCTATTACATCAATGACATGCATTATGTGGTTTACAGCATCCTCAACCGTAGCAAGTTCTTCATACTTGTCCTTAATAGCTGAGTATTCATTCCAACGTTGTTCCTTTTGGTCATCAGTGAGATTGTCGCCCTCCTTTGACCATTTCTCCTTTAACTCAGCGATTTTTGCATCCATTTCAGGATTAGGATCAGGCTGTCTCAGATAGCTGCTATATATACATATTTGTATTACCCCTCCGTTTTGCCTGAGAGCAAGCAACATATCATCAGACAGATTCCTGGGGCTCTCACACAAAGCACGGCATGATGAGTGAGAAGCAATAACGGGAGATCCGGAATTCAGAAGAACATCATAGAATGCCTTATCAGAGATATGTGAAACATCTATCATCATTCCAATACGATTCATCTCTTTCACAACTGAGACACCAAATGAAGAGAGCCCGTTATTCTCCGGTCCTGCAGGATCGGTGGATGAATCACATATATCATTATTTTTTGTATGACATAGTGTTATATATCGTACTCCATGGTTATAGAAAGCTTCTACACGGGAAAGATCCAATCCCAGAGGATACCCATTCTCAAGTCCGATAAAGGCAGCTATGCGCCCCTCATGAAAGAGTTTCAGAGCGTCGTCAGGCGTGAGAGCAAGACCAGCCATAGTGCTGTTACGATTAATATTGGCATGAATAGAGTCGATAATCAGTTGAGCAAACTCATACTGCCTATTGTACTCTTCCTGATTACGCGGGCCCTGCCCAATAAATGCAGCAAAAAACTCACCGTGCAGGCCACCTTCGCTCATCCGCGGGAAATCGACACAGCCATTTTCATGGCGCCCACCCAGATCATACTGAGAACGCATTAATCTAAGCGGTGTATCACAGTGTGTGTCAACTGTGAACATATTCCGATGCAACTTTTCGGCCTTCTTCATCACCCTGTCAGCATCCGACGTAGTGCACGAACTAAATAACATAGCAAAGCAAACAATAAATAAAAACCTCATAATACTCTCTCTTTAACGGTAAAGATAAAAAGATAGAATCCATTAACCTATTATTAACAATTAAAGTATGTTAAAGCAGTAAGGGGCAGAAAACAGATATATACTTAAAGCAGGCGGATAAATAAAGGATGATTAATGCAGCCGTTTGCTGATGTGTCTGGCCAATTAAACATTTTCAGATTTAAAGATATTGACCTTGCCGGAACATAAGCAAAAGCCCCGCGAAAAGCGGGGCAGCCATGAAAAGAATGGAAAAATTGCTTTTGGACAGTAAAAAGCACTGTAAAAATATAATTATTGGATACAAAAAACAAGGATTATGTTAACCTATTTTAACTAAAAGAGGGAAAAAAATCAGCTTTTAAGAGAGACCAGGAGTGTAAGTAGTACAACAACACCGATAAGAGCTATTATAGAACCTGATATTCTGTTAATGGCAACAATACTTCTAAGGCGCAGATTCTTGCTGAAATGGTTCACAATGTAGCTCAGAATAAACCACCATGCAGCAGCACCAATGAATACTCCCGCGATTATGATAATGCGTGTAAGCATTGACTGGGTAAAATCAATGTTGAAACCGGCAAACAGGGCAATAAACAGAAATATTGAAACCGGATTTGTCAGTGAAAAGCCTAACAGTGACAGATAATCATGCAGATGATTCTTACTCTCTCTTCCACTGCGTCGTATCTCGGCAACCGGGTTTGAGAGAAAGAGCTTTATCCCTATTAAGGCTACAAAAATGCCCATGAACAGTTTGATGTAGAAAAACTGAGCATTCACAAACCCAATAATAAAGGAGAAACCCAGGCCGGCAACAATGGCAAATAATGTATCTGCCGTTGCAACCCCCATCCCGCTAACAAAACCACATAAGAAACCTTTTCTGATTGTTCTGTTAACCATAAGCATGCCATTAGGTCCCAGAGGTGCCGAGACCCCCATACCCAATACCAGACTCTTAAGGAATAAAATCAGAACAATCGGAAACATTGTGTTATAGCATTAGCGAGGCAAATATAATAAAATTGGGCTCTCCCAATATACTATGATGAAAATTTAACAATAAAATAAGAGAGAGGTGATTCTGGGCCTCTCTCTCTTAACTTTATCTGGATGAGTATAGCCTCACTCCTTCATCCAGCCATTTTATATATTCCTCTTTATCTGCGGTATATGCCATCAATGAACCAAGTTGATTCCCTGAGCTATCAAGAATCACATGAAGAGGGATTGCATTTGTTTTAAAGCGTGTGATTTCAATGTCTTCATTTACTTTCCCTCTTGTTTTCTTCACTTTCCCGTCAGTGACAGAGTTTACCCAATCACTCTCAGGTAGTCTTGTAGGGTCGTCAATATACAATTCTATTATAACAAAGTTTTCTCTCAATCTTTTGAGCACCTCCTGATCAGACCACACCTTTGCCTCCATCTTCTTGCAGTTTGAGCAGGCATGACCCTTAAAATCAAGCAATACAGGCTTTCCTACCTTTTTTGCATAGTCGAGGCCCTGATTGTATTCAAAAAAACCATCCAGACCATATGGATGCGAAAGTTTATCTGCAAATTTTACAGGCTCCTCAGCTATAGCCATCTCTATAAGTGGGGTAGTGGCTTCAGAGCCACCAACCTTATCTGTAACAATATCAAACTGTTGTGATGACTTTGAGGGCAGTATGTCAGCTATACCTTTCAATGAGGCACCAAAGAGACCAGGGATGAGATAAACGACAAATGAGAAGACTGCAACAACTAATAAAAGTCTGAAGACACCAATGTATTGCACATCACTGTCGTGTCTGAACTTAATCTTACCCAAAAGGTAAAGTCCCAGTAGAGTAAAGAGTACTATCCATATTGCGATAAAAATGTCACGAGTAATTATTCCCAGGGTATATACCTCATCAATTTTAGAAAGGAATTTAAGTCCAAATGCCAGCATAACAAATGCCAGTACCACTTTAATTGAGTTAAGCCACCCACCTGATTTAGGAAGTTTATCCATCAATGACGGGAAAAGGGCAAAGAGTGTGAACGGGATAGCGAAAGCAAGACCGAATGCGAACATCCCGATTGTAGGACGAAGAACTGAACCGGATGCAGCCTCAACAAGCAGACCGCCTACCAAAGGTCCCACGCAGGAGAATGATACCAGCACGGTGGTAAGGCCAAGGAAGAAAGCAGCGACAATGCCACCTTTATCAACTTTAGAATCAGCGGAGTTAACCCATTTTCCTGGCAGTACTATTTCAAAAGCGCCAAAAAATGATGCTGCGAACACCATAAATAAAATAAAGAAAATTAAGTTTGGTATCCAGTGCGTACTTAGTGCATTGGCAAAACCGGCTCCGGCACTTGTCAAAGAGACTATTATTCCGAGAGATGAGTATAATAATAGTATTGTAACCCCAAATACCAGTGCTTTACCAAGTGTCTTTCCCTTGTTATCTGCACCCTGGGTAAAGAAAGCTACGGTCATTGGTATCATAGGGTAGACACATGGTGTAAGAACACCTAAAAAGCCTAACAGAAGGGCCCCAAAAAAGAAAGCTAAAAGCCCCTCTTCCTTCTTAGTGTCATCGATTCCCTCTGTCATCTCTTCTGAAGGCGCTACTGCAACAGCAGCATCCGTACCTTTAATATCAATTGAAAACTCAACATCTTTTGGTGGTGAGCACTGCTTGTTATCGCATGCCATAAAATTCACTGCGCCCGATACAGTAAAAGAGCTTTTATCACTTGTAATCCTCTGCTTATATACAACTTTATCACTGAAATAGGTCACTTTCATATTGAAACCTTCATCAAAGACCTCTTCTGCTTTCCCTATCTGCTCTACCTTGCCCTGAAGAG
>QKCK01000054.1 GCA_003245695.1 Bacteroidota bacterium | reverse complement strand
AAGCCCGGCAATATTCTTCCTCACCAAAGGTTCACCACCTGTTATCCTCACCTTATTTACACCCATTTCAGCTGCAATACGGGTAAAATCAGCTATCTCATCATATGAGAGAATATCTTCATGCCGGAGTGGTCTGACACCCTCTTCAGGCATGCAGTATCGGCACCGAAGATTGCATCTGTCTGTAACCGATATCCTCAGATAGTTAATATTTCTTCTAAATCTGTCTAACACTTACCTGCTCTCCTTTCTGAATCCAGCTCTGACCCTGAGGAATACGCATCAGTCCCATAGCATCAGACAGCGCTGATATATGAGCAGAGCCATGATAATCAACAGGCAAGACCTCCCCCTTGCTGTCTATTGAAACAGGTATCCATGCCATCCTCTCAGCCCGTTTACGTGAGAAATCAGTACCAAGAGTTAGTATGACATCTGAGGGTATGCTTCTTGCTCCCATCATTTTTGCCAGAAGAGGCCTGACCATTACTTCGAACTGCACAAAAGAGGATACAGGATTACCGGGGAGAGCGAAGACTATCTTACGCTGTCCGGTGCAGAAATTCATTGGTTTGCCAGGTTGAACTGCTACTGAATCAAAGTGTGAAATCAGCCCCAGCTTGCTCAGCACAACAGGTACAAAATCAAAGTCACCTTTTGACACCCCTCCTGTAATTAGTACCATATCATTCTCCTGCATAGCTTTTTCTATCAGGTCAGTTGTTGCCTTCTCCTCATCTGCTGCAATGCCATAGTACTTGCCTTCAGCCCCGGCCCGCTCTATCTGAGCCAGCAACTGCCATGCATTACTATTACGTATTTGCGAAGCAGAGGGCTTTTCTTCCGGCTCAACAAGCTCATTACCTGTGCTTATCACACCTACTCTCACTTTTTTTCCCACTAACACAGCAGTCGTTCCTGTCATTGCCATTATTGCAATATCCTGTGGACGAATGAACTGTCCTGGCCGAAGTAATATCTCGCCGGCGATAACATCTTCAGCAGCCTTCGAAATATTTGGTTTATCTGCCTTACCTGTAAACCTTATATACCCATCCTCTGTCTCTTCACTCTCTTCAAGCATAAAGACATAGTCAGCTCCGTCAGGTATTGCTGCTCCCGTCATTATACGTGAACAGGTACCATCATCAATGCTCTTCTTTGGAGGGGCGCCGGCAGCTATCAACTCTATCATCTTCAGAGGCATGCCCAGATCCTTTGATTTGCAGGCGAAGCCATCAACAGCACTCTTGTCAAAGGGTGGCATATCCATATCACTCCGTACATTGTCAACCAACACCCGGCCCAACGCTGACATGAGGCGCACCTCCTCCTTTCCTGTAGTGAAAGCTGATTCCATCACAATATTAAAAGCTGTTTCAAACTTTATCATTATCTATTGTTTATGTTATTATCTTCCTTATCATTTAATGATTGTACTGCATCAGACCGGAAACTTACCCATACCTCCTCGCCTATGACGTAGCCAGATATCTCCATTTCTCTCCCTGATATCTCAGCAAATATAAAATCTCCGGCATTTACTGCAACTTCATACCCTGAAGCCATTGGAACAATGTCATCAATAACACCCATTATTGAGTTAGGGACAGGTTTTCGGATACGAGTCAGTTCACAGTCATTGCTCCTCACTATCACCAGGCCTCTGCCCTGATGCTTTTGATCCTCAAAGTGAATTATGTTTCCAAATTCAGTAATGCCATGCGACATACCCTTTTCTTCATCTATAACTATCCTGAAAAAGTTTTTTATCCCGGCATAGCGAGCGACAAAACGGTTAACCGGGTGAGTAAATACCTCCTCAGGTTTCCCTTCCTGAATAATATGTCCATTATGGATCACACCTACCCTGGAGGCCAGACTAATGGCCTCGTCAAAATCGTGTGTTACATGAACAATCGTCTGTCCGTTTCTGTTCAGCCGTCGAAGTAATCTCTTAATATTGTCCTTCAGACTGGCATCAACCGAAGCCAGTGGTTCATCGAGGAGGAGTATTTCAGGTGATGTAACCAGTGTTCTGGCTAATGCAACACGTTGCTTTTCTCCTCCTGAGAGTAACACCGGTAGCCTTTCAAGCAGGTGAGAGATACTCATTGCCCCTGCAACTGACATTACCTTTTCAGCAATTTCTTCCTTTTGCATTTTTGCCACCCTGAGTGGAAAGGCAATGTTATCATTCACAGTGAGATGGGGAAAGAGGGCATAATCCTGAAAAACCAGTCCGATATTGCGCTCCTGCACCCTCAGGTGGGTAATGTCATTACCATTAAGCAATATTCTGCCGCTATCTGGTTTTATTAACCCACAGAGCATCTCCAGAAGGAGCGATTTGCCCGCCCCTGAACGTCCAAGAAGAACATAATAATCACCTCTGTTAATCTCAAGGCAAATATTATCAAGCCTGAATGACCCGAATTCTCTTGATAGACTCTCAATCTGCAGCATTATCCTCTGTTTTATTAATAGGACTTCTTTCAGAGGCAAGATACCTGAAGCTGATAAAAAAAACCAGAGCTACAAGTATAAAAACAATTGATGCAGGCCTGGCGTAAGTTATTCCAAAAGAGTTAAATCGCTCGTATATCATCACTGGAGCAGTCATGGGGTGATAAGCAATAATGACTATTGCGCCGAATTCACTCATACCCCTGGCAAACATCATAACAAGTCCAGAGACAACCGATCTCCAG
Organism: Bacteroidota bacterium; assembly: GCA_003245695.1. Classification (GTDB taxonomy): domain Bacteria; phylum Bacteroidota; class Bacteroidia; order Bacteroidales; family VadinHA17; genus SR-FBR-E99. The sequence continues at coordinate 4,772 of QKCK01000054.1, read as the reverse complement.
GCCAGTGGCAGAGAAACAGTAAAAAAGGTACGTGAAGGAGAGGCGCCCAATGTAAGAGCTGCCTTCTCAATCCTCTCAGGCACAGCAGCAAAGCCTTCACGGGCTGCATTAATAAGAAAAGGAACACTTACAAATGCCATTGCAATTGCAATACCGGCAGCATTATTAACAAGCAGTATGCCTGCTCTCTGTGCTACACTGCCAAGCAATCCATCGCGCGACACAAAACCCAGAAGAGCAATACCGGCAGCCGTATGTGGTAGTACCACAGGCAGGTCAATTATTCCCTGCACAATCTTTTTCCCTTTAAATGGGCGTCGTGCCATAATCCATGCCAAAGGAACAGCCCCAAGAGCAAAAATCAATGTCCCGCAAAACGATATGGCTAAAGTAATCCAGATACTGTGCTGTATCTCATCATCCATTGCTGCCGAGGCTATCTCTGCCGGCGATGAGGATATAAACATACCTGCCAGTGGTGCAATGATAAACAAAAGCACCAGCGAGGCAAGAATAGCAGAAATCCAGTTAAAAAGTGAGTGATGCTGCATCAGAGAGTTTATTTCTGATTTATTGAAAGAAACCTCTTTAACTGATCAGGCATAGTACCACAATCACCGGCTAGTGCCGGCACCAGCGGATTCTGTCCTGACGAAAGAAAAATATCATTACCTTCCCTGCTGAGCAGGAACTCAAAGAATTTTACAGCCAGTTGCCTGTTGGGTGCATTCGTTAAGATAGTACCTCCATAGCAGATATAGTCTCCATCTATCCTTACTTCCGAGCCGGGGTCTGCCCCGGGTACCAAAACAGAGACAGTGGAATAATGCTCTCTGAAATCAGTATCAGAGAGGTTTATCTCTGAAGGCAATGGTACATATTTCAGATTATGTTGAATTGCAACTGACTTGTACTGAAAAATATAATCCACAACATGCGTCTGGAGCAATGCAACAAGGTCTACCTCTTTAGGCCTGATATAGTTACGATCTTTTGCAAGAAGAGAATCTGTTAATCCATCTCTTTTATAGTATTCCCCGGCAAGAGAGGCAGTAAAGAGACTTCTGTAACCACAAGGATCAGAATTAGGATCAGGACGACCATAAATCACATCCTCCCTGAGAAGAATGTCAAACCAGTTATCAGAACTGATAATATCAGAGTGTTTTGACTCTGGAAGAAAAGCAATAACAATCTCATTTGTTGCAAACCGTATATTCCATGAAGCATATGATGGGATAAGCAATTTATCAATAACAGAATAATCAGCCGAAAGCATTATGTCACATGGTTTGCCCAACTCAGTAATTTTTCGGGCACAGACCAGACTCCCGGCTGCCTCTGTAAGCACCCTGGCTCCAGGATTTGCTTTCTCAAACTCATCAACCAGCTTCTTCACAGGGACTGAAAGGCTCCCTGCATGGAATATTATTAGCTTCTGTTCCTCAGGCTTTTTCCCACTGCCACAAGATGCAAATAGCAGAGAAAGGGACAGGAACAATAAGATATAACATCTCATTTTCTTTCTTGTATTTCGTTAATTCTCCGGAAGAAGACTTTTGCAATGCTTTTCATTGCACTATCAGTCTCATAATGAAGCGCTCTGTAGGCATCAAGCAACTCTTTCCCTTCAGAAGACAAAACCGTACGACCTCCAGAGGCTCCTCCTCTTTGCCTTTTCACCAACGGAAATCCCAGGTGAAGCTCAACCTCTTTAAGCATGCCCCACGCTTTCCTGTAGCTTATCTTAAGATTGTTAGCTGCTTCCATTAAAGAACCAGCTCTCTCTATCTCCAGAAGGAGCCCAAAACCCTCACCAGTGAGAACCTTCTCAGTGTCAATCTTCTCTAGCCATATCTCATACCTGAGAAAGATATTATAATATTTAGAACCCTTATGACCTGCCATATCTGATGAAGGATAGATTACTTATATATACACCGGTATGCTGAATCCTCCTCCAGATGAAGTTGGAATCTGGCATTACGTGGAACTACAAATGTCTGGAACGGGACAAAACATTTCCATTCTGTCTCATCTGGTAACAACACATTCATTGAACCAGAGATAACTGTCATATATTCAATCGTTGATGTTCCGAATTCATAATCACCCTTTTCCATTACTCCAACAGTTGCAACACCATCCTTGTTTTCAAGCGCCAGTGACATTACACGGCCCTCAAAGTACTCATTGCGTTTTATCATCAGTATCAGTTTGTTTGGTTACTAAAGCAAATGTACGATTTTTGCATATCCCTTCAATGCCAAATATTGCAGGGGAAATATCTTTTTAAACAGCATCATATGTGACTAAACAGAGAAAGAGCCTGACGGTAATGGTCAGACTCTTCTCTTTATCAATAATGCCAATATCATTGAAGATCCTTTACAACATCAATTACCTCCGGGAAATCCATCCCTATCTTTTTAAGATGTTCGATAGTAGGGATTCCGTTATTATTCCAGCCGCGACGTTTATATACAGCGTCCCGTAGTTTTTCATATTGGTCTTCACGGTAAGCTCTGATTATCCTGATTTTTTCTTCAATGCTCTTTCCTTCCGGATCGAGGCCAAGCTTATCCCTCATCTGTTTGTCATAGCGTTCCTCTCTTGAAAGATACTCCTCGGGAGTCACCGGGCCGCATGCCCTGTATGGTTGATTGTCATCCACACGCCTGCCAAACCCGCGTCGGATATTAAAAACTCTCTGGAAGTTATACACTCTCTCTGAATCTTCCACCAGTCTTTTTTTGTCAAATGGTCTCCCTGTTACTGCCTTATATATTGTGACATAATTATCGACATGTTCGGGTACTTTAGCCGGCTCATCTGTTTCTGCATTATTCTCAGGTTCAACATCATTCCACGGAACTTTACAGAGGCCAACAAGGCCGAACCATGTACGGAACATAGGGAAGTAATGCAGTGCCTCTGCCTTGTTTTCAAAGGTAGGTATCTGGTTATTAACCATATCCATAAAAATCAGCCAGGCTTCATCATGTTGAGGTCCCTTATTTGTAAGAGCATATCCCCCCTGCTGTGCAAGTGACTCTTTAGACATGTATTGAGAATATTCCAGACCTTTATTCTCCATACCTATATCATTCATGAAATTCCAGTCGCCCCAGCCCTTGTCAGCAAAGATCCTTTTCATTGCCCTTATCCCCTGCCCGGCAATCAGACCAAAGCCTTCACCTCTGGCAACCTGGTGTAGCAACTCAAGGGCATGATCAATGTTACCAAAGTTGAGTTCAAGACCACCTGTACGCTCCCTGTTCAGTATGCCCCTCTCATAGCACTCCATGATGAAGGCCATAGAAGTCCCCCATGTAATAGTACAAATGCCATAAGTATCACAATAAAAGTTAGCTTCAATAATATAATAGGGGTCAAAGATACCGCAGTTAGAGCCTAGTCCGGCGGCATTCTCATACTCAGGGCCATCAACAATAACAGATTCTCCCTTGTATGGTCCGCTTTTTAATCTGAAATCATCAACGGCCTTTGCACACGACATGTTACATCCTATCCAGCAGCCATCAGGCACTCCCTGGGTAAAAAGAGACCTCCATACATTTGAGTCAATCTTTGGAGAGTCTTTATGATTACCGTATTGATAATTATTTGTCGGCAACAGATCATGATCATCCATTATCTCCATTAGATGAGCTGTCCCTATTGACCTCATTTTGCATTGTGACTCATCAAGCTCTCGCATCTCACGGTTAAATCTCCGGCCTCTTTCTGAAATAGCCTCAAGATCAACCACATTGTTAAGATTTCCTTTTACCCCTGGTATTTTGCATACCAGCGCCTTTATCCTCTTGTTACGAAAGACTGTCCCTATACCTCCACGTCCAGCCTGTTTCAGTCTTACCTTCTTTCTCTTGTTATCATAAAAACTGAAGTTGAGCATCCCTATCAGAGAATGATCTGCCGCCATACCTGATGATACTACACCTATGTTTTTTTTGTCTGAATCATTCTCAGCAAACATCTCAGTCAGCTGTTCAGCCAGAATATGACTGTTTAATGCCTCTTCAGGAGCCTCAAATATTTCTATCTTATGATTTACTCCATCAATAAAGACAATAATATCATTCTCGGCTGCACCCTGTAGTTCAAGGGCATCAAAACCTGAGAATTTGAGAAAAGGACCAAAAAAACCTCCTACATTACTGTCAATAATAGAACCTGTCTGCGGTGAGATGGTGACTACCAGTGATTTTCCTGTCCCTGAATACTGTGTAATACCACCTATCGGACCTGAAGAAATGACGATCTCATTTTCCGGATCATTCCAGCGAGTCTCAGGTTTCGTGGCATCCCATAAAAGACGTAATCCATATCCTTTACCACCGATAAATTTCTCCTTCATCACCTGCGGGACATCCTTTGCCCTGCATTCTTTTGTTCCTACATTAATGTAAAGTATCTTGTCAGTATACCCTTTATCGAGCGGTGTCCAGTCATACTCCCATTGTGTAAGCAGGCGGTGCCTAGCCCTCATTTCATTAATATCCATATTTCTTCAGGTTACGTTTCTTGTCATTAAGTAATCAAATATATGTACCTAACCATATATGTTCAAATGATATAAATCAATATGAATAAATATGCATATCCAATCATACCGATACTGTAATATGCTAATTTGTTTAATTTCTTTCAAATGTTCAAACCTGAAATTATCTTCCGGTCCCCTGTAAGTGTATCATTCGTGATATTTGTCACTATTAAGATAAAATAACACGTTTGTTGTGTAATTA
>QKCK01000355.1 GCA_003245695.1 Bacteroidota bacterium | reverse complement strand
GATAGAATACTCAACTGATCTGCTAAGAGAAGAGACTGTTGTAAGGCTTAAGAAACACTTTCTTAATCTTGTGACTGGCTTGTTTGGCAGCAGTGAAAAAACGATACGGTCACTCTCGCTTTTATCTGAAGAGGAAAGGCGTTTCATCGAAGACCTGAACCTGACTCAGACTGATTATCCTGGCGACAAGACAATTATAGAGCTCTTTGAGGAACAGGCATCGCTCTTTCCTGATAAGACAGCTGTTGTGTTCAAGGACTCGTCACTGACATATAAACAGCTGAATGAAAAAGCAAACAGCCTGGGTAATAAACTCAGGGATATGGGTGTGACACGAGATGTTCCGGTTGGCTTGTTTATGGACAAGTCGCTTGACATGATAATAGGCACGCTGGGTATCCTGAAGGCAGGAGGAGCTTACCTCCCTATAGACCCGGAATATCCGGTTCAAAGGGTCGGGTTTATTTTGAAAGAGTCAGGCTGTAATGTGCTTCTTACTCAGCACAGGTACATGGAATACGAAATATCAGCAGTAAATAGGCTGGACATAAACAGTCCTGACTCATTTTCAGTAAACATTGATAACCCGGAGATAATCAATTTGCCCTCCGACCTTGCATATATAATGTATACCTCCGGCACTACCGGGGTGCCAAAAGGTTCTTCCATAGAACAGAAGAGTGTAGTCAGGCTTGTCCGTGATACAAATTATATTATCATTCAGCCAATAGATCGTATTCTTCTGACAGGAGCGATTGTTTTCGATGCAACTACTTTTGAGATATGGGGGGCCCTGCTTAACGGGGCTGCTCTGTATGTTGTTGAGAAGGAAACCATTCTTGATCCTGAGGCTCTCGGAAATGAATTAGTTAAAAATGATATTACCATCTTATGGCTTACCTCTGCATTATTTACACAGATTGCAGAATCACGAACAGATATCTTCAGAAAGCTTAAATACTTCCTTGTCGGTGGTGATGTCCTCTCGGCCTCACACATCAACAAACTACGAAAGGATAACCCGGCTCTTAAGGTAATAAATGGTTACGGGCCCACAGAGAATACTACATTCTCAACAACTTTCCTTATTCAAAAAGACTATGAGAGCAATATACCTATTGGTATGCCGATAAGTAATTCTACAGCATATGTCTTTGATGAAGATATGAATTATCAGCCTGTTGGTATTCTGGGAGAACTTTATGTCGGTGGTGATGGTTTGTCAAGAGGGTATCTCAACAGAGCGGATCTTGATAAAGCCTCCTTTACCTTTCATCCACTACGTGAAAAAGAGCGATTGTATAAAACCGGTGACTTTGCACGTCTGTTACCCGATGGGAATATTGAATTCCATGGCAGGATTGATAATCAGATTAAGGTAAGAGGTTACAGGATTGAGCTGGGAGAGATAGAATCAGCGATACTTGAATATGCAGAGATAAAGAACTGTGCGGTAAAGGTTATAGGGGCCAAGACATCAAATACCCAGTTGGTGGCCTATCTGCTTCCCGGGATGAAAAAGGAAGACATAATAACCAACCTGAAGAAATTTCTGATAAAGCGGTTGCCTGTGTACATGATCCCGTCGCATTTTGTGGTGATGGAAGAAATGCCTATGACATCAGGAGGCAAGATAGACCGCAAGGCACTGCCTGACCCTGATCTCTCGTCAAAGGCAGAAGATGACGGACCGGTAAATAGTGTGGAGGAGAAGCTGATAGAGGTGTGGAAGAGACTCTTGAAGATTGATTCTATAGGACTTGATGTAAACTTCTTTGAGGCTGGCGGTACCTCAATACTGGTGCCGGCGATCCTTGACAACGTGAAAAAGAGTTTCGGGATCTCAATGAAGAGTGTGAACATATTTGAATATCCTACCATCAGGATGATGGCTGATTACATATCTCTTTGCAGTGGGGAGTTACCTCAACAAGGCAGTGCGGATGGAAGTGCACAGTCACTGGCAGGCTGTAAATCAACAACAAAGAATGATATTGCTGTTATTGGTATGGGAGGATGTTTTCCGGGTGCTGATAATGTTGCTCAGTATTGGGACCTTATCAGGGAGGGCACCATAGCCATTACGCGTTTTACCCGGGAGGAGTTGATGGAGAGGGGTGTGCCTGAGGTACTGCTTGATAATCCTGACTATGTAAAGGCAAGGGCAATAATTAAACGGGCTGAGTTTTTTGATCCCTCATTTTTCGATATTGCGCCCAGGGAGGCTGACTTTATGGATCCCCAGCACAGACTTTTCCTTGAGGTATGTTATGAGGCCCTTGAAGATGCAGGATATGCACCCAGGAGTGAAGCAAGGAACATAGGGGTTTTTGCTGGTGCCGGAATAAATAATTACCTTCTTAAATCACTGTTAAGACATCCCGATGCTCTGCGTGCAGTGGGCGAGTTTCAGAACCGCATTAACAACGGCACTGACTTTCTTACTACAAGGGTATCTTATAAACTTAATCTGACAGGACCAAGTCTTGATATTCAGACTGCCTGCTCCACTTCATTGGTAGCTGTGCATACTGCCTGTCAAAGCCTCATCAACAATGAATGTGACATGGCCCTTAGCGGAGGAGTCTCAATTCAGTATCCGAGAGCACAGGGATATGTCTACAGGCAGGGGGCAATACTATCAGCCACAGGTAACTGCAGACCATTTGATGAGAGAGCTGACGGTACAATAAGTGGTGAAGGTGCTGCTGTTGTCCTGCTCAAAAGACTTGATGATGCCGTACGTGATAAAGACCATATTTATGCTGTGATAAAAGCTACTGCCATAAATAATGATGGCGCTCTGAAAGTAGGCTATATGGCTCCCGGGCTTGATGGTCAGGCCAGGGTTATTAAGCAGGCATTGGAGACAGCGAATATCTCACCTGATACAATCTCTTTTATTGAGACTCATGGCACAGGCACGAAGCTGGGTGATCCGATTGAGATATCTGCTTTAAAAAAGGCATTTAACCATACAGCTAAGACAACACCTTATTGTGCCCTGGGAGCAGTAAAGGCAAATATAGGTCACCTTGATGCCGCATCAGGTGTGGCTGGATTAATAAAGGCTGTGCTTGCTGTAAAGAACAGAATGATACCACCTCTGGCGGGCTTCAGTAGCTTTAACCCGGAGCTTGATATCGAAGGCTCACCCTTCTATGCAACTGATAAGCTTCTTGAATGGAAGAGTGGTAAAACCCCCAGAAGGGCTGCGGTAAGTTCTTTTGGCATTGGAGGAACAAATGCTCATTGTATCATCGAAGAGTGGAGTGATAATGACGGAAAAAAGAATGACGAAAGCACATACCACCTCTTGCCACTCTCAGCCAGGTCAGAGTCTTCACTTGATAATAAGAGCTCAGCATATCTCGGTTACTTTAAGGAGACAGGAGAACCTGTCTCTGATATTGCATATACCCTGCAAACTGGTCGTGAGCACTTCAGATTCAGACAGATGTTTGTTACAAAAAGCCTGAAGGGTGAGAAACAACTGATAACAGTGAAAGGAACACAGTTGTTTGATAAACCGCGAACGGTTTTTATGTTCACGGGTCAGGGAAGCCAGTATATGAACATGTCAAAAGGACTGTATGATACCTTTCCATTGTTCAGGGAAACGATTGATCAGGCTGATGAGATTCTTAAACGTGAATGCGGTTTTGATCTGAAGGAGATACTCTTCCTTCAGAGTGAGAACTATAATATCAACGACACACAATATGCACAACCTGCACTTGTGGCTGTGCAGTATGCCACAGCCAGATTACTTGGTGAGTTTGGCATAAAGCCTGATATCCTCATCGGACATAGCATCGGTGAGCTGACAGCGGCCTCTGTCTCAGGAGTGATGTCATTTCATGACATGCTTCTGCTGGCAGCAAACAGGGGATCTTTAATGCAGAAGCAGATAAAGGGCTCAATGCTATCAGTAAACCTGCCTGAGAGCAGGCTGAGAGAAGTGATCAGATCAGGGGTGGAGATATCATTGCTGAATGCGCCGGAATATTGCGTTATATCAGGTAAGGAGAATGACATTCTCTCTTTCAGAACACTCCTTGAGGAAAAGTTTCCGGGTGTTCAGTCAACAATACTGAAGACATCCCATGCTTTCCACTCATACCTTATGGAACCGGCTCTGGAACCATTCAGAGACCTTGCTGAAAAGATACATTTCAATAAAACGGCTATTCCTTTTGTTTCAAATACTACTGGTAAGGTTATATCAGATGCAGAGGCAATGTCACCGTCATATTGGTCTGATCATATACGTAAACCTGTAAACTTTGCTGCTGGGGTCTCATCTCTTTTTGAAAAGGAATCACTATTCCTTGAGGTGGGCCCAGGTAGCATGCTGACCTCACTGCTCTCACAATTTAAAGCTGAAAAGCGATTCAAAGCTATCCCAACCATACGTGGGGCTAAACAGGTTGCTGATGATACAAGCTATTTCCTTAATGCGTTGGCTACATTCTGGGTTTGTGGTGGAAAGATTGAATGGGATTCATTATCAAATCAGAAAGGCCATAAGGTATCCCTGCCAACCTACCCGTTTGACCGTAAACGACATTGGATAGATACAGCCAGGCCATTTAGCTTTGACTATAATGAGGGGACAGAGTCAGAGGAGACCCTTCCTGAATTGGCCACTGTTACTTCAGAACAGTCTGGGTCTGAGAAAGATTCCCAGGTGACACTCACCGGGGTTCAACATGAGCTTATAAAAATATGGGAGTTCTATCTTGGGGTGAAGGTAAGCCTTAATGACGATTTTTTTGCCGTAGGAGGTCACTCATTACTTGCTTCACAGGTAGTTAACAGGATAAATGAACAGTTCAATATTGCTCTCCCTGTTGATACCCTGTTCAGGGACCCGGATATAGAACGGCTTGAAGCCAGAGTACTTGAAGCTAAAAAGAGTGTTGCTGTTTCAGGTAACCTGCCTGTAGTGGGGGAGGCTGATTTCCTGCCGGTATCAAATGAACAGGTGAGACTCTGGATGGTATCTCAGATTGAGGATAACCCGGCATACAATATCCCATTCACTTACAGATTTACCGGAAAGCTGAATACTGATCTCTTCATTAAGAGTATTGAAGCTGTCTTCAATCGTCATAAAATTCTTAAAGGAAGGATAGTAACTGTCGATATTGAACCAGCATTGGTGATTGATGAGAAAAGCGATGTTATAATTAACCAGCTTGATCTTTCCGCTCTTGGCATATCTGAACAGACCACCGAGGTAGAAAAAGTCATTAGTGAAGATATCCGGACATTGTTTGATATCGAGAACGACCCTCTGTACAGAATCTATCTTATAAAGACTTCTGATGATGAGATTATTTTCCATATGACTGTACATCATATAATCTTTGACGGATGGTCATGGGGTATTTTTGTCCGTGATATAAAGAGAGCCTATACTGAGTTTTTGGGTGGAGGCTCAAATCCGTTTACAGAAAGAGTAAGTCAGTATTATGATTTTGCACAGTGGCAGAAGGAGAATATAAGTGACGAGTACTACCAGAAGTCAATAGAATATTGGAAAAAAGCTCTTGAAGGACATAACGGTACTCTGCATTTTCCATACGATTATCCGAGAAAGGATATAAGAAGCGGTATGGGCAGAAAGAAGGCATTCAGTATTGACAATGGAGTGAGGAGTGACCTGCATGCTATTGCCAAAAGGCTTGGTATTACTGATTTTGTAATTTACATAACGGCCTTTTCATTATTGCTGAATAAATACACCAGCGATGATGATTTGTGTATTGGCATTCCATCAGCAAACAGATTGAGCTCCCAGCTGGAGGGTATTATTGGATTTTTTGTCAATACCCTTGTTTTAAGATTCCGGATAAACGGTGAACAATCTTTCGAAGATTATGTAAATGAAACCAGAAATACCATTGTTGAAGCACTGGAGCATCAGGAGCTGCCGTTTGAAAAGCTGGTAGAAATAATACAACCGCCCAGAACCATGAACTCAAACCCTGTTTTTCAGGTTTTATTTGCATGGTTGAATACCCCTTCAGAAATATTCGAGTTTCCTGATGTGAAAACTGAGAGATGTCTTATTGAAGAAGGAGTGGCTCACCTTGACATGACATTCTATATCTGGGACAGGGAGAAAAGTCTGGAAGGAGAGGTTGAGTATAACTCAGATATTCTGTCTGCTGAAACGATAAACAAACTGGTTTCAGATTATCTCAGCCTGCTTTCTGATATCGCAGCTAATCCGGGAATAAAGACAGGAAGTTTGTAAAAGAAAAATCTTAAAGAGAGTGAATTTGAAAATGTTAAGGATATTGTATGTTATAGTCATTGCCATATTGGCGTTGGCAATTTCCTGTAAGAGCATCAAAGTGAAGAAGAATAACCCAATGATAGTGTCAGGTTCAGTAAAAACGATTCATTCTGAGGTGCTGAGTCAGGATAGGGAGATATGGATCTTTTCGCCTGAGAGTGAAATGACTTCCGATACGACTTCCTATCCTGTAATTTACCTTTTAGATCCCGATGAACACTTCAATAATGTGGTTAGTATTATAAAATTGTTCGGAGGTGGAGAAGGCAAAGGTCTCTTCCCAAAAATGATTGTTGTAGGTGTCGTTACCCCTGACAGGGTTCATGACCTGACACCCTCATTTGACCCGTCGCCATCAGAGAGTTCGTCAGTGCCGTTAAAGAGTTCTGATTACAGGACTGCCGGAGGTGCGGAAGCCTTTACTCAGTTTATCAGCAATGAGGTTATTCCTTATATCGATTCAACATTCAATGTTTCAGATGTAAGGATTTTAGTGGGTCATTCTTTTGGTGGATTGATGACAGTTAATACTTTATTGAATAATACAGATATTTTTAGTGGGTACATAGCTGTTGACCCCAGTAACTGGTGGAATCACCAGGAGACTTACAAGCGGGCCAGCCAGATAGTTGGTACTAAAGACTTTGGAAATCATGCATTCTTTTATGCCAACTCAAATAGTGCCAGGGAATTTGCAGGTAAAATGACTGATACAATTTCACGTAATCCATATAAATCGCAACTTCAATTTGGGTCTTTGTTTGCGGAACATAAAGAGAACATTCCCAAGTTTGAATGGATACATTATGATCATGAAACGCATGGAACAATACCTTTTATTGCTATTTTTGACGGATTGAAAGTAATGTCTGACATCCTTTGTTCACCCGGAGGGGATACTCCGTTTAACGGTGAGCAGAAGGGATGGGCTTATGGTAACTATTCAGATTATTCCCGTGATGTAAATGAGGTGATAGGGAAGGTGGGAATATTATTCCCTGGATATGATAAGTATAGTAGTGATAATGATTGCTTAAAATTGTTTGATGACACGATTCATACCTCCAAAAACCTTTTCAGGGTTGTCGGGGACCTTCTCTCCGAACGGGGAGATACAACGGGTGCTCTGGAGTGTTTTAAAAGCTCTCTCAGGTTATATCCCGGGGATGCATATACTGAATCAAGGATTAAAAAGATTGAAAA
>QKCK01000277.1 GCA_003245695.1 Bacteroidota bacterium | reverse complement strand
TTTACGGAACAGATAGAATGCACCCCAGGCAATTGAGGAGCCAACGAAATCAGATATAATATAGGCTAAAGAGACTTTCCTTTTTATAGAGATCATAGTTAGTTTATCTGCATATAGTCATTACAGCTATGTTATATTACTATGCTTTATAGCAATCAGTAGTTTCTAAAACACAGTCGTAATATGAGGATTATTAAGATATACAAAGGTATCCTTTTTATCTTATGATTGCATTTAAAATCCTGCGTAATGGTTGTACTATTTTGTTACTTTTGTTTCAAAAACAAAGAATGATTGAAGAGTCATTTGAGGCCAAGGGGAGAAGGCAGAGGCTTGTTAGCGGTTTACGTGAGAAAGGTATTGCAGATGAGGCAGTACTTGAGGCAATTAACAGGGTGCCACGTCATCTCTTCATGGACCCGGCATTTTTGAATCATGCATATCAGGATAAGGCATTCCCGATATCAGCAGGCCAGACCATTTCGCAGCCATATACCGTTGCTGTACAGACCTCACTTCTTAAAGTAGGTAAAAGAGATAAGGTTCTTGAAATAGGTACAGGGTCTGGCTATCAGGCTGCAGTTTTAATTGAGATGGGTGTAAAGGTTTATACTATTGAACGTCAGCGTGAATTATTTCAGAAGTCACAGACATTGCTGGTCTCATTAGGCTACAGAGCTCATTTTTTCCTGGGTGATGGTTATGAAGGAAAGCCACAGTATGGACCTTATGATGGGATAATAATAACTGCAGCCACTTCACATGTGCCACAGAAGCTTCTTGAACAGTTAAAGCCGGGAGGAAGACTTGTCGCCCCTGTTGGTGATTCCGGCTCACAGGTTATGACATTATATACCCGTACCACAGAGAACGATTATGAAAAGACAACTCATGGTCATTTTGCTTTCGTGCCGATGCTTCCGGGTATTTCTAACGGAAACGCAAAGTAACGTTATATGAAGATTTACAGACAAGTATTCTCGCCAATTCAGGTAAACACATATATACTCGCAGATGCAGACAATAAGTGCATCATTATAGATGCAGGCTGTTATGACACGGCAGAGGAGCAAAAGCTTGAGAAATTCGTTGATAAGAATGCACTGACGCCGGCAATGTTACTTAATACTCATTGTCATCTTGACCATGTTTTCGGTAATGGTTTCATGTTGAGGAAATATGGCTTGTCAACACGGTGTCACAGGGATGATTATTATAACCTTAAGGAAACTCCTTCACATGCAGCTTTCTTTGGTCTTACAATGGAAGCACCTCCTGAGCCTGGAGAGTTCCTCAATGAAGGAGATAAGTGCATTTTCCAGGGGTTGGAATTTGAGATTCTCGCTGTTCCGGGACATACACCAGGCAGTCTGGCATTCTATTTCCCATCTGAAGAGGTAGTATTTACAGGAGACGCTCTCTTCGCAGGGAGTATCGGACGGACTGATTTTGCACATGGAGATTATAATGCTCTTATTGAGAGTATTACTTCAAAATTATTTACTCTCCCTGACGATACAGTTGTGTATCCGGGACATGGGAGAGAAACTACTATCGGGCATGAGAAAAAAACAAATCCTTTTTTCAGATGAAGATGTCATTTATCGTTTTTTTCTTATACTCTTATTGTTAATTTCGCCGCAATTCTGAAAAACACTTAATTAACTGATAACATATATGGCTTCCGATCAATTTGTCAAGCGTCACATTGGTCCACGCGAAAGCGAGATCAGCGAGATGTGCAAAGCTATTGGTGTTGATACACCTGATCAACTTATTGAACAGACTGTTCCTGCTAATATCAAGCTGGAAAAGCCACTTGCTCTGCCTCCCGCAATGAGCGAGTATGAGTACCTGTGCCATCTTCGTAAGATTGCATCAAAGAACAAGACTTTTCGTTCATTCATTGGGCAGGGCTATTACGGTGTAGCACCGCTATCTGTAGTCACCCGCAATGTATTGGAGAATCCGGCCTGGTATACTTCATATACTCCATACCAGGCAGAGATTTCTCAGGGACGGCTGGAAGCCCTTCTGAATTATCAGACCATGATAATGAGTCTCACTGCTATGGACATAGCCAATGCCTCATTACTTGATGAGTCTACAGCTGCTGCTGAGGCAATGATCATGATGTTCAATGCCCGTTCAAGAGCTGCAGTAAAAGCAGGCGCTTCAACATTGCTGGTAGATAATAATATCTTTCTTCAGACACGTGATGTACTTATAACACGTGCCGAGCCTCTCGGGATTAAAATACAGTTTGAATCATTTCGGAATTTTGTTTTCACAGATAGGGTTTTTGGTGCTATTGTACAGTATCCTTCGGCTTGTGGAGAGATAAGAGATTATAGTGATGTTGTAGGACAGGCACATGCTGCTGGTTCTCTGGTGGCTGTTGCCGCTGATCTCATGAGTCTCGCACTTCTTACCCCTCCCGGTGAATGGGGCGCTGATATTGTATTCGGATCCAACCAGCGTTTTGGATTACCAATGAGCTTCGGAGGTCCTCATGCTGGTTACTTTGCAACCCGCGATGAACTGAAACGGAGTATGCCGGGACGTATCATCGGCGTGTCTGTTGATGCACAGGGAAACCAGGCGTTGAGAATGGCTCTCCAGACACGTGAGCAGCATATCAAACGTGAGAGAGCCACATCTAATATCTGTACTGCCCAGGCCCTGCTGGCAACAATGTCAGGAATGTATGCTCAATATCATGGACAGGAAGGTATACGAAATATAGCACGTCATATCTTTTCTGCAGCCTGTACCTTTGCCCAGGGAGTGAAAGCACTGGGATATTCTGTCAGGCATAATGACTTTTTTGATACCGTCAGAGTGATTCTTCCGGCAAACGTTACTGTTGAGACACTCAATAACCTGGCGCTGTCAAAAGGGATGAATCTATGGTATCCCTGCCTTGATTGTGTCAGTGTCTCTACTGATGAGGTGACAACCATAGAGGAGATTAACACCCTGATTGAGGTATTTGCAGTTGCAGCAGGAATGAAGGCTGAACCTGTAAAAGAATTCTGCGATTGTCTGTGCATTAATGATAAGTTTTTACGTAAGTCTCCTTTCTTGTCAGAGAAGGTGTTTAACATCTATCAGAGTGAAACCGATATGATGCGTTACATCAAGATGCTTGAGCGTAAGGATTTCAGTCTTGCCAATGGCATGATACCACTTGGTTCATGCACTATGAAGCTTAATCCGGCTACTTCAATGTTTGCAATGAGCTGGCCTGAGTTTGGCTCTGTTCATCCGTTCGCCCCCTCAGACCAGACAGAAGGCTACTCTCAGCTTATGGAAGAATTGGGTCTTGCCTTAAAAGAGATAACTGGCTTTGACGGTATCTCATTTCAGCCTAATTCGGGTGCTGCAGGCGAATATGCCGGTCTGATGGTTATAAGGGCATATCAGAAGAGCAGGGGTGAAGGTCATCGCGACGTGACACTGATACCGGCCTCGGCACACGGCACCAACCCTGCCAGCTCGGCAATGGCTGGATTGAAGGTTGTTGTTGTTGACTGTGATGAGAGGGGAAATATAAGTATAGAGGATCTAAGGAAAAAGGCTGTGGAGCATAAGGATACCCTGTGTGCTGCCATGATAACATATCCATCAACTCACGGCGTCTTTGAGGAGGCCATAATAGAGATGGTAAAGATAATACATGAGAATGGCGGACAGGTATACATGGACGGCGCTAATATGAATGCCCAGGTTGGACTTACCAGCCCCGGACGTATAGGAGCCGACGTATGTCATCTGAATCTTCATAAGACCTTTGCCATACCTCATGGCGGTGGAGGACCTGGTGTAGGGCCTATTTGCACTGCCGCTCACCTGACAGAGTTCCTTCCTTCACATCCGGTTATACAGACAGGAGGTACCCATGGAATAACTGCAGTAGCAGCAGCCCCATATGGAAGTGCACATGCATTGACAATCTCCCATGCATATGTGATGATGATGGGAGCGGAGGGCCTTACAGAGGCTACGAAAATGGCAATTTTTAATGCTAATTATATCGCAGCTGCCCTGGGAGAGTATTATAAGATTCTATATACAGGAGCAAATGGCAGATGTGCCCATGAAATGATACTCGACTGTCACGCTTTTAAAGAAGCAGGAGTGGATGAGTCTGACATTGCCAAGAGACTTATGGATTACGGATTCCATGCCCCCACACTGTCGTTCCCGGTACATGGTACACTGATGGTTGAGCCTACAGAGTCTGAGCCCAAGGCTGAGCTTGACAGATTTATTGATGCCATGAAATCTGTATGGAGCGAGATAAAGGAGGTGAGTGATGGCGAGGCCGACAGAGAGGATAATGTGCTTCATAATGCTCCTCATACTGCCGCTGCTGTTACCTCCGATGACTGGAGTCATAAGTATACACGTACCAAGGCGGCATTCCCAAGGCAATGGGTGGTTGAAAATAAATTCTGGCCGGCTGTAGGCAGAGTAGATAACGGTTATGGTGACCGCAATCTTATCTGTTCTTGTGCTCCTGTGGATGATTACAGGGCTGAGACATTTAAGTTTGATTAACTGACGGAGAGAATCCTTATTTGAATATTATTGAGCAGGGATGTAATCTACGTCCCTGCTTTTATTTATGACAGGATATCCTCAAGAATCATTGAATACAGGTCTGAAAGGAGTATCCCCGATACGGCTGCCTGCCTGGGGATTATACTCTCCTGTGTCATTCCCGGAACAGTATTTATCTCAAGAAACTGAGGGCCCTGAGCGGTGACGATGAAGTCAACCCTCACTATCCCTTTGCATGATAGCAGATCATAGACCTGAGCCGACAATTCCTGTATCCTGGATGTTGTTTCATCAGGAAGGCGTGCGGGTGTTATCTCTTCGGAGAAACCGTCAGTATACTTTGCCTGGAAATCAAAAAACTCATTTTTGGGTACTACCTCTGTCACTGGCATTATTATCTTTCTGTTCTTTGTCTTTATAACACCACAGGCAGTCTCAGTGCCCTGCATGAACGACTCAATAAGAACCTCCTCGCCTTCAGTGAAAGCGTTTTCCAGGGCTGGCAGCAACTGATCCTTAGCCTTTACTTTGGTAACCCCGAAGCTCGATCCGCTGGCATTGGGTTTTACAAAACATGGAAGGCCTATCTTCTTCAGTATTCTGTCGGCATCAAAATGTTCTCCCTTTTTCAATAGTATGCCCTCTGTCATAGGGATGCCATACTCTTTAAGATAAAGTTTGCATGCCTGTTTGTTAAAAGTAAGTGCTGATGAGAAAGCTCCGCAACTGGTATATGGGATACCCAGCATGTCAAAGTAACCCTGCAGGAGGCCGTTTTCACCAGGGGTGCCATGAATAGCAACAAAAACAGCATCAAATCTTATCCTGCCATCCTCAAGCGACAGAGAGAAGTCGTTTTTGTCAACTGAATAGGCCCGTCCCTTTTCATTCTCCCAGTACCATTCCTTTCCCTTTATAACTATGATATAAGTCTCATATTTTCCTTTCAGTGCATCAGCCACACCCTGGGCACTCTTTACCGAAACAACATACTCAGATGAGTCCCCTCCTGCAACAATAGCTATGGTTTTCATTTAACGCTTAATTTATTTTCAAAAATAATACTATTTGATATTTCAGCTTATGTGCAGCATAAAATAAAACACTACGTCTCTTACTCATGTCATTCGGGAGATAATAGGCTTCAGTTTCCCTGTTTTTTGTAAATTTGAAACTTAACCAACAAAAAAGAAGATGAAAAAAGGTTGTATCATAGGGATTGTTATTGCTGCAGTATGTGCAGTATTTCTTTTTAGTTTAATAGGCTATGGCATAAAGCTAAATAACAATATGGTAACAATGAATGAGACAGTCGATGCTGCATGGAGCAATGTTGAGACTCAGTATCAGCGCCGCAGTGATCTTATTCCAAACTTTGTAAATACTGTTAAGGGAGCTGCAAACTTTGAGCAGGAGACCCTTACACAGGTTATTGAAGCCAGGGCTAAAGCTACTTCAATAAACATTGATCCTAAGAACCTTGATCAGCAGTCACTGGCCAAGTTCCAGGCAGCACAGGGTGAGGTAAGCTCAGCATTGAGCCGTCTGATGGTTGTTGTTGAACAGTACCCGCAGCTTACAGCAACACAGAATTTCCGTGATCTGCAGGTTGAGCTTGAAGGTACAGAGAACCGGATTGCTGTTGCACGCAAAAACTTCAATGACACTGCCAGATCTTACAATGCATATATCAAGCGTTTCCCCAATAGTATTATTGCCGGTATGAGAGGTTTTGAGAAGAAACCTTATTTTGAAGCTGCAGAGGGTACTGATAAGGCTCCGGATGTACAATTCTAGGGATATCTATGAAAGCATCAGGTTTTTTTTCACAGGAACAGCAGGAGCGTATTGTAAATGCAATAGGTGAGGCAGAGAGAGCCACTTCAGGAGAGATACGGGTACATATTGAGACCACATGCTCCGAAAAGGTTCTTGACAGAGCAGCATGGCTTTTCAACAAGCTGGGAATGACAAGGACAGCTGAGAGAAATGGTGTCTTGTTTTATCTGGCAGTGAAGGATAAAAAGTTTGCCATCGTGGGTGATACAGGTATTAACAGCGTTGTGCCTCCGGGCTTCTGGGATAATATCCGTGATCTGATGAAGGAGCGATTCATGAATGGCCTTTTTACAGAAGGACTAACTGAAGGCATCATTATGGCCGGCAACCAGTTGAAAGAGCACTTTCCTTATGCTGCCAATGATGTAAATGAGCTCGATAATACTATTTCTTTTGATAACACTGAAACAGGAGAGAAGTTATGAGAAATTTGAAATTTGTATTTACTGCACTCTTCTGTTTTTTTGCTTTCTATAGCGCGGATGCTCAGATGCTTGTCCAAAGGCCTGACCCTCCAAAGCTGGTGAATGACTTGTCAGGCATCCTCAGCACAGATCAGGTTGCCCGACTTGAACAAAAACTTGTCGCTTTTGATGATACAACATCAACACAGATAGCCGTTTTGATCGTGAGTGATCTGCAGGGCTATGACAGATCAGAGTTTGCATATAAAGTAGCCTCTGAATGGGGCATAGGAGTTGAGGGTAAAGATAATGGGGTTCTGGTGCTTGTCAGACCAAAAACTGAGCAGGTAAGTGGAACTGTCTTTATTGCACCGGGGTATGGACTGGAAGGCATTATTCCCGATATTGTCTGTGCTGAGATAATTGATCGTGAGATGATACCAAGATTCCGTGAGAATGATTATTACGGTGGTATTGATAAAGCTACTGATGTGCTTATGTCACTGGCATCAAAGGAGTTTTCCGCATCAGACTATAAAGGAAAAGGAAGCAAGGGAGCCATACCTGGTGTTGTCATTTTCCTTATGGTTATCTTTTTCATTATTATTGGGTCAATTGGTTCCAATAACAGAAATATTGGCCGTAAAGGATCAGGGTCATTACCATTCTGGCTGCTGATGAGTATGATGAATTCAGGTCGTTCACACAGTGGTAGCTGGGGAGGTTTCTCTAGCGGAGGAGGCTTCTCTGGTGGTGGCGGAGGAGGCTTTGGAGGCTTCGGCGGCGGCAGTTTCGGTGGTGGAGGTGCCGGTGGAAGCTGGTAATATCCTTTAATTTAAATATTAAGAGGGCTTATTCTCTTCCTGAGACATAAGCCCTCCATTTTTCTATAGCTTGCTTCATGTCGTCAGGTAGCTCTGTCTCAAACGATAGCCTTTTGCCGGTAACAGGGTGGTCAAAAGCCAGTGTCATGGCATGTAATGCCTGACGTGGCAGAATCTCAAAACAGTTGCGGACAAACTGCTGGTATTTTGTAAAGGTAGTCCCTTTCAGTATTCTGTTGCCACCATACTCCTCATCATTAAATAGCGGGTGGCCTATATGACTCATGTGAACCCTGATCTGATGGGTACGGCCAGTCTCAAGCCTGCACTCTACAAGAGATACATAGCTGAAGCGCTCAAGAACTTTATAATGAGTGACAGCGTGCTTGCCCTGACTGCCATCAGGGAAGACCTGCATTATCTTGCGGTCCCTGATGTTGCGGCCTACATTACCAGTGATAGTGCCCTCTTCAGGATCGGGAGTGCCCCATACCAATGCTTCATACCTCCTGCCTGTAGTACGCCTGAAAAACTGACTGGCGAGCTTATTCTGTGCATACTCATTCTTTGCTACCACAAGCAACCCTGAAGTGTTTTTATCAATGCGATGAACAAGCCCCGGACGTATCTCTCCTGTCTTGAACAGAGGCAGGTCCTGAAGGTGATACATAAGAGCATTAACAAGTGTGCCTGTATAATTGCCATAGGCAGGATGTACAACCATTCCTGCTTTCTTATTCACTACAATAACGTCATTGTCTTCATAAACGATGTCGAGAGGTATCTCCTGTGGAATAAGCTCAATCTCACGCGGTGGATCTGGCAGTACTATCTGAATGACATCACCCGGCTTTACCCTGTAATTTGGTTTGACAGCATTGTCATTTACAAGTATGTTACCGGCATTGGCTGCTGACTGTATCCTTGTTCTGGATGTGTTTTCCATACGACTGCAGAGATACTTGTCAATTCGTAGAAGTGACTGGCCTCCATCTACCGAAAAGCGGAAATGTTCAAACATCTCCTGCTCATTATCCTGTTCTCCGGGTATATTAAGCTCCTCTTCAGCCATTTTTAACTACCGTGACTTAATGAGTTTCAATACTGCTACAGGTTTGTTGAGAGATGACTTAACCACAACTAGATATGTTCCGCCGGCAAGATGACTGATGTCAACGTCACTGGTGCTATCGGAGGTCAGAACAACGGCTCCAGCCAGGTTATAAACGGCTAGTCTGTATTTTTCAGCATCAGTACCCGGGCCAGTGACCGAGAATGAACGCTGAGCAGGGTTAGGGAAGAGGCTGAACTGTGAGGATAAATCATCCTCTTCATCTTCAATCCCGGAACCTGAACCTTCTCCTGTCATAACAGGCCTTAGGAGGATAGTGCCTGGTGCTGCTGAGGCATACCAGTTGCCATTAATCCAATACCATAATCTATTCTGATGCGGGGTGTTCATATCAAGACCTACATTCAGAAATGTCTCACTGGCTTGTTTCCACCCAACCCAGAAATACGAATCTGTATAAACTGGTTTGTCAAAACTGAATGTGACAAAACCATTATTATTTTCTGATGGCATCGCAAGCAATTCATCGCTCTGGGCAATTATTTCACCAGGTTTGCCATCGTCATCAGCCCAGGCCATCATATAGAAATATCTCTGGTTGGCGTTGTTGACGGCATCGTTGAAACAGATACGTAGCCCTGAGACAGAATCCTGTGTGAATGACCTGAATCGTAGTGCTACCATAGCATTGTCAGAACCCTCTCCGTTTATCCCGTAGCCTGCCTCGGCCGTGCCGTCATCATAGGCAAAATAATCTCCAAAGAACTGATAAAATCTTATTGTGTCGTTCTCTTTAGGATCAAAGTCGTCAGTCTTAAGCACTGAGGTGATCAGGAAAAGAGCTGAGTCAGGAGAGGTGGATGCGAATGTATATATCAGTGACTCTTCCAACAGGTCATCAGTGAACGGATCGGTGTTTTTTGCCGTGGGAAGAGACTCCTTTACCAACAGGTCATTATATAGATCGGTTATAGTATATGAGCGGGTAGAGTTTCTGATGATGTCATCATTGTTTCTGTAGTTTACAGTTAGCACTGATCCCATGGCGGTGAGATATGCCTTTTTAAACTGGTTCCATGGCATAGCCTCCATATTGTTAAGGAGAGAACGCATAGGCGTAGTGAATGCAACATCATGCATTACCGTTTCACCTCTTGTGCGGTTTTTATCCAGGGTGACGCAGTCAATATTCCAGTGGTCAGCATTTCCGGCTCTGGCAGGTTCTGTTGTGGCAGAGGCCAGGGATGCATAGTTGATAAAACGGAATCTGAATCCTGATGTCAGGTACTTTGAGTCAGTTATCCTTATCATTGCAAGATTAAAGATTCTGTCTCCGCCTCCCTTTGCCAGCCAGACGGTTTTCCATTCTCCCCCCGACGGGTTATAAAACTGTACCTTGAGACTGTCATTTGTTTCAGGCAAATCACCAAGTCCTCCAGGCTCATAAAGAAAACTCAGGTAAATGCTGTCAGATGGCAGGTACATCAGGTTTATTGGTTGTGACGTCAGTGTGTCGGCGGCAAAGATTGCATAGGAAGCATCGGGATAAAGCGCGCCAGACTGATCAATGGCGTCAAATGTAGCCATTCCCTGGGTATACTGATTGTTGCTGTAGGTGTTGTTTATGAATACATAACTGTCTGACCAGAGCTGGCTGTCGGGGTATGACTCTTCATAGGAAAAATCGTCATAAAAAGGTAACGAAACAGGCGTACTCTTCAGATTTTTAGTACTGCTCTTATGATGGTTCTCTGATAGCAGAGGATTCATAAATGTTCCGGTAATCACCTCCTGGCTTTTGATCTCAGGGATGACAGCCATAACAGCCAGGACGATTATATACCATTTTCTCAGCATCAGATCAGTTTGATTCAGACGCGCTTATGTTTGTAGTGTCACGGCCAGGGGCAGGACCCAATTTCAGTGAGTCAGTTGTTAGCCATACGTATATTGATGATCCAAGTTGTATTGATGCATCAGGGCCATAAGCAGGGTTCTGTTTATATATAAAAGCTGCGGCTGAGTCTGATGCTGTTGCTACTGTCTCATCAAACAGCGAAGCCCCAAGATTAAGAGAGTAGGTCAGTATCTCGTCTTTTGCTTTTATCAGGGTTAATCCCATAAGATTTGGCATGGTTGTATGCATGTCACTCAAGCCTTTGCCTATGACGAGGTCGATAACCATCCCTTTCTGAACCGAGTCGCCCGGAGCAACTTCCACCCCATGTATCTTTTGTTTAAGGACAAAGTCAACGGTAATGTCTGCGACATAGCTTCTCTGCCCCATCTGCAGGCCGGCAGTCTCAATCTGTGCAAGGGCCTGGCGAAGGGGCAGGCCAACAAGGTCAGGTACTGCAACCATTTCAGGGTTGAAGGCATTAATAGTAACGGTTATAGTACGGCCTTTTTTTACCCTGTGGCCTGGCAGGGGTTGTTGTTCAGCAATACAGCCGCGTGGAACAAATGAGGTATATACCGAGTCAATGACATTAATCTTCATCTTATTCTTACGTGCCGTATAACTTGCATCCTGAAGGGTCAGCCCCCTGACATCAGGAACAGGCCTTGATTGTCCATGACGTGTATAAATGTTCAACCATATGATGAGTATGAAAATCAACCCGACTCCCATAACTACCGCCAGGGCAAGATGCTTGATGAATACCCTGCTTTTAACGAATTCTTTTAAGCTCATTGATTATAGCTTTCTTAAATAATTATAAAACGCAGAAGCAAAGATAAAATTATATTACAGATACCCCAGCATTACCATTCCTTTAAAGCCTTGTAGTTGGTGTCCCTTTCCACGGGAATGAATCCGGCTGACCGTATCATTCTCACAATATCCTCAGTTGTCATAGCAGGTCTGGTCTCCTCTGCACCTGCCAGAGAGTAAATTTTCGTGGTGTCATCTATTGTCCCGTCAAGATCGTCAACGCCAAATGCCAGGCTCATTACAGCACTGTCGCGACCAATAGCTGGCCAGTATGCTTTAAGGTGAGGTATGTTATCAAGGAAGATACGTGAAAGTGCATAATTACGCATGTCCTCAATTACAGAGACCTCAGGGATGGATGACATCCTGTTGTTTTCATTCCTGAATTTCAGTGGGATGAAAGCATTAAACCCGCCGGTTCTTTCCTGCAGCTCCCGTAGTCTGTTCATGTGGTCAATGCGTTGCTCCACTGATTCAGTGTGGCCATATAGCATTGTGGCATTTGAGTGAATGCCCAGATTGTGGGCAGTCTCGTGTATTGTAAGGTACTCTTCTGAACTGGCTTTGTCTCCACAGATGATCTTGCGAAGCGTCTCGTCAAAGATCTCTGCTCCTCCGCCTGGAATGGAGTCAAGCCCGTTTTCTTTAAGCAGCCCTATCCCTTTGGAATAGTCCATCCCTGCTTTGCGGATAATATAATTCAGCTCAACAGCAGAGAAGGCTTTGATGCTTATATCGGGTCTCAGCTCTTTAATCCTTCTGATAAGCTCTGCATAGTAATATATATCATGGTCAGGATGAGCACCGCCGGTGATATGCACTTCAGTTACTGCTTTGCCATCATAGCCCCTGACAATGTCAAGCATCTCTTCCATACTTAGATCCCAGCTGTCAACCTCGCCTGGTTTCTTGTGAAAAGAACAGAAGCGGCAGTTGTATACACAGATATTAGTAGGTTCTATGTGAAAATTCCTGTTAAAGAAGACATAGTCGCCACTGATTCTGTGTTTTACCTTTGCAGCAAGTAGTGATAGTAATGAGAGTTCAGCATCTCTGTACAGCAAAATGGCTTTGTCGCCATCAATCCTTTCTCCGGCAATGATATCTTCTGATATCGCCCTTAATGATGGAGGCACGACAGCCAAAACCTTTTTTTCTTCTTCCGGCAACATCTGTTACAAATTTCTTATATGGTAAATATAAAAAAAGAAACCGCCCGGATTGTTCATCGGACGGTTTCAAAAATATCTTTCAGCATTTAGCTCTTATGACTTATCTCATCTGATACGGTAAGTTTCTTTCTTCCCTTAGCCCTGCGCGCAGCAAGTACTCGTCTGCCGTTTGGCGTTGACATTCTTTCCCTGAAGCCATGTTTGTTGATCCTTTTTCTTCTTGATGGCTGAAACGTCCTTTTCATCTCGTGAATATTTTCGTGTTGTAACTTACTTGTTTTTGAGAATGCAAAAGTAATACTTTTTTCATATTACATAGCCAGAATTGCATTTTTTTTATCCCTGAAGGGGTAAATAGACGATTTTTTTTGTCTCAAAAAAGGGTTCGGTAAACCACTGGCTTATGTTATTTACAACAGCAATGTTGCTGAATGGGGTGAGTTCCTCTTCAAGATCACCACCTTTCAGACAAATAAAACCGTTAGGGAGACGATTATGGCTTTTATCTGTCAGCAGGTGATGTGTCTGACCGACAAAACGGGTCATGTCAGTCACAGCCCTGCAGATAACGAAGTCATATGATCCCATCAGGTTTTCTGAGCGTGCTGTCAGGCATCTGACGTTATTCAGTCTGAGGGTTCCGGCAATGGAGGATGCTACCTTAACCTTTTTTGCAATGGAGTCAACCAGGGTAAAGTGAACATCAGGGAACATTATTGCCAGAGGAATTCCCGGCAGACCTCCTCCTGTGCCAATGTCGATGACATTTGTCGCGGGTTCAAAACTGATGAATCTGGCAAGAGACAGTGAATGAAGCAGGTGATTCACCTCAAAATTTTCAATGTCTTTTCTTGAGATGACATTTATTTTGTTGTTCCAGTCAGCGTACAACTCTGCGAGGCGGGAAAAACAATCATACTGAAAGGGGGTAAGGTCAGGAAAGTACTTCTCAGTGATGGAACTCACGGTTGAATTTTTTATTTGTTATCATGGCATGAAGCAGGGTCTTTGCTCTGAAAAGACGTGCTTTTACAGTGCCGATGGGCAGGCCCAGTTCATCAGATATCTCTTCATATGACCTGTCGTTGAAGTATCTTAGTTCGATGATTCTCCTGTATCTGGGCTTCAGATATTTCATAATGTCATTTATCTGCAGGGCTGTCTCCTGATCAATGAGTGTCTTCTCCGGGTCGGGGGTCTCAGCAGCAATATTTCTTGCTGGACTGTACTCATCATCATTATCCTGATCATATGCAAGAGGACTCTGGTTCTTCTTCCGCATGAAATCAATGCAGTTATTTGTTGCTATGCGAAAGAGCCAGGTACTGAATGCATGAGAGGGGGTGTACTGCGAAAGCCGTCTGAAAGCTTTGCCGAAAGCCTCGATTGTGAGATCTTCCGCGTCAGACGGGTTGTTAACCATCTTCAACATCACATAATATACAGAATCCCTGTAACGGTTTAGCAGTTCGGAGAATGCCATTTCTTCGCCTTTTAAAGCCCTGGCTACAATTTTAAGGTCTACCTGGGCCTTTTCGGAGAGATTCCCTTCTACTTCCATGTTTGTTCTCCTTTGGCTTTTATGCTGCTTGTCAGATATAAAACTGAGCTAAAAAGAGGATGCAATATATCAAAAAAGAGAGAGAAAAAAAAGATACCCTGCTCATTAAAAGTATGGGTTGCTTTTTTGATTATAACTGCACGTGTAATCAGCCTGAATAGCGCTATCGCAGCCACCACGGGCCATGAGATGAGGGTTATGAGGAAAAAGAGCAATAACCCATAATATGATACTCTTGAAAAAGGTTCAAGAAAGAGCCTTGTTTTATCCGCAAAGCGATAATATTTTGATGTTGAATAGTGGCGTCTTTTCTGTCTTGCCCACTGATCGAAGGTGTGCGATGGCACTGAGATTGTCGCACTTTCTTCTCCTATTATAGCCCCGGTGTTGGTTGAGGTGGCATTCCGGTTTACAAACAGATCGTCGTCACCTGACTGGACATGGTTGTATGGTCCAAATCCTCCCTTATCGAAGAAGAATGATCTGCGATATGCAAGATTCCTTCCTACAGCCATATAGGTCCTTCCGGCTATGGCCATTCCCAGATATTGCATTGCAATAAACATCGTTTCGAACCGGATGTATTTGTTCAGCATCCCTTTTTCGGCCAGATATCCACCATATCCTGCTATTATATCATATCCTTCAGAATAGCTCTCTGCCACTGAACGAAGCCAGTTTTCTGTGATTGGTTTGCAATCAGCATCTATGAATACAAGATGGTCATATCTGGCGGCCTTTATGCCAATAAGCATCGGCAGCTTCTTGCTGTGAGAGAAGTGAAGATCAGGTTGTATGGTTGAGATCCTCAGCTTATCATTCTCCTTTTTTAAAAGATCAAGAATATCAGCTGTCTCATCCTCTGAACAGTCATTTACAACTACCACTTCGAAGTCGGGGTAGTTTTGTTCAAGTACCAGGGGCAAAAAATTCCTTATGTTCCGGGCCTCATTTCTGGCACAGATTATTACAGATAGCGGAGGAGTGGTGTTACTATCTTCTTTTTTCTCTGTTTTGAAATATGCTGCCCTGCGATAGTATCTGAAATAATAGAAAAGCTGGATAGCAGTCATTAACCCAAGAAGAGATAGAAGGGCGATGTGCAATGGTTCTGATGAAAAAAATGATGCATACATAACAAGGGCAATATTATAAAGAAAAGGCATACTCACTTAAGAATCTTTTCAACAAAATGACAAACAAATGAGATAATATTTTGACCCCTGTTTCTAATGATTTGGATAAAGAGTACTTTTGTCGGTGTAATAAAGCATCAGATGTTCATAATTGAGAAGAGCGATAAAGATACATCGGCCAGGGCAGGCATTCTGCATACTGATCATGGTGATATTCCAACTCCGGTATTTATGCCTGTTGGTACAGCAGGTACGGTTAAGGGAGTACTCCATCGTGATCTGAAGAGCGAAGTCAATGCTCACATAATACTGGGTAATACTTATCATTTGTATCTGAGGCCGGGCGTTGATATTCTCAGGAGCGCGGGTGGCCTGCATCGTTTTTCATCATGGGATAAACCTATACTTACTGACAGTGGCGGTTATCAGGTATTTTCTCTTGCTGCCAACCGGAAGCTGACAGAGGAAGGAGCTGTCTTTCGTTCTCATATTGATGGCTCCAGGCATCTTTTTACCCCTGAGAATGTTATGGATATTGAACGAGTGATAGGTGCAGATATTATGATGGCATTTGACGAGTGTGCACCTTATCCGTGTGATCACAGGTATGCTCTTAAGGCTATGAACCTGACACACCAGTGGCTTGACCGCTGCGTATCTCATTTCAGATCGGGTGACCCTCTCTATGGTTACTCACAGATGCTTTTTCCTATTGTTCAGGGGTCTGTTTTTTCTGACCTCAGGAGGGCTTCTGCTGAAAAGATTGCTTCAGTTGATATGCCGGGTAACGCAATAGGTGGTCTTTCTGTTGGCGAACCTACTGAGGTTATGTATGAAATGTTGGAAGAAGTAAACCAGATACTGCCACGTGATAAACCACGTTACCTTATGGGTGTGGGTACTCCTGCAAATATCCTTGAGGGTATCGCCAGGGGAGTGGATATGTTTGACTGTGTAATGCCAACACGCAACGGCAGAAATGGCATGATTTTTACTAATGATGGGATAATAAACATAAAAAATAAAAAATGGGAGAATGACTTCTCTCCGGTTGACTCTTCGAGTACATCTGAGATAAGTCGTACATATTCAAAGGCATATCTCAGACATCTGGTGATATCAGGAGAGATGCTGGGCGCCCAGATAGCAAGCATGCATAACCTGGCATTCTATCTGAGCCTGGTGACTGAGGCCAGGAATCATATTATTGACGGCACATTTAGCACATGGAAAGAAGAAAGAGTAAGACAACTTTCAGCCAGAGTATAAAGAAACTGAAACCAGGACTTATAGATTACTATATTGTAAAAAAATTCCTGGGTACATTCTTTTTTTCTCTTGTACTAATACTTGGTATTGCAGTTATTTTTGACTTTGCAGAGAAGCTTGATGACTTTATCCAGAAAAACGCACCGGTAAAGGCGATTATTTTCGACTATTACCTCAATTTCATTCCGTACTTTGCAACACTTTTTTCGCCATTGTTTGTATTTATCACAGTCATCTTCTTTACCTCAAAAATGGCCTATAATACTGAAATCATTGCCATTCTTAACAGTGGGATGAGTTTCAGACGAATGCTATGGCCATACTTTATGTCAGCTGCCTTTATTGCTCTCTTTTCATTCACTCTTACCAATTTTGTCATTCCCCATTCGAATGTCATACGTCTTGACTTTGAGGCAAAATACTGGAGAAACCCGGGTTTCAGGAAGACAAATATCAATACGGTACACCGGCAGGTATATCCTAATGTATATATATACATGGATTCCTATAATGCCAATTCACGACAGGGGCGAAATTTCAGTATTGAGCGTTTTAACAGTGGCGGAGAACTTGAGTCAAAACTCATTGCTTCTACAGTCAGATGGGATACCTCTATCAATAAATGGAATGTAATGAATTATTATATAAGGGATATTGATTCTTTGGGAGAGCACATAACCCGTGGTTCCAGGATTGACACAACCCTGATAATAACACCGGCAGACTTTGGCAGAACACCTGAGTTTGTGGGTACAATGAATTATGGCGAGCTTCGTAAATATATCAGACAGCTTAAACTGCAAGGCTCCGATGAGCTGAAGCTCTATCTTAATGAGTTCCACAAGCGGTTTGCTGCCCCATTTGCAATGTTTATTCTCACCCTGATAGGTGTCTCTCTCTCTTCCAAGAAGATACGGGGAGGTATAGGTATGCAGTTGGGTCTGGGGCTCCTTCTCAGCTTCTCCTATATTCTTTTTCAACAGTTTACCTCACAATTCTCACTTAAGGGTGATCTGAATCCCATGATAGCGCAGTGGATCCCTAATATTATTTACACCATTATTGCCTTTGTGCTTTACCGGCTTGCTCCCAAGTGATATTTAGTCGAAAAATCAATAGTTGTAAATATGCTGGCAATCAGTTGTATGTCTTAGTTTCTTAGACCAATTAAAGGTTTTGGTCTAAAAAAATGTTGTTGCGGGGTCAGCAGGTATACCAATAATTTACTAATATTGTGTGGCCTGAGAAACAGGTTTCCAGATTAGATTAAAAGGATAAATTTCATTAAAAAACAAAGTTATGGCTCTTGAAAAAAAGATACGAGAGTTAAAGGAAAAGCGTGAGAAGATGCTTCTTGGCGGAGGAGAAGAGGCGATAGGTAAGCAGAAGGCAATGGGCAAAAACACGGCCCGGGAGCGGATCATGGCTATTCTTGACGACGGCTCATTCAGTGAGTATGATATGTTTGTTACTCATGATGCCCGCGATTTTGGCATGGAAAAGAAACATCTTCCGAGTGATGGTGTTGTAATTGGCACAGGAACAATTAATGGTAGCCCTGTGGCGATCTTTGCACAGGATTTTACTGTAGCAGGAGGGTCACTGGGGCTGATGCATTCGCGAAAAATCACAAAGATTATGGATCATGCCCTTAAGATGCGGATTCCGCTTATCGGCATTAATGACTCGGGTGGTGCGCGTATACAGGAAGGTGTTAATTCTCTGGCAGGTTATGGTGAGATATTCTTCCGAAACACTATCTCCAGTGGCGTAATTCCTCAGATATCAGTTATTCTTGGACCATGTGCAGGAGGAGCAGTATATTCACCAGCATTGACCGACTTTGTGTTTGTAGTGGAGAATATTTCAAAGATGTTTATAACCGGGCCGGAGGTTATCAAGACGGTTCTGGGAGAGGAGATATCCATGGAGGATCTTGGTGGTGCCAGGGTTCATTGTGAGGTCACAGGTAATGCACATTTTTTTGCCACAAATGAAGAAGAGTGCTTCAGACAGATAAAAAAACTTATATCACTGATACCACGAAATAACAGCTTAAAGGCTGAGCCGGTTGAGGTAAAACTTCCGGATCCACTTTATGACATCGAAAAGATAGTTCCGGGTGATCCGACACTTCCCTATGATGTAAAAGATATCATCAGGGCTGTCACAGACGGATCTGACTTCTTTGAGATACAGGAGCTGTGGGCAAAGAATATGGTTATTGGATTTGGACGTATTGGTGGTAATACTGTTGGCTTTGTTGCAAACCAGCCTCTTGAGATGGCCGGTGTGCTTGATGTGGATTCATCAGACAAGGCTGCCAGGTTTATCAGGTATTGTGACGCATTCAACATTCCTATAGTAACCCTGGTTGACCTTCCAGGATATTTGCCTGGCATAGATCAGGAACACGCTGGTGTGATACGCCATGGCGCAAAGGTGCTTTATGCATACAGTGAAGCTACAGTGCCAAAAATCACTGTTATAATACGCAAGGCTTACGGAGGTGGATATATTGCAATGAGCTCCAGACATCTGCGTGCTGATTTTGTATTTGCATGGCCAACAGCTGAGATAGCAGTTATGGGGCCTGAGGGAGCAGCAAACATAATTTTCAGAAAAGAGATTACTTCTGCAGAGAATCCTGATGAGATGCGACGTCAGAAGGTTGAGGAGTATAAGGAGAAATTTGCCAATCCTTATGTGGCAGCGTCACGAGGATACGTTGATTCTGTTATAGAACCGTCAGAGACGCGCAAACTGTTGCTGCATGCCCTTGAGGTCTCTGCTGACAAGGATGTCCAGATGCCATCAAAGAAACACGGATTGCCTCCATTTTAGGAATAACAAAAACGAAGCCTTATGGAAAATAAAGAGCTTGAAAAGCTGCAGATTGAAGATACACAGTACATTACAAACCTAAGTCCACGCTATAAAAGCCGAAAACCCTATTCTCCCGCCTTACCTGGAGAGGTTATCAGCTTCATACCAGGAACTATAGTTGAGATCCTCGTTGAAACAGGCTCACAGGTTAAATCAGGAGATGATCTGATGATACTTGAGGCAATGAAGATGAAGAACAGGGTTAAAAGCCAGATATCAGGGGTGGTAAAGAAGATAGATGTAAACCCTGGCGACAGGGTTACCAAAGGCACTTTGTTGATGGAAATAGGATAAAAGAATAGATCTTCAGATTCAGGCCTGCCCTTCGTAAATTATGAATTTAGTGAGCGATTCGGGCAGGTCTTTCTTTTCTCTGAAAATGGCGTATACAGTTGATCCGCTTCCTGACATAGAAGCATAAAGAGCTCCGGCTTCATATAATGCCATCTTTATCTGTCCTATCAGTGGATGGGTCATGAAAATACTGAGTTCAAAATCATTAACAACTCTGCCTCTCCATTCCTCTACAGGAAGGGTGAGCATCTGACGGAGCGATAAACCTGTAGGACAGGGTACACAACCTGAATATGCTTCAATAGTACTGATGTTAATGCCGGGGTTGAGTAAGACAATGTGATAGCTTGTGAGATCTATTGGAAACTCTGAGAGTATATTTCCTACACCTTCAGCAAATGATGGTGTAGCCTCAATAAAAAACGGGGCATCACTTCCCAGTCTGCCGGCAAATGAATGAAGCTCTTCGGATGTGAGATTAAATCCGAAATACCTGTTAAGTGCTTTAAGCATCCCTGCAGCATCTGATGATCCGCCTCCCAGGCCAGCACCTACTGGTATGTTTTTATGGAGGTGAATCTTAAGGTAAGGGATGCTGAATGACTCTCTCATTACCTTCACTGCCTTTATCACCAGGTTGTTCTCCGGATCATTGTCAGTCATCACTCCTGTGATCTTTAAAGAGTCAGATTGACGGCCATCCTTCCTTACGACAAATTCAAGCGCATCAGATAAGGGAACGGGGTAAAAGAAGGTCTCAATATTATGAAACCCATCAGGTCTTTTCTCCAGGATCCTTAAACCTATATTTACTTTTGCTTTAGGAAAGACTACCATAAAAACACTGAATGGTCAGACTTCAAATTTAATTCAACCTTTTCAATAATACAGTATCAAAAGTGGAATTCCGTTATCAACATGTTGTTAACAAAAAAATGTTCGAAACAAAACAAATGGTTGGTGACTCTGATATATGGTATTGCGTATTTTTGATCTCTTCGCGGATTGTTACCGTGAGAAATGAATTCGACTTAATTTCAATATTATACAATGCCACCGCAAACATCTAAATCACGGCAGGATAAAAAACAGTCAGTGATGATTATCCCTGAAGGGGGGAAAATACCACCTCAGTCTCCGGAGATGGAGGAGGCAGTCCTTGGAGCTGCAATGCTTGAGATAGAGGCTGCAAGAATGATCATAGATATTCTAAGGCCGGAGACTTTTTACACTCCGGCACATCAGAAGATATTTTCTGCAATCATAGATTTAAATAAGCGTGATGAGGCTGTTGACCTTCTTACTGTAATGCAGGAGTTAAGACGTAAGAATGAGCTTGACGATGTAGGAGGTCCTGTTTATCTTACTGAGCTTACATCAAAAGTGGTGTCAGCAGCTAACATTGAGTATCACTCAAGAATTGTTCTTCAGAAGTATATTCAGAGAGAGCTTATAAGGGCAACCACAACTATTCAGAACCTTGTGTATGAAGACAGCCTCGATGTTACTGAGTTACTTGACAGGAGTGAAGATGAGCTTTTCAGAATTGCAGAGGGCAATATAAAGCA
The DNA here is from genome assembly GCA_003245695.1 of Bacteroidota bacterium. Classification (GTDB taxonomy): domain Bacteria; phylum Bacteroidota; class Bacteroidia; order Bacteroidales; family VadinHA17; genus SR-FBR-E99. The sequence goes on along the minus strand of QKCK01000277.1, from coordinate 5,335 downwards.
TGAGATGGCGCCCATACATGAGGTTATCAAACGGGCGATCAGTGAGATAGAGGAGGCAGGCAAAAAAGAAGATGCCCTGGTGGGTGTGCCTTCGGGCTTTACTAAACTTGACCGTTTGACCTCAGGGTGGCAGAAGGGCGAACTTGTTATTATTGCGGCACGACCATCAATGGGAAAGACAGCCTTCGCTCTTTCAATGGCACGAAACATGGCTATTGATCATGGCCGTAAGGTTGCAATCTTCTCTCTTGAGATGTCTGCTGTTTCACTGGTGAACAGGCTTATTGTCTCCGAGACGGAGATTGCCGGGGACAAAATTAAGAATGGACGACTTTCACCACAGGAATGGTCGATGCTTGAGAGCAGAATAAAGGCTCTTACTGAAGCTTCTATTTATATAGATGATACACCGGGAATATCTGTGTTCGAACTGAGGGCTAAATGCCGTAGACTGAAGGCTCAGAATAAACTTGACATTGTAATTGTGGATTACCTGCAGCTTATGACCGGCCCACCAGATTCAGGGAGCCGTGAACAGGAGGTAAGTGCTATTTCACGTTCACTGAAAGGTGTCTCAAAGGAGCTTGAGGTTCCTATTCTCTCTCTCTCACAGCTAAACAGGTCAGTAGAGACGCGTGGTGGTAATAAAAAGCCGATGCTTTCTGACCTCAGGGAGTCTGGTGCCATTGAACAGGATGCTGATATGGTGGTGTTTATTCACCGGCCTGAAAAGATGGGACTGATGCAGGATGAGGAGGGCCAGTCAACAAAGGGCCTTGCTGAAATAATTCTTGCTAAAAACAGAAACGGTCCCACAGATGAGGTACAGCTCAGATTTAAAGAGGAGAGGGCTCTTTTTGTTGAACCCGACGACTTTGCCGAGGATGAGGATCTTGTTTCTTCACCGGGAGGAGTATATACTATGGGATCAAAAATGAATGACGATATAGGACCTAATTTCAGTGACTTTTCATTCAATAGCAATACAACCCCTCCGCCGTTTGATTAAAATATAGTGCTGATCATCTCAGAAACAGAACCTGTGTTATTAGGACCCTGTGTCTGAGGTGATCATGTGTTAAAAAAAGAGGGTTATTTGATTCTTAAGATGATTTTGAACCCTAGTCCATCAAATTTAAGATCACGGAACCCGGCATATATTCCTGCTTCTCCCAGAAAGAATATCTCACTTACTGAGTATCCGAATTCGGTATAGTTTTTATATTGTGGTGTATAGAGATAAGCCATACTTACATTCTCACGCATAAGTGTTCTGCTTAAGACAGGCATTCTTTTTATCAGCAGACAGGGTGTGGTGTATTTTATGTGAGCCTCTGTAAAGAAAGTGGGCGTTGCAATCTCATAATGCCTCTTAAGAAACAGAGCGTCGCTATAGTTGTTTATCAGTACCGGCGATTCCTGTGCGTTGAATATCTTCATGTCCTGGAATTGCAGGTTTCTGGCATTAATGTATCCGCCTGTTCCCAAATCCCACTCTATGTGCCTCATGGCACCAAGACTACGGTTCATTCTCACTCCTGCTCCAAGATAATCATAGTGGGCAGAGAGAGTGTCGTTATAATTATATCCATGTTTCCACGAAAGTGTCATCACCGGTGATTCTGAGTGCATATTTACCTTCACTGAGTTTTGCATTTTGTAAAACTGCCTGAACGTATAGGATAACTCTCCTGAAATAAAGACGTTTCTGTGGTTTACAGGAGTAAATGAACTGAAACCAGGTACATCACCTCTGATAAAATCATTGTCGGGGATGTTAAGGGTATATTCTCTGTCAGGCCTGAATATGGAAAAGTCTGTAGAATTCTCAAGGACAGAACGATTCTGAAAACCAGCAGAGAGTCTTGCCGTAAGACCATTTGTTATCTCCGTCTTGTAACTCATTGTTATGAAGTCATTTTTGAAAAGCTTCATGAAGTTATACCTGAAGAGTAACGAAGAGAGTGAGTTGATGAATGGATTTATCCCGGATTGGGCAAAATCCTGTGACATACTGCCTGCTCTGATAATTATCCATGATCTGTGTATTGGGTCCCAGTTGAACCCACTGTTAATACTCCACATCAGATCCTGCCTGTTGAACGCATATCTTATTGAGGGATTAAAATCCAGTTTTGAAAACTCACCTGTTTTTAATGTCCATGTAAGGCCAGTGCCTGCAGTAAAACCATCGACCGTGTTAAATGAGAATGTCTTAAGGCTGATGAGTCCATCAAATGAGAGAGAGTTGTTTTTATTAACTTCCCATCTCCTGCCATTAATAATGGCTCTTGAGGCTTTTGTAAAGTTTCCGCTCTTCTTTTTATCACTGCCGTTGACACCAACTGATATAGTAACAGTATTTGATCTTCGTAATGTAGTGTCAGAAGGAGCCTTAACGGGTATAGAAACTCTTTCATTTTCAGACAATGGAATTGGTCTTGCTCTTTCCCAGTAAGCACTGTCTTTTTGCGTTGCGTCCTTGTCAATGATATATGTTGTTGTCTCCTTGATCTCAAGAGATTCTTTCTCTTCAGGCTGGGATATCTTCTCATTCAATCTGGAGAGACGTGCCATATCGCGGGTAGAGATTTTATCCCTGGAGAGGATATCCTCAATCTCATCAAGATCATTCTGGTTTATCGGATCCTTTACAATATCTGTTGATGGGTTGTTTGATGCAATCATGCCTGAAGGGGTAGGTAGATCCTTGTCAGGCTCAACACGAGTGTATTTGACGCTGCTTACATATGACGCCTCAGCTTTTATGCCCATTATTGAAACGTCGATTTTGAAATCGTGGTTTACTGGCATCCATATATTTCCCTCAACTGGCAGATAGAGTTGTTTTATCTTAATTATACCGGCCATATTCTCGTTAACCAGGTCAAGGCTTTGAATGGCCCACTCATTTTCCACGATGAAGATTGTGCCGGAGAAAAGCTGCTGGCTCTTTCGTTTTGGTATTACCTGTATCTTACTTATGGTGTTTGTGCCCTGGCGTGTAGACCCAAGAAACCTGAAGTTGTAGTGCGAGAAGGCATTTGGAGCCAGAGGCGAGATTGCGATATCGGCAATGACCGGCTGGTAAAAGCTTGCCTCAATAAAATCCATGGGCGAGGCAGAGGCGTCATTCACTGGCATATTGGATCTTGATGACACAACCCTGTGAACATATTTATCAGGAGAAGAAAAGGATATAATGTTTACAGATTCATTGAAATAGTATTTGCCCTCTTTTATCTCATTTTCGTTAGCGCTGGCTTTCATCTGCTTTTTCAGTAACCTGGGTAACCTGTTAATAACTCCGCCACCCTTTATGTATACCTCAGCTTCATAACTCTTTATCTGTTTAAGATGCCATGGAGCCATGCCTATAGCCTTTCGCATGATATAATACGAGCGGTCTTTCTCATTTGCCCTGACAACTATTTCAGGCATCTCAAAAACCTGCTCACTGAGTACTACATTCTTCACAGTGACCTTACCTGATATATCCACTATCTCCTCAACCGGCTTATGCCCCAGAAACTGGTAGGTTACACTGAATCTGCCGTCAGGAAGTGATATTTCATAGAATCCTTCAAGATTTGAGGCGGTGCCCATTCTTGACTCTTTAATATATACTGTTGCGAATGGTAGTGGATCTCCTTTTTCGTTTGTGATGCGGCCTTTGATACCCTGAGAGAAAATACTCAGAGGTAGTAGCATAATCAGGGTTGTAATTGATATAAGCCTGTATGTGACACTCATTCGTCCTCCGGTTCTTTTTTTGTTTTGTTTCTGGCTCCTTCCACCACTATGACAAATTCACCACGGGGCTGGTTGGCTCTGAAGTGTTCAGATACTGAAGCCAGTGAGCCTCTGATTATCTCTTCGAATTTTTTTGTTAATTCTCTGGATACAGCAGCTTTCCTGTCAGGGCCAAGGGCTTCTGACAGTTGTTCCAGAGTCTTAACTACCCTGAAAGGTGATTCATAAAAAACCATCGTTCGTTCTTCAGACATAATCTCACTAAGCCTCTTTTGTCTTCCCTTTTTCTGTGGGAGAAAACCCTCAAAACAGAATCTGTCACATGGTAGTCCGGAACTTACCAGTGCAGGAATAAACGCGGTGGCACCAGGGAGGGTCTCAATCTCTATCCCTCTTTCCAGGCAGCGTCGAGCTATCAGGAAGCCTGGGTCAGAGATGCCCGGTGTCCCGGCGTCAGAGACTAATGCAACTATTGTGCCACTCTCTATTTTGTCGCACACAGAGTCAACACTCTTATGCTCATTAAACTTGTGGTGAGATTGCAGCGGAGCCTTAATGTCGTAGTGTGCCAGAAGTATCTTTGTGGTACGTGTGTCTTCGGCAAGAATGAGGTCAGCGCTACGCAGTACATCCAATGCTCGTAGTGTGATATCGCCAAGATTTCCAATGGGTGTAGGTACCAGGTATAGCTTGCTCATGTGGATGGAAATTTTCTCTTTAACAGCTCTGTGAAAGAGGTATATGCCTCCGTGCCAGGCTTTGAAACGGCACTATTATCGAGAATGGTTAGGGCTTCTGCCAGGGAGGCGGCTTTGTTCAGTCGGCTAAGTGTCTTTGAGTATTCTTCAGAATTATTTCCAAATAATTCACGTATATAAAAAAAGCGGTCGTTGATGCCAATTGCACTTGTAATGTCAGTTATTGGTTTGTTGCCTATCCTGGCAGCAACATCACTATCTGTTTTTTGGGTGCCTATTTTTTCTCCCAGAATACTGTCTGAAGAAAAACGGTCTGCCAGAATGCTCCTGGAGTGATTTTCAGTATCGCCTTCAGGTACTTCTGCCGGTATTTCTGATGGTTCTTCTGAGAGAGACAGGATGTCATCGCCGGATGCCTCATTGTCACTTGATAAACTGCTGCTAATGTTATTGCTGATGTCAGATACCTGTATCTCTTCCGGGCTCATATCATTTAAAGAAGGCTCTCTTTTTTCTATTGTATGCTCCTCCTGGTTTTTGCTTTTCTCCTTTATGTCTGCAGATGGTGATTGTATTTTTTCCTGCTGTTGATGAATGAGATGCGGAAGCAGGGAGATTGTCTCAACTGCACTATTGATTCTTGTTTTAACCAGTTTTAGCTCAGCCGAATGTCTTTCAGATGTTTCAGCTATTTCTTCAATTATATCGCGTGTCTCTTCCAGATCTCTTATTAATATCTTGATTGCAGCAGTGAAATCCATGGCACTTTAGTTTTTTAAACCGAACGGTTTTCTTTATTTTGCAAAAGTAAGTAATTATCGGTTGTGCCTGTAATAATCATTTTAGATAATTATAAGGTACTATTCCTGTTGCAATATGGAATT
>QKCK01000349.1 GCA_003245695.1 Bacteroidota bacterium | reverse complement strand
ATCGTAGTGTTGGGAGTCGGTAATATTTGTTATTGAGAGGAAAACCAATAAATCTTCATATCTGTAGTTTACTCTTCCGTCAAGCAGCAGAAGGTCACTAAAAGGAGTCTCCTCCGTGTCTGCCACACCACCATTATACATGATAAACCCGCCATCCCTGTCCTGCCATGAAAAGCACCAGTTGGCGGAGAATTTTCCATAAACTTTGTGTGTGAGAGACAGATCAAGTTTATTCCTTAAGATATCGAGGAGATACTTTGATTGATATCCTGAGCTTGATTTATCAGCATAGAGGCAGGCATATCCGGCCCTGAGAAGGTAAAAGAATGATGATCCATTCTGCCTGAAGTCATACTCAGCAGATAGCTCAAAACCATAAATATTTACGTGTGTCAGGTTTGTCACCTGCCATTTCTCTGAGTCGTTTGGTCTTACCCAATCGATCATATTACGTCCAAAACGGCAAAAGAGAGATGCTTCAGATTTCAGAGCCCCTTTACTGTATTTCACTCCTGTTTCCGCCACCCATGCCTCTTCAGGGTGAAGGTCAGGATTACCAATGCTCACCGGGTCATTATAATAAAGATCTGTAAAAGTTGGGCTCCTGAGTGTCCGGTTCAGGCTGGTATAGAGAGTTGTATTCCTGCCTATAAGCCATCCGGCATCAAAACCCGGGTATAACGTAAATCTCTTTTCCGAGGCAGTACTAAAATTTACAAGTAGCCCGCCCGAGAAGCTCCATCGTCTTCCAGAGAAAGACTGCTCTGCCATTACCCCCGCATTAAATCTCGTATCGCCAAGAGAGTATACTGTTCCGTCAACACCTTTGATAACTATATCTTCATCGAGTGGATTCCCCAGCTTATTGCTGATTATTCGCTCATACCTGACACTGTAACCGAGTGATGTACTAACTCCCTCTCCCTCTTGCAGAGTGTAATTAAAGTCTGATCCCATGACATCAGTCATATGATAATTTGGCCCGGTATACCACTCAGGCGCATCATAGCGGAAGAGCTCAAAACAATCGAGATGTCTTCTCCAGTAAAAGAGAGGTTTGATATTTTCAGAAAGACTAGTCTTCAATGAGACAAAAACAGATTTTGTTGTTTCATACTGATCAGGGTACCTGGGGGAATAAAAACTATTTGCGCCAAATGATCTTACGAAATAACCGGTCTGAAGCTCCATACCCATCTTACCTGATGAAAATGAGAACCTATTAAAGAGCGAAACATTTTTAAAATCGGTATTATAAATATATCCATCAGACGCTGTATTACTAAAGGCCAGCAAGTCACTCATGCTGTCAGTTTTCACTGACGCAGTAACACCTGTAGAGGTGTAGTCATGGCTTCCGGCAGTTATTCTTGCTGAAACCCTATTCTCTGATGGCTCCCTAAGAATAATATTAACGACACCATTAAATGCGTTAGGTCCAAAAATTCTGGCACCTGGACCTTTAAGCACCTCAATACGTTCTATAGCCGATATATCAAAGGGAAGATCCATATTATGATGACCTGTCTGAGGGTCAGAAACATTAACGCCGTCAATAAGCACAAGGGTCTGATCGAATGTGCCTCCGCGAATGCTGATGTCAGCTTGTTGTCCCGGAGCACCACGCTGTCTTACATCCACTCCTGGCAGCAGTTCCATTACACTGCTTGTCTCACCATGAACGCTGAGTCGCAAATCGCCCGAGGTGCTTAAGCCAACAGAACGCAATGTTTTTGAAAATGGAACATTTATCCTTGCTGCTGTCACAACAACCTCTTCTACAGCGACTTCTCTATGAGTAGCTGTATCGGCAAATTCCTGTGCATGAACAGGGACAATAATGCAAACAGACAACATAAAAAACGAAACAACATGAAGTCCAATATCTTGAAAAATCTTCATCTCCCTGCCCCTTACTTTTATTCAGGCCGCAAAATTAAAAAATTATAATTTGTCATTGTCAATATAGGATATTCATAGCAATGTTTAAAAACATAGGACCACATCTGCCCTCCATAGCAAATGAAATGATGGGAGCTTCAGTAACTTTCAAAACTTAATGTTTTGTTAAAACAGTTTTTTAATGACTTTCTTTTTTGTTTCTGAAAATTGTTTTAAATATATTTACAACGCTCAAAAAGGGGGGCGCTTATCAACTCAGACAGTTTTTTTGTATTGCAGACATTGACTTTCATAAATATTCTTATTAGCCCCCCCTTTATCTTTACTCTGTCATCTTATATCACACACAAAGAAGACATCAGCATCACTCTCTCTCCTGAATCTCAGCGCACTCCAATAACTGACAGATCGCACTCATTGGCTTCTGTTTGTTGTCAGTAATGATTCAGGATTACAAGATTCAGTCTTTGTTTTTCTCTCTTAGAAGTTCCCGGGTTATAGTTTCAGCTACAGTCAATTCATCTGTCTCAATAACCCTGAATAAAATATAATTGTTGATGTGCCATTTGTTAACCACCTCTTCAACAAGCGTTTCGCGTACAGTAATCAAGAGATGGCATTCATCATTTTCAATGATAGAGGAAACATTTTCAGCCCAGCCTTTTTCCTTCAGTTCGAGAGGTCCCAATTCATCAACAATTATTATTTCTCCACCATTTAGCAGGCATGACCTGAGTATTGCGTTTCCAGCATTAACTCCTTCCGGAAAGATTGAAAAGCGCCCGATAACGTCGAGTCCATCTATACGGCCATAGCGCATTAGATTTGTTCTGCTGCCATCAGACAGACTTACAATGTCATATCCATAGTTATCGGTGTCATAAATAATTTTCTCGGATATAAAACCTGTTGGGGCAATACCCCTCTTATTGAGATCAGCAATAACACCTCTCAGAAATGAGGTTTTACCAGTATTAACAGGTGCAGTAATTATAAACGTGGTTTTAATACCCGAATGCCTTTTTTTTATCTCTTCCAAACGGCTGTCGGCATGTTCAAAAAAACTATAGAAGACAGTCACCGGATCTTTAAGAATTGTTTTAAAATCAGGTATTGCAGAGATGAAGAGAGGCAGGCTCTCAGCAGAGAGCTCCAGGGCAACAGGAAGATGTTTGAATGAAGTTTTCAGAAAAAACTCCCGTATCACCGGATTATATAATTCAGTACCAAGCACTGAAAAACCAACAATAATAACCACAGCTCTGAAATTCATTTGAATTCCCGTAATAAGGTTATCCACGAGAGTATTTTCGGAGGCAGCTGCCCACGAGAAAGCAAATACTGTTATTAGTGTTATAACCACAAAGAAAACCCAGAAACCCGGTCTGGAAAGCTGCCTCAGAGCTCTTTTATATCGTGATGCCCAAAGAATGACGACAGCAATGACAGAGGTGCTCCATATATACCATTCTGTATTACTTAGAAGATAAAAGGACAGTGCCATAAGAAAAAAACTTACGAGAAGCCAGGTTAATGAATACTGATGCTCGTTTTTCACAACCTGTTTTACTTCGCCACCTGACCTTTTGCCTCCTGAAGGAGTAATAACAAACTCTTTGGAGATAATCTTTCTTCCTGTTCTGATTCCGGTGACAGCGGCAATAAATCCGAAGATGGCATACAGTGAGAGAAGGACAAGAATCGGCATCCAGACAATATCTGTTTGAATATGCAACTGTTTCTGAGCATATCTGAGCAGGTTTGAGTAGACCTCTATGATGTCATTCCCATAAAAGATAATATAGTTGATTATCTTCTGAAAGAGATTCCATGACATAGCCAGCATTGCTCCTAATGTAAATCCAACAATAGTGCGACCCAGAAGTCGTACAGATAATTCCATCAGCAAAGCCTCGCTGAAAATAGCAATCATAGGGCCAAATATTACGGCACTTGGTGACATAGTTTTCAGAATGGCACATACCAAGCCGGCTCTCCAGAAGAGGCCAGTTTCTCTCCACTTATACGAGGTTGACACCAGTAATACCACACCAATGGCTGTAAGAATATTACCACTGAAAGGGAATCTCAGATTATGAAGAAAACTACCAAGCACTATCTCGGAAGCAGCCCAGATAGTGCCTATAATAGAGGCCTTTATCCATTTCTCGTTAATTTTATCTTTCACTGCTTCTGACAATACAAATTTTTTTCGCACAATATCTGAACAGATGATATCCTGCTCCCCCCTGGCAGGCAAGTTCAAGGAGTCTGTCAGGATCGGTGATAACTGTTGCTCCGATAATATCTACATTATGGTTGAAAAGGATATCAGGAACGACACTTGCAGATGGACCGGCAACAACAGTAATCGCTTTTTCAGGTATAGCTGACAGAATATTGTCAAGAGTTCTGTTCACCAGTGATAGACCTGTAATAATAACTACGTCAGATAAAGGAATTACCTTCATATAATCCTCACCCGGAACATAAAATTGTTTCTGGTCGTCTGACAGTGCATTCTCATTCATTTCAAGCACATAAAGTCTGTTCCCTGAAGAATGGATCCTGTTAATATATGACTGAAAGGCGCCCACCAGGGTAAAAGTCTTGTCCGGAGATAGATCAATAAGGTCAATGGGATCACAATTTTCAATCACTTTGTGGTTTCCTGAATAGATCTCGTCGGCAGATAATGCGTTCATCACAGCATTTCTGAGAGTTGAAATAATATAAGAGTCTTTTGATAAGGTAAAAAGGTCCGCCACCTTCTCTCCTGTTATTTTCATAGGGGTGAATTCTGAGAAGTCGCGGTTCTCTTTTTTACAGCATCCGGTTTTACTGTCTGATGTGGCTGCAAAACCGCATCTCCCATCAGAAAGAATGACGGCAGACAGAAAAGGGCCAATACGCACATCCTGTATTCTCAGATCGTCTGTAATCTTTTTCGAAAGAAGATCATATGCATAATCAAGAATCATGTTTTTGATATAAATTAATCACCACTGTGTCATTAAAGAGAGTTTAAAAGTAAAAACAATTATCGATCATTGTAATAAAATATATTTCATGATGCTCTTTTATTTGTCCATCCTGTATTATATACAAGATGCTATTGTAACAGTATGCATAATTTGATTTAATATGATATCATATTTTCACATAATTGTGTTATTGCATTCTTTCAGAAATTATGCATAACTTTAACAGTCGATTGAATTTTTATAACAAAAAGATTATGTTGCCACGTTAATTATTAAGCATGTAAACAGTATTTGATATTTCAATTTTGAATATCTTTGCACACTTTTTAACATCAATTAATAACAATAAAAGGCAAACAGGAATAAGATGGTAAAGATCACACAGAACAGGGTACCGCATGAGTTCTTTGCAACAAAAGGATCAGGGTGCAGCGAGTATGCTATTCACCCGGGTTCGTATCACATGGCATTGCATGATGCAGGTATTTCGGAGTATAACATAATAAACTACTCGTCAGTATTACCTGCTACATCAAAGCTTGTTTCATTGGATGAGGTTGATATGCCTCCGTTTGGTTCTGAGCTTTGCACTATAATGGCGTGTGCAAATGGGTACTACGGTGAACATATTTCTGCCGGTATCATTCATGCATGGCTTTATACTGATGACACATGCGAAGAGAAAGTTGGAGGGCTTGTGTGTGAGCTGGCTGGTTACTTTGACATGGAAGCTCTTGAAGAGAGGTTATACACAGTCCTGAATGACCTTCATGACCGCACTTTTGCAGAGTTTTACATGGGCGAGCCGACTGTCATCACTGAGTCACTCACCATTGACAAACGCTACGGAACAGCACTTGTTGCTCTTTGCTTTGTGAGTTACACGTAATAAACTGTCATTCATCTGCTGGCCCTGCCTTAGCAGGCAAAAAATGTATAATATTTTTAACCGGCAAGTTCCTGATGATGCTCTCAGCATCTGAAACATGGTACTTGCCGGTTATTATTTTTATGCAAAAGGGCATTACTAATAGCCTATCCACAGTGATTAATAGAGACACCTGTCTGTTCAGGATGCAAAAAAAGGCTAACTTGCGGTACAAAATTACACTAATAATATAATCATATGAAAAGAATAAGTATCAGCCTTGTTAGCATACTTATTGCATTATTTATCATTTCCCAACAGCAACTGGCTGGTCAGATTGTAAGAAGGGAAAAGTCAACTCATACCTTTGCTTTAGGAAGCAATGACTTTTTGCTTGACGGAAGACCGTTTCAGATCATCAGTGGCGAGATGCACCCTTCGCGGATCCCGGCTGAATACTGGCGCCACAGGATTCAAATGGCAAAAGCGATGGGATGCAATACAATATCAGTTTATCTCTTTTGGAACTATCATGAAAGTCAGGAGGGAATATTTGATTTTCACAGCGGGAACCATGACATTGCACGCTTCATAACAACAGCGCAGGAGGAGGGTATGTGGGTAATTATAAGACCCGGACCATATGTATGTGCTGAATGGGAATTCGGAGGACTTCCACCCTATCTTCTCAGAGAGGCAGATATTAAGATCAGGTGCATTGATCAGACATACATGAAAGCAGCAGAGAGATACCTCTCACGTCTGTCTGACGTAATAAGGCCATTTCTTATAACAAATGGAGGTCCTGTCCTGATGTTACAGGTTGAAAATGAATATGGCAGTTATGGCAACGACAGAAACTACACTGCTGCAATAAAAAATATATGGGAAAAATATGGTATTGATGTCCCTTTTTTCACCGGTGATGGTCCTACAACCTTTATGCTCGAAGCAGGAACTCTTCCGGGGTGCGCAGTAGGGCTTGACTCTGGCAGCAGTCAGGGTGATTTTGACCTGGCCTCATCAATTAACCCCGGAGTGCCAGTATTTTCAAGTGAGACATACCCCGGCTGGCTTACCCATTGGGGTGAGAAATGGGTAAAACCTGATACCAGCGGAATACTACGTGAAATACGATTTCTGATGGACAACCGGAAATCGTTTAACCTATATGTTATCCATGGCGGGACAAACTTCGGCTTTACAGCCGGCGCCAATTCAGGAGGAAAGGGATATGAACCTGATGTAACAAGTTATGACTATGATGCGCCTGTCAATGAGCAGGGACAAGCAACAGCCAAATACATGGCTATAAGAAATCTTATAGGAAGCTACCTCCCTGAAGGGAAGAGGCTTCCGCCTATACCTGAGCCAATTCCGGCGATGAATATTCCGGAAATAAAGATGAAACCCTTTGCCTCAGTATGGGACAATCTCCCGGCAGCAATCCCCGTTGTACAGCCACGATCGTTCGAGACCTTTGGTCAGGATTATGGCTTCATGTTGTATTCAACAAGGCTTGTCGGGCATAAGAGCGGAAAACTGACTGTTTTTGACATACATGACTATGCCACAGTTTTTCTTGATGGCAGATTTATAGGCGTCCTTGACAGAAGAGAGGGTATTAACAGCATTGATCTTCCGGCTACTGACAATAAAAATCCTCTTCTTGAGATATTTGTTGAAGGTATGGGCAGGATAAACTTTGCACATGCTATGATTGACCGCAAAGGCATTACAGACAGGGTTATACTCAACGGAATGACTCTGATGAACTGGAATGCATATCCGCTTCCCATGAATGAAGAGTTTATTAATTCTT
>QKCK01000311.1 GCA_003245695.1 Bacteroidota bacterium | reverse complement strand
AGTCCTGAGTGTTCTGATATACAAAGCTGTTTGCTTTGGGTGTGAACATCAGTGTAAGCCTCAGTGTATGATCATCAGGTTTATCTGACCCATACTTGCAGTCCTCAAGGATAGAGACTCCATATTTGCCTGACACATCTGTAATATCCATCCACTGTTTTGACGGGACCTCATATTTTACTTCGTTATTTGTGGTTCTTTCAATGGTGCCGACTCCCATGCTGTAGGTTGCTTTTTCATTTTTCAGGGCAAACGGGAATGCTGCCTTAAGCGACACCTCCTTTGACTGCCAGTCAAGTTTGTTTACTACTTCCACTATCCTGCCAGATTCACCGGCAGAGAGTCTGATGACCTGACATATTTCTGAATTGAGGCCTTCCTTCCTTACCTCTATGGCTACACGCACCGGACCATTTTCAACAATATTCATAGTCACGCCCTGATCAAGAAACGCTACCGGGGGATTTTTTCTGTCTTTCCAGTCCATGTTCCAGGCAGGATAGCTTTTGGGTTCCTCGTAAAGGAACTGAAGATCTGCCGGACTGCTCAATAACTCTCTGTTGTTCTTTCTGTCATATATGCTTGCTATGTTCCCTTTCTCATCAATGGCAACAATATAAAATTCGTTTTCAAGGGTTGAAGAGGTTACTTTGAGCTTTGTATTTGCCACTGGTTTGTCTGTTGTCTCATATATGTCATATACAGCCAGACCTGATGACTTTACTCTGGCAGGGAAGATAAAAGATATTTTGTTGCCGTTACGCCCGGTTATCTGTGAAGGAATAATCTTGCCGTCCTTATCCAAAACGGTTATGTTCTGTGGTGAAGCAGGAAATTCTACCTCAGCTGATACTATATCTTCGCGGTCACAGGCTACCGGATTGAATACAATAATGGCTTTGCCCTTTACACGGGTGTCAAGGTTGCCGGAGAATGCCCCCATAGCATTTTCGAGTACCGCTGAATAACCGTTTGCTGCAATGAACTCGTCGTTCCATGCATATTCATATGCTTTTGGGAGGCTTGTGCCCGGCAGAATATCATGAAACTGACTGCCCAGCACCAGGTCCCAACATCTGTTGAGTCTCTCAATGGGGTATGACGAGTTACCGGCCCAGCAGGCTGCTGACGCAGCAAGCTCAGCCTCCTGTGCTAATATCTCATTCTTGCGGTTAAACCTTTTCATGAAGGCCTGTGATGTCTGTGACCCGGCGCTATGCTCAGTGAGCAGCAGGTCACCGGAGTAGACAGGCAGTTTCTTACGTATCTCAGGGGTGATGTCTTTATACATCTGATCAGACGAGGTGAGGAGTATCTTTAGACCGGTACCTTCATTATTCAGGCTCCCTGAGGCATTGTATACATCGCGGTCGCGCGGGGCTCCTCCGATATCACCAACTCCATAATACCTGTAGTCGAATGAGATGCCATAGTTTTTAATATCGTCGTCAATCCTTTTATTCCAGTCAGGGTCTTTGTCAAGATCAGGTTTTATTCGGCCAACATAACTTGTTGCATTCAATGCTGCAATAATTCCTTTGCCATCAGGCCCGTTCCATATGCCTACATTAAATGGAATGCCATTGGCTGAACCCCATGAGAGCTTCTGTGTTGAGAAGCCTAATATCCCACAGTGATTGAGTACACTTGGCATATTTGCAGGGAACCCAAAGCAGTCAGGTAACATATAATCATAGCTCTCTGTCCCGAACTCTTTCCTGAAGAATTCATTGCCATACAATACCTGGCGTATAAGTGACTCGGACGAGGAGACGTTAACTTCGCCCTCATCAACAGATGATCCTGAGACATACCAGCGGCCTTCTTTAATATATTCCTTAACACGACTGTATAATTCAGGGTAATACTCCTTCATCATGCCGTATCGCCTTGAACCGGTGAAGTTGAAGACATAGTCAGGATACTTTTCGAAAAGCCTGAAGTTGTCTTCCATAGTACTCTTAATGTACTGATTTATTGTTGTCGGATAATCCCAGTTCCATTCAGTGTCAAGATGTGCATACCCTACAGTATATAATACCCTGTCGCTTGAGATGTCATACGCCTGTCTCCTCTTCACTGGTTGTGCAGCCAAAACCTGGAACAGCAGAAGTGAGAGAATGATACATGTCGTGGTTTTTTTCATGTCTGATTTTATATTTCTAATTTAACACTGGATTACGCTTATAATACAAATCCGAATATATCTCATTTTTATCTCTTTCAATTTGCTTTGCCAGTACTTTCTGAAAATTTAACAAATAGTCTGGCAACTTATCATGAAAGAAAGGCCGGACTTATCTCCCCAGATGATATATTCACTGCAAAGGCTGCCTCCAATAGCTTGAATATTATCATATATCAGAGGGTGAAGCTTTATTGTCTCAAAAGTTAGCAAGACCGGAAAAGCTCCGGCTCCCTGATTCACTTTATCTTCGCATCATGAAAACAAAACAATCAACAAAAGAAGAGTATATCAGACGTATTAACAGGGTTGTGGAATATATCAACAGCCATCTGACTGAAGATATGGATTTAAAGATGCTGGCAGGGATTTCTAATTTCTCAGAGTTTCACTTCCATCGTATTTTCAAGGCTTTTCAGCATGAAACACTGGCTGCCTATATCACCCGCATAAGGGTAGAGACGGCCGCCAGACTGCTGCGTTACTCTGATCTGCCTATAGAGACTATTGCGTATAATGTGGGATATGAGATGCCATCATCATTGTCTAAAGCGTTTAAGCTGTTTTATAATATTACTCCATCTGAGTACCGAACAAATAAAAACATATACATTATGAAGCGAGAAGAAACAAATCCTGAATTCAGACTTAAATCACCTAAAATTGTAGAAGAGAAAGAAAAGAATGCTATATACATCCGGCTTACAGGAGCATACAGCGACCTTGATTTCCCGGGTGCTTTTTCAAAGCTCTGGGGCTTTGTAAAAGAGCATAAACTCTATTCTGCAGGGATAGAACATATAGGTCTTTATTATGATGACCCTAAGGTTACTGAAAGCAACAAGTTAAGGTCTGATATCTGTCTTACTATTCATAAGCCTGTAAAGGCTGAAGGTGAGGTTGATATAAAACTTATACCTGGCGGGAAATATGCCGTTTTCTCTTATCAGGGCCCCTATAATAATCTTGGTGTAGTATATGACGCCATATTCTCCGAATGGGTTCCTTCTGCTGGTTATGAACTGCGTAATCTGCCTGTATTTGAAAAATATCTCAATGACCCAACGCGGACAGTACCAGAGAAACTGAAAACAGAAATTTATGTGCCATTGCTGTAATATTTGTAATTATAGAATGCAGTACACAATAATAAATAAGAAGAAGGCTCTGTCAAATGAGCCTTCTTTCTTATTTATGGTTGTGAGATAAATCCAAAGAAATTATGAATTTCTAAGAGATTCTGCCGGATTGGTACGTGATGCTTTTATGGCATGCACTGATGCTGTGGTGACTACAACTGCCATTGCTATAATAAATGATATCAGAAAGACCCACCATTTTATTTCAGTTTTATAAACGTAGTTGTTTAACCATTTTGACATAAAGAACCATGTGACAGGCACTGATAACAGAGCTGAAATGGTCACCAGGTAAATGTTTGTGAAAATGAATGAGAATACTATTGCCTTTTCAGTACTTCCAAAGACCTTTTTTATCCCTATCTCTTTTGTGCGGGTACGTGCAATGAATAGAGTCAGCCCAAACAGCCCTATCGATGCTATAAGAAGCGTAAAGACAGCTGCAAGAGTTATAATAGAGTTCAGATTTCTCTCGGAAGTATAAACATCCTTTATCAGGTTTTCAATGGTTATATAATTAAATGGCTTGTCCATGGCTACTTTCTCCCATTCGGTTTTAAGAAATGGCAGTAGTGAAGTGAGGCTGCCTGGCCTGAATTTAATTACAGCCTGATGAATGTGTTCGTCTGTCAGTGACATATAAAAGGGTGGGATAGGGGAATTGACAGGATGAATATTAAATCCCTTTACCACACCTATGATATTCATGCCTGAAAGATCCTTTCCAATCGGGTCTGTAATACTTAACTCCTTCACCGCTGCTTCATTGAGAATGACATTGACATGTATATCGCCTCCGAACTCTCTTGAGAAACTACGCCCCTGAGCTATTTCTATCTCCATGGTTTCTATGAAATCATAATCTACAGAGAGTGCTTCCAAAGAAACCCGTTTGTCTTTGTCCATATAGTTGTGGAAAAGATTGGCTCCATAGTTTCTGGTGGGTATCCCGGTTGATGATCCGGAAGCATTGACAACATTAATGTTTGATTTTATGCTGTTCAGGTATGTCTGATAACCATCAAATCCATCAGGGAGTTCGATGAGTATTATATTTTCACTTGCATATCCAGGATCAAAGTTCAGGGAGTAGAGATACTGCGAACGGATAATCAGAGTTGCGGATACAAAGGAGCAGAAGATAATCAGCTGAATGACAATGAGGACTGATCGAAGGTGATCTCTTCTTTTACCTGTGAAGATGCTGTTCTTAAGAATATCATTGATATTTATTCTTGAAAGGTATGCTGAAGTATAAACTCCTGATGCTATACCGCTTAGAAGTACTATGCCAATACCCGATGCTATGTATAAAAACAGGTTGGAGCTGAGGATATGAAGACTGGTCTGAAAGAGTCGCTCAGCCACAGGAAGCGCACTCCACATGAGTATGAAAGCTATCGGGAGTGTGAGCATGGTAAGAAGAACTGACTCGGTCATCAGCTGTTTTCTCACTATAATGTTATCAGCTCCTCCTATTTTCCTGATGCCAATCTCTTTTGCCCTGCCTGTTGATACTGCTGTTGACAGTACTATATAATTTATAACCGCCACCAGTATGATCAGCAAAGCTATACCAGCAAACAACCTTACATTCCTGAGGTTTCCTCTTGGAAGCCCGTTGCCAATGTTGTCTGACCTGAGATAAACGTCACTCAGATTCTGAAGTGAGTAGTTATGCACGATGCCCTGCGTGCTGGCCTTCTTCTCTATCTCGTCAAGCAGCTTCCCGGCCTGCGAAATATCAGTTGTTCTTGTCAGCATGACCCATGTTATCCACCAGTCCTGACTCCAGTCTGTCTCCGGATTCGTGGTCTCAAAAATAGTATTAGTCGTATTTAAACCCCAGTTTGTGTTAATGAAGCAGTCAGCTCTGAGTGAGGAGTTTTCAGGGAGATCATCAAACACTGCCTTGACATTGAACAACACCTCTGTTCCGTTAACCAGGCACATCACCTCCTTACCTACCGGGTCCTCCCGGGGGAAAAGCTTATCTGCAAGATCACGCGATAAAACCATCGCATCAGGATCATCCAGTATTCCATTGCTCTTTGCATTGTCATCAACTCGGATGGTAAAAACATTAAAAACATCCGACTGTGTAGAGAGAGCGTATTTAACCTGGATAAAATCATCATTAAGTTTAATCCTGAAATCACGCATTCGGAATGTATTGATAACCATTTCTGCCTGCGGAATCTCGTTTTTTATTGTCGAAGTCAGAACATAAGGTGTTTGACCCATGTTTTTCCCAAATTGCTCATAATAGTTGAGGACTCTGTATATCTGTCTCCTGTTCTTATGACAATGGTTATAGCTAAACTCATTAATCACATAAACAAGTATTAGAAATGATACTGCCAGAGCAATTGATAAGCCTAGAGTATTTATTGTTACAAAGATCTTGTTGTTCTTTATGAATCGAAGTGCTGCGTGGAGGTGACTTTTAAACATAACAACTACTTATTTAAATATTTACTATGAAACATCGGTTTGATTTTACAAACGTATAATAGGTTACTGAATGCATCTATCAGATTAGTCCCCTAAACTAAGAAATTAGTTGATGCAAATATGTTAAACAGGTAAAAATTTTTTGTTGTATAGGAAAGGGGACATAAATAGCAAAAACGATAAAACCCATCTTGTAAGGAGCAGGATTAAAAGTGAGGAAGCATGTTTGCCTTGGTCTGGAGATCTGCCCGATCGTAAACCCTGAAGACAACCCCTTATGTTTCTATAACAATCTTGTAACTATAACGTAACCAAAAGCACAACGATATTTATTAAACTTGTACGACAAAAATATTCCTTAAGAATCATGATCAGGTTAAGTTGTTTGATGGTATGAGTTATCTTTATCCCTGTTTGTTCTTTATAATTACCGGCTAAACTCAATTTCCAAATTATGAAATACTTTAAATATCAAAATATCCTGATTCTGCTTTCCTGTTTTCTTACTGGTTGTAATGAGCATAAGCCGTCTTCCGTCACTTACCTTGCCGGTGATTTTCATCAGCATACCACATTTACTGACGGAACATTGTCATTGCCATATCTGATGGAAAAGAACTATTATTTTGACCTTGATTGGTGGGCAAATTCAGAGCATGGCGGGAGTAGTATTAGAAATGGGATGCTTTCAGGTTTTGACTGTAATGGGGGTAAAGCTGTGTTTTGGAATCCCGATTCTATTAAAGGCAGAGTTGAAAGTGCACCAGGATCAGATAACCAGATCCATAGAAAAATGTGGAGGTGGCAGTCAATAATGGACTTCTCCTTTAGCGGCATTATTGAAGCCAGAAAAAGGTATCCTGATAAAATAATATTTCAGGGTGTAGAATGGAATGTGCCGGGTCATGATCATGCCAGTGTATGTATTATCGGTAATGAGTTCAGTACTCTGCCCGATGCCGCTGCAGTTGCTGAATTTGAATACAAATTCGATGACCGCGATACTGATGACTCAGGAGCAAATGGTTGGATAAAAAGCAGTAACAGTGGACATGATAAGGCTCTTGAAGCAATTGAGTGGTTAAAACAGAATTACAGGTATTGTGCCTGGGTTATTCCTAATCATCCGGAACGAAAAGGGAAATATGTTATTTCAGACTTCAGAGATATGAATAATATTTGTCCTGAAGTGTGCTTTGGTTTTGGAAGTATGCCGGGTCATCAGAAAGCACCGGAACGGGGTGAATATTCACGGAGATCAAATTCCACAGGCGATTGCACATATGGAGGTACCGGTATAATGGCAGCAAAGGTCGGAGGATTATGGGATGCAATGTTAAGTGAAGGCCGTCATTGGTGGCTCTTTGCAAACTCTGACTTCCATGATACAATTAACGATTTCTATCCGGGCGAATATGAACGAACTTATGTAGGTGTCAGGTCAAAGGATGCAAAGGGGATTGTTGACGGGATGCGTTCGGGAAATGCTTTTGTGGTTCAGGGAAATCTTATTGATCAGCTTGGGTTTTATATAGGTAATTCTTCAATGGGAGAGTGTTATCATGCCAAAAGCCGGTCAATATGGATAAAAATTAAAATTCATGATAATGGAAATCTTGACCATGTAGATATTATCAGAGGTAGGGTGAGCGGATTACTATCTCCTTCCAGTGCGGCGTATAATATTGATACTGTCGGAACAACATCTGTGATAGCCCGTTTTGATTCTACCGGAGGAGTAGTTGACCTTGCCGGAGTTAAAAGCATGAAATGGAAAGACCTGGGAGATGGATACAAGGAAATGACATTCAAAGTGGAAAATGTTACAGGTGACTCATATTTTCGTCTCAGAGGCACAAATCTGGGTATTTCTGTTCCTAT
>QKCK01000326.1 GCA_003245695.1 Bacteroidota bacterium | reverse complement strand
CTGGAAACTCATTCTTTATGGCCCGGCTTATTGCTGAGGCTTTAATAATCTGTGGCCTGGCCCCTACGATGTTAAGAACTTTCAGTTTCTTCATTGTCGCAGATTTTGAGATATAAAACTAAATAAAAAAGGGGAGATAAATCCCCCCTTTTATTGAAATTATTTAGCGTAATTAACTGCCCTCGTTTCTCTTATGACTGTTATCTTTATCTGTCCCGGATATGTCATCTCATTTTGAATTTTCCGGGCGATCTCAAATGAGAGGTTTTCAGTGTCTTTATCCGTCACTTTATCGGCTCCGACAATGACTCTGAGTTCACGGCCGGCCTGTATGGCGTATGTCTTTAATACACCGGGATAAGACAATGCAAGTGATTCAAGCTCATTAAGACGTTTAATATAAGATTCTATTACCTCACGGCGAGCACCAGGCCTTGCACCTGAGATAGCGTCACACACCTGAACTATAGGAGCGATGAGGGTGGTCATCTCTGTCTCATCGTGGTGTGCTCCAATAGCATTTATTACTTCTGGTTTTTCCTTATATTTTTCAGCCAGTTTCATTCCCAGGACAGCATGTGGCAATTCTGGTTCATCATCGGGCACCTTACCAATATCGTGTAACAGCCCGGCACGTTTTGCAAGTTTGGGATTAAGACCCAGTTCAGATGCCATTATTGAACAAAGATTTGCAACTTCTCTTGAGTGCTGAAGCAGATTCTGTCCATATGAGGAGCGGTACTTCATTTTACCAACCAATCTGATGAGTTCAGGATGCAAACCATGAATACCAAGGTCAATGGTTGTTCTTTTACCTGTCTCAATTATCTCTTCCTCTACCTGTTTACGGGTCTTGTCGACAATCTCCTCTATTCTTGCCGGATGAATACGTCCATCAGTCACAAGCTGATGTAATGCCAGACGAGCTATCTCACGGCGTACCGGATCGAAGGCTGAAAGGACAATAGCCTCAGGAGTGTCATCAACAATAATCTCAACACCTGTTGCTGCCTCCAGTGCTCTGATATTACGGCCTTCACGGCCTATAATGCGGCCTTTTATCTCATCAGACTCAATATGAAATACTGTCACTGCGTTTTCTATTGCAGTCTCTGCAGCAACCCTTTGTATTGCCTGAACCACAATACGCTTTGCCTCACGCGATGCAGTCAACTTGGCATCATCGAGAATTTCGTTTATATAAGACATGGCTCCCGTACGGGCCTCTTCCTTCAATGATTCAATGAGCTGGTTTCTGGCATCATCAGCCGAAAGACCGGAAATAGCTTCTAGCTGATCAACCTGTGAGCGGTGCAGCTTATCCAGCTCCTCCGATTTCTTTTCAAGAAGATCGAGCTGTGTCGATATGTTCTCCTTAATGGCATCAGCCTCATTCTTCTTACGTTGCGCCTCTTCTATCTTCTGAGATAAAGTTAACTCTTTCTGTTTTATTCTGTTTTCAGCCTGAGCGACCTTATTGTTTCTTTCATTTATTACCTTCTCATGTTCTGCCTTGAGTTGCAGAAATTTCTCCTTTGCCTGTAGTATCTTCTCTTTCTTTATTACTTCTGCCTCACTTTCAGCTTCAGAAATTATCTTTTTTCTTTTGGTCCTGAGCAGTCCCTGCCATAGAATGTAGGAAACGCTTATACCCGCCAGTAGGGTTCCTCCTGCTATTGCAGCCATTAACCCTGATGTTATAGTACCTATTATCATCTTCTTAAAATTATATTTATAAAAAACCCGCAGAGTCTCTCCAACTTTTAAAAAACCCCATATCTACATGGCTGGAGCAGCCGTTTTATCTCGGGCTTCCACTGTCACGCAATGCGTGATCCTGCTTTCGCAGGATGAGGCCTGTCCTAAATAACGCAAGACTAACTCCAAAGTTTAAATTGTTGAGTTTCCAAAATGAATAGAGAAACAATGCGGGCCGATTTCTTGCTATTTTAAAGAACGCGTATTTACTTTTTTGACAGACAAAGATTTATTCTCTCTGTTAAATCCTTCATTCCCTCCTCAAGGGTCTCATCACCCTCCTTATCTTCTATCTCAATGAGTCTGATCACATATTGTAAAGCTGCCATTGCCAAAAAATCCTGTATGTCTTTATCAACGTAGCGCTGCTTATATTGTAGCACCTTCTCGTTGATTAACCTGGCTGCCTTCCTGATACGCTCCTCATTCTCACTCTCCACCTTCAATGGATAATATCTGTCTGCTACATTAACCCTGATAGAAAGTTTATCATCCATTGTCTATATATTATCTGTCTAAAAGAGCAATACATTTATCTATCTCCCGCACAAGCTCATTTACCCTCCTCTTCGCTATCTCAGTATCCTCACTGTTTCCAAGGATTGCTCCTGAAAACCTCATCCGCTCATAGCGACTCTTAAGCTCTTTTAATTCTTCATTTCTATTTTCCAACTCTCCTCTGGTCTCTGAAAGCTCATTTCTCAGATCTCCGACCTCATTCTTAAGCTCTTCATACTTAAGAATAAGTTCTTCAACTGAGCGTTTCATTAAAAGATATTCCTCATATCCCTTTACAACCATAGTGAGTTTATTTCTTACAAAATTACTAATAGTCTACCGATTTTCAAAAAAAAGCAGATAATAGTTTGTGCTTACAGAAGGGAGATATAGATTTGCAGCCTGAGCAGGAAAATGTTGAGGATAGATGCCGCTGTGCATGCAGCTATCATTACCTGTTCCTGTTGATATTCAGACTATTATTATGAAGAAGATTGTCTTATTGTTTTGTTTCGCATTGACACCATGGCTGCTTCTTTTCAGCCAGGTATCTGACAGAGAGATATTTATTAACCCGATGAGCTTTACCCCTGCCCTCTCTGCCAGTTTCAGCGAGTTGCGCGCCGATCATTTTCATTCCGGACTTGATTTTAAAACCGGTGGAGTAACAGGGAAAGAGGTTAAAGCTGCTGCTGATGGTTATATTTATCGTATAAGTGTAAGCCCTTTCGGATTTGGTAAAGCTATATATATCAGACACTCAAACGGTTATTCAACAGTGTATGGGCATCTCGACCGTTTCAGGAAGGACATTCAGGAGTATGTAGTCTCAAAACAATATGAGCAGCAGGATTTTAGTATCACACTCTACCCTGCACGCGATCAGTTTCAGGTTAAACAGGGAGAGCTTATTGCATGGTCAGGTAACACCGGAGGATCGGCTGGCCCACATCTCCATTTTGAGGTAAGGGAGTCATCGTCAGAGAATCCGGTAAACCCTCTGCTGTTTGATCTTAATGTAACTGACACTCAAAAACCCACCATTGATAAAATTGTCATATACCCTATAACAAGAAACTCATCTGTGAACAGCAGTCATACACCTCTTTCACTTAAGGCATCAGGCGTTAATGGCAGATACAGTGTTACATCAACCTCACCTGTTGTAATAAATGGGTTGATAGGCTTCGGGATAAAAACATGGGATACTTTTAACAACAGCGTCAATAAATGTGGTGTATACAGAATATGTGTTGATGTTGACTCAACACGGATTTACAATTTCACATGTGATCAGTTTTCATTCAGTGAATCAAGATATATCAACAGCCATATAGACTACTTCAAGCGTATTGAAAACAATGAATATCTGCATAAGACCTGGCTTGAACCAGGCAACAAGCTTTCAATGTACAGCAGTGTACTTAACAGAGGTCTGACAGTTTTTAATGATAACAGGGAACACCATATTTCAATAATAGTATCAGACACATACGGCAATACATCTACAGTAAAATTCAGTGTCAGGTCTGTTGAAAAGCCACCCGTAAAAGAGGAAGAAGAGTCTTATGATCAGGTTATTCCATTTGGCAAATCAGCTGAGTTCAGTGCTGAAGGTATCAGAGTACATTTTCCATCGACTGCATTATATGATACTCTCTTTTTTAAATATGGGTACCGGAGCAGGGAGAGAGGGTTGCTCTCAGGCGTTCATTCTGTTCACCGGGCCTCAACGGCAATAAACGATCCGATAAGGATTTCTATTAAACCAGACTCTATACCCGATGGCTGCGAAGAGAAGCTATGTATGGTAAAAATCACAAATTCAAATACTCAGATATATACCGGCGGTGAGATGCGATTTGGATACCTGTCAGCTGAAGTCAGGTCGTTTGGTGATTATGCTGTCAGCATCGATACCATTCCACCTGTCATAAAACCCTCTTTTGCCAAAGGAGCAAACCTGAGTGGCAGAAATAACATATCAGTTACAATAAAAGACAACCTCTCCGGGATAAGAAGTTATGATGCGTATATTGATGGCCAGTGGGCTCTTTTTGAATATGATGCAAAAATAAATATGATTACATGGCATGCCAGTGCCGGAAAGCTTAAGTCAGGAATAAATCACCAGATCGAAATAAGAGTTGTTGATAACAAGAATAACAGTTCGACTCTAAAGAGCAGTTTTTTCTGGTAGCAGTTTTCAATAAAAAAAGTCCTTAAGATCAGCAGTACCAATAATTGGCTGATCTTAAGGACTCTTTGATAAATAACAGTTAAAACAGTTTTTCGGGGTAGATGCCGGCATCAACCATTTTTCTGATACTCTCCACAACAAAAGGTTTATCCTCACGATAAGTGACGCCAAACCATCTGCTACTGCTTTCAAGTATCTGAATTGTTATTTCACCTTTCTTGACAAATTTATCAACTGAGGTAGGAATATCAAGTTCTGATTTCGGATCATTAATTCTCTCTGTAAGGAAATTACTGAATTCCATCTCAAGAATCCTGAAACAAGATGGCTTGAATCCCCAAAGATTCATTGATACAATTTCATCACCGGTAAATTCTTCTCTGCCACCATCAGCAGTTGGCGCAAAAATACCTTCAGTCATTTTTGCAATATTCCTTGTCTCAACAATATTTTCCAGAAGGCCTTTGGAGTCAACGCGGCAAACGCCTCTGTTCACATGACCATGATCTGACAGAGTGTTTCCAAGTTTGTAGCCGACAATGCAAAAATTATTATCATCCTTGTCGTTGGTAAGGAAGTCATATAATGTTTTAAAGGCATCAACGCCATAATAGTCGTCAGAATTGATGACTCCGAATGGCTCCCTGATTTTATCTTTAGTAACAAGGATAGCATGGCTGGTACCCCAGGGCTTCTGTCGTTCTGCCGGAGCAGTGAAGCCTGACGGCAGGTTTGTTAGTTCCTGAAAGACATAATCAATCTCAATTACATCCTTAAGTCTTTCGACAAACATCTCTTTGAACTGTTCTTCAATATCGCGTCTGATAACAAATACAACTTTTCCGAACCCGGCTCTTTTAGCATCGAAGATTGAATAATCAATAATAGTCTCCCCCGAAGGGCCTACCTGGTCAAGCTGTTTGTTGCCACCATATCTGCTGCCCATACCGGCTGCAAGTACTAATAAGGAAGGTTTCATTTTTTTAGGATTTTATATAAGGCAATATTAGTAAATTTTATGTATTTTCAAACCATAAAGATTTCTGATTGGCCTATCTGGTAGAAATATGTGTTGACTCTGTTGAGTCTGCCTGTGATGCAGAAGATGCTGGAGCTGGAAGAGTGGAGCTCTGCTCTGCCTTGAGTGAAGGCGGCATTACTCCCAGTTGTGGGCTTATTACTCTTGTCAGAAAGAACATAAGCATTGAGCTTAACGTTATCATCAGACCCCGTGGAGGTGACTTTCTTTATAATGACACAGACCTCTGCGTCATGAGAAACGACATTGACAATGCCGGGGAGGCAGGTGCCAATGGTATTGTAACGGGGATACTGATGAGAGATGGGAATATCGACCTTGAGCGTATGGCACGGTTGGTTGAGTATGCATATCCTATGAATGTAACTTTTCACAGGGCATTCGATATGTGTCGTGATCCCTACCGCGCTGTTGAGGATGTGATAAGCACCGGTGCAACAAGGCTCCTTACTTCAGGACAGGAGCGTAAGGCAATAGAGGGGATATCGCTGATAAAAGAGTTGGTTGAAATAACTGATGAGAGACTGATAATTATGCCTGGAGGCGGAATAGATGAATATAACATTTCATCAATAGCCACAGCGACAGGAGCCAGGGAGTTTCATCTGTCAGCCGGCAGGACTATTGAAAGCCAGATGCAATACCGACGAAAAGGTTTGTCGATGGGGAATACATCCGCTACATCTGAATATCAATTACGTATTGCAGATGCTGAACGAATACGGGCTGTTGTGAAATCATTAAAAAAAGTTAACAGCTGATTTTCATCCTGTTTTTTCCTCTTCCGTTTTTTTTTATTTGCTTTACAAGCTATTTGAATTCTATAACCAAACAAGTTGAATAATGAAGAAGACCAGAGCAATAACGCTTGGGCTTACAGTTGCCCTGTTAACAGCTACCGGCTACACCTATGGCTGCACAAATTTTCTGATCACCAAGGGGGCAACCAGGGATGGCTCAACGATGATCACCTATGCGGCTGACTCGCATGTCCTTTACGGAGAGTTATATTATTGGCCTGCCATGAAATACAAGGCCGGCACCCTGCTTGACATATATGAATGGGATACAGGTAAATACATGGGTAAAATTGAACAGGCCCTGGAGACCTATTCTGTTGTTGGCAACATAAACCAGTTTCAGGTTGCAATTGGAGAGACAACATATGGCGGCAGGGAGGAGTTGATGAACCCAGATGGCATTATGGATTACGGAAGTCTGATTTACATTGCACTTCAGCGTTCACGTAATGCACGTGAGGCTATTTATAATATTGTTACTCTGACAGAGAAGTATGGCTATGCCAGCTCGGGAGAGTCATTCTCTATTTCCGATCCTAACGAAGTGTGGATCATGGAGATGATAGCCAAAGGCCCGGGCAAAAAAGGAGTGGCATTTGTTGCAAGGAGGATACCTGACGGATATATCTCAGGACATGCCAACCATCCAAGAATAACAACTTTTCCTGTTGCTAATGGTACAACAACCATAACATCAGCAGAAATTGAAAAGATATATAATCCGGAAGTTGAAAACGTATATGCAGTTGATGTTGTTGAAGTAGCACGTCAGAATGGATGGTACAGCGGAAATGACGCTGAATTCAGCTTCAGTGACACATACGCACCACTTGACTTTATGGGAGCCAGAGCCTGTGAAGCCAGGGTATGGTCAGGCTTTAACAAGGTTAACAGCACTATGGGTGAATATCTTGATTATGCAATGGGAGAAAACCTGACACACCGGATGCCATTATGGATCAAACCTGACAATAAACTGAGTCTGCAGGATGTATTTGGAATGATGAGAGACTATTACCAGAACACACCTATGGACATGACAAAGGATGTCGGTGCAGGTCCGTACCTTAGCACTGTTCGCTGGAGACCGATGGAATTTGAAGTTGACGGCGTCACATACCTCAATGAAAGAGCCATCTCAACCCAACAGACAGGATTTTCATTCATAGCCCAGTCACGCAGCTGGCTGCCTAATCCTGTTGGCGGGATAATATGGTTTGGCGTTGATGATACATATTATACCGTATATACACCTATGTATTGTGGAATGACCAAAATACCGCATTCGTTTGAGGTAGGTAACGGTGACATGATGACATACAGCGACGATGCTGCCTTCTGGGTGTTCAATGAGCTTACTAACTT
>QKCK01000288.1 GCA_003245695.1 Bacteroidota bacterium | reverse complement strand
CTCTATTGTCTTCGCTTTTGTTATTTGGTGACCTGATGGGGATGACGGATGTTTTTGGCAATATCTATCAGATGAATTTTCATTCTGTTATAGTAAATGTTTCAGGTAATATTCAGACCCAGGACATCTGGCCGGTGGCAATTCTGATTGTATCAGTTCCGGTATTATCAGTCGTTTCTGTTTTTCTTTTCAGAAACAGAAGCCTGCAGATGAAAACCACAATGGCTGCATTATTAATATCTATTGCATCACTCTTCGTTGCTGCATACTTTGTCATTATGCTTGGAAGAAAAGTTGATCTAACATATCAGTGGAATATTAAAACCGTAATTCCTGTAGTAAATGCAGTATTATTCTGGCTGGCCTACAGAGCAATAGGAAAAGACGAAGAGAAGGTAAAATCTCTTGACAGAATAAGGTAGGCAGGGGATTTTTCAGATACTCAGTTGCTATCTTTATCAGATTATTTCGAGTCTTTCCTGATCAGTTATCTTTTCGCAATAGTGACACTTTAATGCTATTGGTTTTTTAGATGTTACTCTGAATCTTGTGGGAACCTTTTCAAAATTGGTGATACATTTCGGATTCATACATTTTGCAATGCCATGTATTGTATCTGGCACCTCAACCACTTTCTTTTCAATAACCTCGTAGTCTCTTATAATATTGAGTTTGGCTTTGGGTGCCACCAATGCTATTCTGTTAATGTCTTCATCTTCGAAGAAAACGCCTGCAATTTTGATAATTGCCTTCTTGCCATCGGTTTTACTCTCAAGATTAGTTCCGAAGGTGATCTGATTTGGAATGTTATCAAGGCGGAGTATTTGAATTACCTTGAACAGAGAACTGGCAGGTATATGGTCGATGACAGTTCCGCTCTCTATAGCGCTTACACTTAATTGTTTCGGTTCTTTCATCGCTTAGATTTATTTAATTCCCAGTAATGTACAGATAATAGCCTGTCTTGTGTAGACTCCATTGAGAGCCTGAGTGAAATAATAAGCATTGTTGGTATTATCAACATCTGTATTTATTTCGTTTACTCTTGGAAGAGGATGCAGTATTTTCATTCCCGGTTTGGAATCTGATAGCATTGATTTGTGCAACACATAGGCATTTTTCACCTTTTCATATTCCATCGGGTCAGAGAACCGTTCTTTCTGTACGCGCGTCATGTAAACAATATCAGCGGTGGTAATTACCTCCGACAAGTCAGATGTCTCATGATATCTGAGCCCCAGATTATTGAGATATAGTTTGTATTCATCTGGCATTCTCAATTCATCAGGTGCAACAAAATTAAATGTTGTGTTCCATCTTGACATTGCCATAAGTAAAGAGTGAACGGTGCGGCCATATTTTAAATCGCCAACCATACATATGTTTAGGTTGTCAAGGGTACCCTGGGTTTTCTGTATGGAATAGAGATCCAGCAGCGTTTGTGTGGGATGCTGATTTGCTCCATCACCTGCGTTGATGATAGGTACCACTGAGACTTCACTGGCATAACGGGCACTACCTTCTATAGGATGACGCATAACTATAAGATCAGCATAACTGCTTACCATTCTTATTGTGTCATATAGTGTCTCTCCCTTGGTGACACTTGATGTTGATGAATCGGTAAAACCGATAATTCTTCCTCCCAGTTTGTTTACAGCGCTCTCAAAACTAAGTCGGGTTCGTGTTGATGGTTCGAAGAAGAGTGTGGCAACTACTTTACCGGGTAGCAAATCCTGAACAGGGTTCTTTTCAAAATCACCGGCAAGCTTTAGAATCTTTGTGATCTCATCTGTAGAGAGATCGTCGATAGAAACTAAACTTTTGGTTTTCATTTAGTTGAGGTTTTTTCTGACTTGTCTACACAAAGGTATTGAAGATTAATAACTATTTTCCTGATGTTGATAAACTATTTATAAATAATTATTCAGTATTCAGAAAAAGATACTTTAATCCTTCAACCTTCATTAGCCGGTCAAGAATATGCTCTTTGGCCGCCTGACGGAAGGATATCTCTATTGAACAATCATTCCCATAACTGTGAGCCCTCTGAGCGGCACCCTCTTCTTTCAGTACTTTCATCACATCATTCATTGAAAGGTAGGGGAAGTCAATACGATATACCTCTGTTATCATTTTTTCAATTATGCTGGCATGTGAGATGGCATCTGCTGCAGCCATTCTGTATGCATTTATCAGACCGCTGACACCAAGAAGTGTGCCTCCAAAGTATCTGATAACAACAATCAGTATGTCTGTTAAGTCGTTAGAGTTTATCTGGCCAAGGATTGGTTTCCCTGCAGTGCCTGATGGCTCACCGTCGTCATTTGACCGCCATACCTGACGGTCAGGGTTTAATACATAACCGTAGCAGTGATGTCTGGCATCATGATACTCTTTCCTTAATTCCTCAAGCTTTGATTTTATTTCTTCCTGCGTCTTAACCGGTATTGCAATGCCAATGAAGCGGCTTCCTCTGTCCTTGAATAATCCTTGTGACTCTTCTGCTATTGTCTTGTATGTGTCAGAAAACATCATTATGTCCTACTCCTTATACAGGGCTATCTCATTAAACTTTATGCTGAATTCTTCAATTTCGGAATGCCACCTTTCCATCTCATTCTTAAGTGACAGTTGCTGTTCAATCACTTTTCTCATAATGCTGTCGCCCGATAGGATATCAAATGGCATCAGGTTATATTCATATTCGTAAGGTGGATTTTTGAAAGCCACACAACCTTCCGGTGAGGTCTTGTATATAAGTGAAAGTATCTCCAGCATTGTTCTTACCGGCATAAAACTTTCGTAATCTGAAACATGTATCTGTATCCCGCGGCAGTACTCATTCTGATACTTGTTGAAGGTAGGTATGAAATCGTGTTCTCTGAAGCCGCATCCTGGTATTTTCAATGCCTTCAATTCTTTCAGTATAGCATCAGTGTTTAAAAAAGGAGCACCAAACAACTCAAAGGGTATTACAGTGCCCCGGCCTTCAGATATATTCATAGCTTCAAAAAGCACAGTTCCGGGATAGACTGTGGCGCTCTCCTGTGTTGGCAGATTTGGCGATGGAATAACCCATGGTAATCCTGTTTCACGATACATAGAGTTTCTTCTCCAGCCATTCATTGCGATAACATGAAGGTCGCTCTCAGGCATGTGATGAGCTTTTAACCATAGTGCCATTTCTCCAAGAGTCATTCTGTGGCATAAGGGGATCTCTGCTCCTCCGACAAATGTGAAATACTCTTTCTTCAGGACCGGGCCATCAAAGCCTATCCTGCCTATAGGATTAGGCCTGTCAAGAATGTAAACAGGTATCCCTGCTTCAATGCATGCTTCCATGCATAGCTTTACTGTCCATATGTATGTATAAAGTCTGGCTCCTACATCCTGGAGGTCCACAACAAACGCTTCCAGATTCTTCAGCATCCCTGCTGTCGGCTTTCGGTGTTCACCATAAAGACTGTATACCGGAATGCCATATCTGGGGTGGAGTATGCCTTCCCATTCAATCATGTTGTCTTGTGTCTGCCCATACATACCATGCTGTGGCCCGAATATCGCCTCAACAATGCATTCCTTGCCCGCGATAAATAAATCACTTATGTGTTCGAGCTCAGCGTTAATGCTCGGAGCATGACACAATATGCCTACTCTTTTTCCCTTTAGACCTGCCGGTAGCTTACGGCAAACAATCTCTAGTCCTGTTTCTGTTCTCATATGATACAAAAATATAAAAAATGAGTGACGGTGAAAGTAACACCGGAAGCTATTGACGCCTGTATCCAATAATAGCTTATATTTGACAACTTAACATAATGCTGATATGAGAACTATCCATGCAATGCTTATTGCTTTGACAATTTGCATCTTTTCTTCATGCTCAGGGGAAAAATCCATAGATATTTTTGCCACAACAGATGTTCATGGTATGCTTTTACCATATGATTTTACTGAGATGAAGGCAACAAAACAGTCGTTTTCAAACATTGCATATATACGAGACAGTGTTGGAAGAGATAAATCAATATTTATTGATAATGGCGATATTCTCCAGGGTGACCCTCTGGTATACTTTTATAACTATGTCGATACGACATCTGAACATGTTGTCTCACAGATACTAAATGAGATAGGTTATGATGCTGCCGTGGCAGGAAATCATGATATAGAAACCGGGCACAAGGTTTATGACAGGGTAAGAGGAGAGTATGATTTCCCTCTTCTGGCTGCCAATGCAATTAATACAGAGACAGGTGAGCCATATTTTGAACCTTATGTCGTCATAAGACGGAATGGCTTGAAAGTGATAGTTTTTGGCCTTATTACTTCTTCAGTGCCCGAATGGTTACCAGCATCACTTTACAGTGGCATCCGTTTTGAAAACATGAAAGAGACTGCCATGAAGTGGATGCCAGAGATGAAAAGGCAAAAACCTGACCTGATTATAGGACTCTTTCATTCAGGTGTGGGAGGAGAGCAAAATGGCGGAGAAAACAATTCAATGGAGGTAGCCGTCAATGTACCTGGGTTTGACATAGTGTTTGCAGGTCATGACCATGGATTGCTATGTAAAAAGGTAGCTGATATTGATGGTGATTCTGTATTGGTAATTGACGGTGGAAGTCGTTCTGCCTACCTCATGCATGCAAGGGTAAAGATATCCGCTGACGGTTCAAAGATTGTTGAAGGTGAGAATATCAGACTCGCAAAAATCCCTGAGAGTAAGGCTTTTAATGAAAGTTATAAAGCGATAGCAGACACTATAAAGTCATACACTGATGAGAAAATAGGGTTTATGAGAGAGAGCGCAGACACACGGGATGCTTTCTTTGGACCCTCGGCTTTTGTTGACCTTATACATCAGATTCAGTTATCAGTTTCAGGCGCTGACATCTCATTTGCAGCACCACTATCATTTGATGCAACTATTGATAGTGGCGATTTTCGTGTTTGTGATTTATTCAAGCTTTACAGATTTGAGAATTATCTCTATACAGTCAGGATGACAGGCAGGGAAATCGATGCCTTCCTGGAACATTCATATGCAAAGTGGATGAATACAATGAAGTCTTCTTCAGACTATATGCTTAAATACAAGGAAGATGAAAATGGCAAGCCTCTTCTTTATAACGGAAGGGTACGACTCGGGTTCCCCTCATATAACTTTGACTCAGCTGATGGCATTATATACACTGTCAATCTCTTAAAGCCTGAAGGGGATAGGGTTAATGTCTCCAAACTGAAAGACGGAAGGAGTTTCTCTGCAGATTCGGTATATCTTGTGGCAGTTAATTCATACAGGGCCAGTGGCGGTGGTGGCCATTTCCCGGCTGCAGGTATTAGCCGTGATATATTAGCTCAAAGGATTGTGTTTTCAACACCTCGTGATCTCAGATACTATATTTCAGAATGGATATCAGATATAGATACGGTATCCCCAAAACCATCAGGTTCATGGAGCGTTTTGCCCGCTGCATGGGTGAAAGATGCGACTGAAAGAGAGACTAAGTTGTTGTTTGGGGAGTAATACAAGATTTTTTAAGTATACATGAGAAAGAACAATACAGAGGGATCATCACTGCCAATTGTTGAACAGTTTTATACTGTGCAGGGCGAAGGATATCATACAGGCAAGGCAGCATATTTCATCCGTATAGGAGGCTGTGATATAGGCTGCAGCTGGTGTGATACAAAATTCTCATGGAATTCCTCACTGCATCCTATGGTTCCGGTAGATAGAATAATTGAAGGTGTTATTGAGTGCAATGCAGACTCAGTAGTTGTCACCGGCGGTGAACCGTTACTATGGAATCTTGATCTGTTATGCTCCAGACTGAAAGGAGCAGGTATTAAGACATTCCTTGAGACATCTGGTGCTTATAATCTGAGCGGGGAATGGGACTGGGTGGCTCTCTCCCCCAAAAAAGGATCACCACCGGTCGATTCTATATGGAAAAGAGCTGATGAACTGAAAGTTATTATTGAAAACGTCTCTGACTTTGATGATGCAGAGCGTTACAGCCTTTTGGTAAGTCAGGAATGCAGGCTTTTTCTTCAACCCGAGTGGAGCCGCTTCAATATACTTATTGAAGATATTACAGAATATGTAAAACGGAATACCAAATGGAGGGTATCTTTACAATCACATAAATTCATGCGTATACCTTAGATGAAACTTAAAAACACCATACTGTCGCTGCTTTTTATACTCATCAGTTGTGGACTTTCTGCACAGGATTATCATACTCGCTCTAACAGAGCCCTGAGACATTATCTGCAGGGTAAAAATGATATGGAATTTTACTTCTTTGATCAGGCTGAACAAAACCTGATAATTGCAACTGATGATGACCCTGGCTTTTATGAAGCATGGCTGATGCTTGGTCAGTTATACAGTGACAAGGAGAATTGGGGTGAGGCTGTACGGTGTTTGTCAAAGGCTGTTAAGATAGATTCCCTTTTCTTTATACCTGCGATATTCACCCTTGGCAAATCAGAAGCCAGGGCGGGATTTTATGGCATGGCAAAAACACATCTTACGGCTTTTATAGCATCAGGTGATCAATCAGCTAAACTTATTGATGAGGCAAATGAGATAATTGAAGACTGTGATTTTGCCCTCTCATTTCCTAATCTCAGGTTTACATCAAAGAGAGTTAATCTGGGTGATTCAGTTAATACCACTATGGATGAA
Organism: Bacteroidota bacterium; assembly: GCA_003245695.1. GTDB lineage: Bacteria > Bacteroidota > Bacteroidia > Bacteroidales > VadinHA17 > SR-FBR-E99. The sequence goes on along the minus strand of QKCK01000288.1, from coordinate 986 downwards.
TATTGGCCTTCTATTGTGGCAGATGGATCTACGCTTTATTTCACCAGGGAGTTGAGACGTCTTTCTGCCTATGGACCAGACAGACAAGAGGATTTTTACATGAGTACATTAAAAGACTCTTTATGGGGTACTGCAAGGGCAGCAGGAGCACCGTTAAATACTCCCGGAAACGAAGGAGCTCAATCAATCTCCTCAGATGGTCGCTCAATGTACTTTACAGCCTGTGACAGGGGCGATGGTCTGGGCCGTTGCGATATCTATTATGCTACCCTGGAAGGCTCAAGGTGGACTGCCGGAACAAATCTGGGAGCACCGGTAAACACCAGGTACTGGGAGTCACAGCCTTCAGTGAGTTCTGATGGCAGAATGCTTTTCTTTGTGAGCAACAGACCAGGTGGAGTAGGAGGAATGGACCTTTGGTACTCTGTGCGGAAAAGTAATGGAGCATGGTCATCACCTATTAACCCGGGGAAAGCATTAAACAGCAAAGGCGACGAGTTCTCACCATTTATATATTTCGACGGCCGGACGCTTTACTTTTCAAGCAACGGGAGAAAATCATTTGGAGGATTTGATATCTTCATGGCTGTCATGAAAAAGGACTCTACCTGGACGGAACCGGAAAACCTGGGGCCGGCAATAAACACACCGGCTGATGAAACCGGCCTTGTGATATCTTCAACAGGAAGAATAGGCTATTTCTCGTCTGTAGAGGACAAAAGCAGGGGGAAGGATATTTTTTCAATAGAAATACCTGAGGAGATCTCACCTGACCCTGTGTCGTATCTTTATGGTATTGTCAGGGATAAAAGAACAGGAAGGCCTGTTAATGCAAGCATTGAACTCTCAAACCTATCTCTGAATGTAAATATTTATCAGATGAAGACTGATAAGAACGGTACGTTTATTATTTGCCTGCCACAAGGATGCAGCTATGGACTTGATGTAACTGCTGACGGTTATATGTTTTATTCAGAGAACTTTGA
>QKCK01000248.1 GCA_003245695.1 Bacteroidota bacterium | reverse complement strand
GATCTTTTCGGACTGCAGGAGGCAATGTGGCATCAGTATAAATACCTTGACTCAGTCATGGTTGGATATGGCTCGGTCCTTGAAGGTGGACCAGGGGGCTTCAGCAAGGGTTATGCCTCTCCACTCTTTTATAGGCTTGACCGTTTTACAAGACTGGCCTCAGGCACCTTCTGGCTTTCCACCACTCCTGATGTTCCCGGTTCTGTAGGATGGGGAGCAGCCTTCCCAAGGAGCGCAACCTGGATTAAACTACTTGATAAAGAATGTAATGATACAATTGTCTTTTTTAATACACACCTTGATCATGTAAGTGATTCAGCAAGATACTTCGGAGCTGAGATGCTTGTGAAGATGACGAAAGCTCTGAGCGGCAATAACAATTATATAATCACCGGCGATTTCAATGCTATGCCTGAAAGCATAGCTATAATGAAAATGAAGGAAGATGGATTTGCTCTGGATGCTTACGAAGCTGCAACCCGTCATTTGGAAAGATCACAGGATACCTTTAACGGTTGGGAGAAAAATGGGGGTAAGGGTAGAATAGATTACATATTCATCAGCAAAGAGATTTCAGTATCTTCTTTTAATATATCTGAGATAGTTGAGGAGAGCGTATTCATCTCTGATCACTGGCCCGTAACAGCAGTAATCAGTTGTAAATGACAGGTAAAGAAAAGGGGTGTATGAACCTGTCTCTACACCCCTTTTCATTTGAAAAACCTGTTAAAACAGTAGTCTCTTTATATCAATATATTGCTACTGCTGTGACGACACTACGTTGCTGGCCGTCGCTGGGTTTTATTGTCTCTGTTCCGTTAACAAGCATACAGCTTGAGCCGCCACCATCGAGGTTAATAGCCTCACAACATCCGAGTTCCAGCATCATGTCGGCTACATTCTGTAATGTTAACCCAGGCGTATCAGGTGTTTTGTTTCTTCCTTCGCAGACGAAGAATATAAGAAATCCTTCGCTGGTGACTCCTACAGCTGAGCGTGGGTTATTTGATGTAGGTCCCACACCGCTTGAAGCATCAAACATCTCTGCTTCCCAGGTATTATAATAAACTCCGCCTTTTATAAGTAACGGGCCTGCCCCGATAGCCATTACCGGACTCCATTGTGTTGCTCCGGAAGGGTAGGAGGAGGTAGGTACAGGTAATGGATCTGATCCGGTTTTGTTTGGCGCAGGGGCCGGATATGAATATGTAATGCCACTACTTGTATACACCCAGTTGGCATGAAAAACCTTGTCAGTACCATAACCAAAGGCGGCCTGGGTAGGATAATATGTTTTTGTAACGCCATCTACAGTTCTCCAAACCATTGGATTGCCATCACGTATGGTAACACTGTTTCTTATTATTAATCCCAGGGCACTCCCATCCCAGAAATAGCCTCCGTTCATCACAATAGCCGGTGCTGATGAGGTATTATAAAACTCAGTTGGGGTTTTGTACCCGGTCTTTTCACCCAGCACAGAGAATCTTGCATTTGAGTTATTCATGTCAGCAACAGCTATATATGCAATAACGTTTTTACCGGCATAGGTGGCAGGAGACCTGAAAACAGAGATATACTCAGGCAGAGTACCTAAGGTAGTTACAGCAGTCCATCCCTTTGATGAAGGATCGAAGCCCGGAGTCAGAAAGCTTATAACAAAGTGATAAGTTATTGTCTGACCACCTGATTTAATCTTTACAACAGGATTGGCAGTAAGATTGTAAAAGGCTGTGGACTCAACCGGTTCAATCATAGTAACGCCTTCGCCCAGAGTGAGTTTTATCTGTACATTGCTGACATCAGTGCCTTTTGCATACTCCAGGGTAATGGTATGTGCAAAATTATCAATTGCAACACTTTCTGCCTCAGGTGAGAGGCTCTCGGCAGACTCAATACCTGTTGACTCATTTGGCAAGAGTGTGTCGTCTTTCTCACCGCAGGAAGCAGCTACAAGTGTACATAGCAAAACAACAAGACTAATCTTGCCCAGGGCAGAATCATGAAGGAGAGGGAGATAATACTCCCCTGCTCCTCTGAGTTTTCTTAAGATCATAGTCAGATACTTTTATTTGTTTCAGACTATTTTATAGCTCCTCCGGCTCTCATTCCATCCTCTACCTCTTTCCAGAGATCCTTTGTGATGATGTGAACAATATCAAACACCATCAACCCGTCAGATTTTTTAAGATTCATCTCAATAGTTTTTGAAAGCAGGGACGGATTATCATAAAACTGATCTACAAGGATTCCACCGTAAAACTTATTGCCATTAAGTATTGTTCGTATGTTCTCACATGAACCTTCAACGCAATACCAGAGACTTGTGTTTGACTGACTGTCGGTCTCATTCTTTACTTCTCTTTTCCTGGCAAGGTACTCTTCCTTAGTGACATCTACATAGTAGTTGCCTGTTGTATAAAGGTCGAGAAGTTCGGCATATCCTGTCTCTTTATAATCGGGTGTGGCCCAGTCATAATCAGCTGAAGGATCATATTCCTTGCTTGCCCAGTTTACGCCAACTTCATAGTATGTCGGATACCAGGCTCCGGTATATGTCCCGAAAGAGACATCAGGATTGACCTTTTTCACCTCATCCCTGGCTAATGCCATAAAATCATAGATGTTCTGGCTTCTCCATTTGAGCCATCTTTTGAAGTATTTACCTTCGGTTATTGTATATGGTCCGTCACCGATCCTTGTCCATTTATATATATCATCAGGGAAAACTTCGATTTTTTCACCCAGATATTCTTCAAATTTCTCTCTTGATAGCTCAGAGAAGTCAGCCATTATGCCATCATACCTTACACGGTCAAGGATAAGACCATCGAGGTCAGGATACATGGTTACCACTTCTTTAAGTACTGAGAGTATGTGAGTTCTGAATTCCTCATTTATCGGATTGATCATTGCTGAGTACTTGTGTTTTTCCTCTGTAATTGGCACTATTCCCTTATCGGGGGTATAGACCATTGAGGCCCATTCAGGGTGTCCGGAATAGACCTGACCACGATCCATATAATTATGTCCGCCAACAAAAACATTAAGTGAAGCATGAACCTCAAGTCCTAACTTATGACCCGCTTCTATGAAATATCCAAGGAAGTCAAAGTCGGGGCGGGTGAACCCTTTCCACTCCTTCATCACAGGAGCAATTTTACTGTTATAAAGTACTTCACCGCTTATTGGGCGAATGTCAACTACAGCATGTGTGAAACCAAGATCCTTGATTTTTTTCAGATAAAAGTCAATTGTGTCTTTGTAGCTTAACCTGTCAAAGTTACCGGTTGCATCAAACCACATAAGCTTAGGACTGACCTCTTTTGGGGTCTCCTTACATGAAAAAGCGGAAAAGATAAATAACAGACAGATAAATATTAGTGAGTGTCTTTTCATGTTTCTGTTTTTAATGTTATTAAAAGTTTGTTTTATATTTTCTCATAAACCCATCTGTTGCTACGACTTCAATAGTCGCATTACTCTCAGTGGGTTTTGCCATAAAAAGGTGTGATGTCTTTTCAGGTGATATCCATTTATGTTCCAGTTTGTCTTTTACTGAATACAGATCCCTGGCCTCAGGGTCAATACCCTCATATCTGACCATCTCACCCATCTTCACACCATTCTGATACCAGCATACAGACCATGAAGGATCCCAGTTCCATACATTGACAATAAAAGAATCAGGATAATCCTTGTCTGAACCAACGGGATAGGCTCTCATCTGGTAGTCTTTACTGTAGCCGATGCTTTTATAGAACCATGATACTGAGTCATCCCTCACCTCAAAAACCTGATAACCATTCGGTGTCCCGTCAACACAAACTTTACCCTGCCACCATGCCCCGCTTACTGCTGCGTTGATATGCTCTTTCAGATTTGGAGCAAGGAAGAGGTTCATACTATAATGAGTATGACCTGCCAGAATATGAGCGTTGAACGGCTCAAGCAGCTTATAAAGGGCCTCACAGTTAGTAACTCTCTCAGCAAGCTTTGAGTACTCAAATGGTTTTTTCCCTTCTTCAAGTGCAGTAGGTATGTGGAGGGCAACAAATACCGGCGATCCTTTTGGTACAAAAGAGAGATCATTCTCAAGCCAGGTAAGAATATCTCCGGTCAGGTAGCCAATATAAAAGTAATCACGGCCCAGATAAAGGATATCATCAAGTACAATATAATGTGCCTTGCCTCTGTTAAATGAGTAGTATGACGGACCAAAATTTGTTTCAAACGACTGGGTGCTTTTCTCATTTGAGACTCCGTTATAATCGCGGTCATGATTTCCGATAACTCTGAAAAACGGTATCCCGGTCTTGCCTAGTATTGCAGTGTACTCATCATAAAGAGAGTGATTGTCAAAAACCAGGTCACCACAGTCGATTCCGAAGAAATTATCTTTTAAAGGATGATCTGCAAGAAGCTCAAGGCAGTCGTCTATCGCATTCTGGTATAGTGGCAGCTCCTTCTCTTTAAGTATCTGTGCATCAGCATGAAGGAAGAAAGCATGATTAACATCACTGACCTCCAATTGCTCAAGGGTAAAATCATAGTTTTTTTTCTCGTTACCCACAATCCGGTAATAGAAGCGGGGAACACCATTTTCATTTTTGATCTTAAAGCCTGACGGAATAGAGATAAAGACAAACCCCTTGCTGTTTGTCTCTTCGAGCCTGTATCTGCCCTTACTGTCAGTTAGCACAACATCATAGCCGTTTGATACAGCTACCTTTTCAATACCTTTACCGTTACATGTTACCTTGCCGCTGATTATTCCTGTTCCTTCGGTGGTCAGTGAAGGAAGAATGAGTAATAAAAAAGCGGCAATAACCAATAATGATGATCTACGGGACATTACACTAGCGTTTTACTGTTCAGAAAGAAGAATGTCTCAAATATTGAACAAAAGCTTTTGCCTTATTCAAGGCGCAGGGGTAGCTTTTTCACCCATTAATCTGCATTAGCCTTATCAATTCCTGCTTTGACATAATCCCACTGGTCTTTGTTTTTCAGGTGGATCATATCAAAAAGAAAGTATCCGTCGCATGCATTAATGGCAGCATCAACTGACTGAGTGATTGCTGTGTTAACCACATCATCACTGGTAGTTGCCCATGCGCCATTACCTACGTCAGGTCCGCCAATCACTTTGGCATCGCCTTTAATCTTATCCTTTGCCAGAGAGCAGAACCCTTGTATGGTCCATTCGGTTGTTCCATATACCCTGGTGGGAGAGGCATACGCACCAATAAGTATTACATCCATATGGTCTGCATAGCCGTAGTTCTTGTAGTTTGAGGTGGCCCAGGCGGAATAGGATGAAGAGGTATTATAGTCAGGGCTTGCCCAGTTGACACCCACATTGTAGTATGTAGAGTACCAGCCTCCGACATAAACGCCGAAGTCGATATCAGAATTTACTGTTTTTACTTTTATGGCAGCTTTCGCCATGAAGTCGTGTATCGTCTTAACCCTGAACTCCAGCCACTGTTTGAAGTAAACGGGCAGGGGTGAAGGCAGCGATGATGTTGTGGTGCCGGCAGCCATGATATCGTCCGGGTAGTTTTGCACAGCATAGCCTAAAAAGGTCTCAAACTTGTTACGTGAGTAGGTTGAGAAGTCACTGTCAAGATCATCAAAGCGTCCGCGGTCAAGAATGATGCCATCAAGATCCTGGTATGCAGCCAGGTCACCAAGGAGATTCAGGATGAATGTCTGTACCTCTTCATTTACAGGGTTAAAGAATCGGGCTCCGGTTCCACCCTGATCAAGAGTGTTAACTATACCTGATTCAGTGAGTAATGATGTAGCCCACTCCTTTTTACTGGCATCACGGAACAGCAAACCCACTGACCCGAGAGAGGTGATATTACCACCAACAAATGTATTGAACCCGGCATAAACCTTTAATCCCAGGCTATGGCCGGCGTCAATGAATGCCTGAAGATAATCCCATGTTGCTGTCCTGTCAATACGGGTATACCCTGCCGGGAGCCATGCTCCAAGCCATTTCACCTGGTCAACGTATGTTGTGTTGAACAGGACATCTCCGGTAGTAGGTCTTACGTCAACCACTATATGAGTAAAGCCTGCCTCCTTTGCAAGAGTGAGATCGCGCAGTATGTTCTCTTTGCTGTTTGCGAAGTCAGGAAAATTTGCAGCGGCATCTATCCATATCACCTTAGGCTTCTCTGAGTTTGGTGTCTCATCTCCCCATTCCCAATCAGGATATTTCTCTTTATCGCCACATGCGTTAAAAGCCAGGGTGGATACCAGCAGGAGCAACAGTAAAAGAGATTTTTTTCTGATGTATCTTTTCTTCATTTATGATGAAATTTATTGTTATGGATTTTCTACCCCTTTTCCGGAGGACAATTTATTATTGTAAAAATTAATATCAAAGAGATAATATCAAAAGTATTGGCATCTTATATTAAGATGCCAATACTAAAGATGATTATCTGATTACATATCGATACAGTCGAACTGATAACCTACCACGTAACCATTGGTGAACATGAAATATAGGTACATGTAGTATCCGTTATCAGATACTCTGAGAGCTACGTCGCCTGTGCCGTTGCCGTTTGCCACAACTGGTGACACGCCTTTAGCACCATATTTATCCCTGTCGCATTCCCAAACTACAGCATTGCATGTTCTGGTTTCAAGATTGCCGCTGAAGTTATCGTCACTGCTTACATCAAGAAGCCATACTGCATCAGCAGCACCCCATGTGAAGCTGTTAACCCAGTTCAGTGTTGCATATTTTGCGTTGTTGAATGCAATATAGTCAACAGCATTTTCAATATAGTTTACACTAATAGGATCAAGACTCTTTGACACCACATTTGTTCCGCCGTTAACCCATGCGAAGGTGTTGTCTGAATATGAAGCCACAAAATAGTCGCTGGTCACGTCATTGTCAGATGAGTATACGATGTCGCAGTTTGTTGTCCACCCTTTTGTAAGACCACTCATTGTAATAAGATCGGGAATCTGAGAGGTGAGGGTTCCGTTTACTACGGTCCAGCGTGCGAATGTCTGTCCTACAGCACCCAGTACAGGAGCTGTTATTATAGCGTTGTTATCAACACTACCCTGTATGGAAAGTTTACGTCCCACAGCCAGTGTGCTGCCTGTCCACTCAATAAAGAGTTCGGGAGTAGAGGTTACTGATGTGAGTTTCCATACCTTGAAGGTACCGTCATTGGGCGCAAGGTTACATACAAAGATGTTCCCGTTATCGTCAGCTGTACTATAGAAGTTGGTAAGGCTACCAGTTATAGGACCGAGATCAATCTGACCAGCTACCTCACCTGTTCTGGCATTGAGGTAGATGCTTGGTGCATTACGTGTATTAAGTATCACATAGTCATTTGTAACAGCCATACCACCTGTCAGATTGTCAACAGTAATACCCACATCAGCTTTGAGCTGTTTTGCAAACATCAGCTTTGCACTTCCTGATCTAATACCATAAGGAAGTTTATTTGGTATCTCCTTCTTAACTGTATACTGGCTTGTAGTAACACCATCGTGAGCAGTAACGGTAAGCACAATGTTATTATCATAATCAAGTGCTTCAGTTCTTGGATCAGGAGAGATAGTTGCATGATAAGAGAGAGTAAGGTCGGCAGTAGCCGGTTCAAGGTCATCAATAGCCACAAGTGAAATGGTTTTTGTGGATTCGTTAATGACGCCACTCAACCCCAA
>QKCK01000359.1 GCA_003245695.1 Bacteroidota bacterium | reverse complement strand
AGTGCTGCTGTTGTTCAGAGTTCCGCAAACCTAACAATGTCTGATATCATGCAGCAGAAGATAATTGCAATGGGTATCAATATACAGAACTGGAATGATATGCGCCGCTTTAACTACAGCGCTGGTAACATTGGTTCCTATGGTGTTGTTTATAAGGATTATAAGAGACCTTATGAATTTACTGCAACAAACATTATGACCGGAACCTCACCTACTGATATTACATATTGGTTCCGCCGTTTCAACCAAAGTGCTCATGAGAGTAACTATAACAGTGAGCAGTTGCTACTGTCAAATCCTCTGGCAATGAAAGATGCTATATGGAGTGACCCTGTATGGTGGGATGAAGAAGATTAATCAAATCTGAACGATAAAAAAAAGGTGCCTTTATTGGGCGCCTTTTTTTATGTTGGAGGATGGAGTCGCTTGCTGAACCAGCCTTTCACATTTTTCATAGTCTGAATCTGTGTCTGGGGTGCCCTGCGCCTGCATGTTGATCTTTCCTCACTGTCTTCAGGAGCTCCCCATCTGATTTCGGGACCGTCATTCGGATTATATGCCATCTCAAAGGCTTCTCTTCTCTTAATAATCTCCCATAATGTCAGAGTCTGTGCTGACCCGTCACTACGATTATAAGTTATAGTCAGTTCCCGGGCCTTTTTTTCAAGTATATTCTGTAATTCATCTTTTACCTTCTCATCTGATCCCAGTGACTTTGAATTATATTGCTCCGGAGCATTGGCTGCCACGTCGGGAAACGTAATCACTGCATCCATGGCTATCAGAAGTCTCAGATCACGGTTCGGGGTGGAATAATTCTCCCATTCTCCGCCTGACTGGAAGATTGCTGATGGTTTTGAGGGCATAGGTATTATTGTTCCTTTATGTGTTCTGAAAAACACCTCTGCATTGGCAACTGAGGTAACTCTGACTGTCAGCTGTTCATGAAGAGCCTTTATGAGGTCGTTCAGGGCAGCTTCTGCATCCAGCGGACTGGGGTTTATCAATCTCTCCATGATTGAATAGAAACACTCCATATCCATCTTTCTTTGTTGAAGTGAGTAGCTGACAAACCCTGATGTGTCAGTAAGTTCACTGTTTCTTACCAAGATCGGTCTGCCATTGTTTAGTATAATGGGTCGGAAGACTTTGAATCCAGGCTCACCTACTACATCAACAGTATTGAACAGAAAGTTTCCTTTCCAGAAACGCTTGACTGCTACTGTGCCATCAGGCTGAGCGTCAACAGCAAGTAACAGGCCTGGGCTGTTTCTCTCCTGCCCGACCCATCTTATTATAACCAGGGTGTGTCCGTAAGGATCGGCATATACTGTTCCGGGTAACAATGAATTACGTTCCAGGGCAACCGGATAATAATCTGAATTATCGTTCTCAAATGACGTTCGCGCAGTGCCTGAATGAACGCCATCCATTACTCTTCTGAGGAAAGCATTAAATGCATCGACAGTGTTGCTGCGTGTAGTTGCCGTTTCGTTTGTAATCCATTCTCCTGTTTGAGGGTTACGACCCAGGTAACCTCTGTCACAGATATGATATCCAAAGGGGAGACCCAGTTTCCATGCAAAATATGCCCTCAGGAAAAAGGGATTGTCAGCACAGTCGGGCTTCATTATTATATGGCTGTTTGATTCCGGGTCATCCTCACCCAGTGAGAGATAATTATATAAAAAGTTACGCCTGACGTTCTGTGTTACCTCATGTAATGAACCCCAGGATGATCTCTCATCACAATCATAAAATAAAGCATTGATCCATGCAGAAAACTGCGCCTCAGCGTTTTTGTCCCATCCCTTCCGGGTAATCCATGTCTTTTGGTTTCCAGCAGAGAGACCCCTGTTTTGAATACTGAAGAGGTTAGTACATACAGTTTTACGGTTTAATTCAAGGTAAACTTTATAGTCTCCTGCAACTGAGGAGGGAAATGAGTCAATCCTCCAGTAAGGTAGTTCACTTCCATATATGGTGTTGCATGAATTTACCTCTCCGTTTGGTCCCTCAACAATTATTTTTGCCTTTTTCAGGTTAGAATACCCTGTTGAGAGTATCCGGAATGATTCTCCAGGTAAAGGGTTCCTGGGAAGCACCAGAAGAGTATAAGCCGGCTCTTTTACTGATGACTCTCCGGCAATAAGTTCAGATTTGGGGGTTGAGTTAGCAGCTATATCATTCTTGTCCCCTCCGCGTCCCTTACAGGATGTTAAAAAGGTTAACAGAAGCATAAATGACATTAACATTAGTGGCTGCCGGTTGAATGGGTTGATCATTTTTCTTTATATGAAAATAGATGATAAAGATAAAACAAATAGGTTTGTCATATTATTCTGTTTTCTGACTATCAGGCAGGAAGCATTATCAGTCTGATCTGTTTTATAAGGATTTTGTCTGAGTATACCGGCTCTTATGTTTTTCGTATTTTTATCATATAAATAATTACATGTTATGAAAAGGGTTACTTTATCGGGCTTATTCTTAGTAATGATCTGCTCTTCATATGCCCAGTCATTTAATACTTTGCCTGTCAATACGCAGAAGCCACCACTTCATGGGCGTCACTGGATGGCAATAACAGGGAAGCCTCTGGCAGCCACTGCGGGTGCAATGATCTTTGATCGTGGGGGCAATGCTGTTGATGCTGCGTGTGCCATGCTAGCCGCCACATGCACCATGTGGGATGTTCTTAGCTGGGGTGGTGAAACACAGGCTCTTATATACAACCCGAACACAAAGAAGGTTGTAGCCATTAATGCACTGGGTGTTGCCCCGACAGGTGCAACGGTCGACTTTTTCAGGGAGCGTGGGATGAAGTATCCTCCGGAATATGGTGCCCTGGCAGCAGTGACACCCGGCACCCCGGGAGGGTTGATGACTATGCTAGCTGAATTTGGCACTTTGAGCCTGAAGGAGGTGTTAGAACCTGCAATTATAATGGCAGAAGGGTATCCTATTGAAGCTCAGACAGCTAATTCTATTGAACGGGGGAAGGAAATGATAAGACAATGGCCTTACTCAAAAAAAGTGTTTCTGGTCCATGAGGGTGAGGAGCGTGAAGCACCCTCAGCAGGCGAGTTATTTGTTCAGAATGACCTGCTGGCAACATTACTGAAGCTGGTTGAGGCAGAAGAAAGGGCACTTAACTCAGGGAAGTCAAGGAAGGAGGCTATTTATGCAGCATATGACAGATTTTATAAAGGTGACATTGCTAAAGAGTTTGTCAGGGGATGTAGCGAGCAGGGTGGGTTAATAACTGAAAAAGATATGGCTGAATGGGAGGTAAAGATTGAAGAGCCGCTGATGACGACATACAAGGGTATAGAGGTTTATAAACTTCAGCAATGGTCGCAGGGACCTGTTATGCTCCAGACACTCAATATTCTCGAGAACTTTGATCTGAGAAGTATGGGATACAACTCAACACGATATATACATACGATATATCAGGCAATGAATCTGGCATATGCCGATCGTGATTTTTATTACGGTGATCCCGCATTCCCTCCAGAAGAGCCGATTAATGGACTGTTGTCAAAGGAATATGCAAAGCAGAGATGTAAACTCATCAGCTATGATAAAAACAATGCCGATGCTGCACCTGGCAATCCGTATCTCTTTGAAGGAAAAGAGAATCCTTATCTTTCTCTTAATGGTGATATTACGGGTAGGAAGATGGGAGTAGCGGATGAGGAAACACTTGAGTCATTTCAAATGGGCACTACCTCCATTGAGGCGGCTGACGAAGATGGATGGGTTGTTTCTGTTACCCCTAGCGGAGGCTGGATACCAGCCTGTATTGCAGGTAACACCGGAGTAGGGATGAGCCAGAGGATGCAGAGCTTTGTCATTGACGAAGAAGAAAATCCATTTAATATAGTTGAGCCTGGGAAGAGACCACGTGTGACACTTACCCCAACGCTGGCACTAAAGGATGGCAGGCCTTTTCTCTCTTTTGCCAAACAGGGTGGCGACGAGCAGGATCAGTTGCTGCTTCAGTTCTTTCTGAATATTGTAGAGTTTGGTATGACAGTCCAGGAGGCTTGCGAGGCCCCCGGGTTTAAATCACTGCAGATGTATTCGAGCTTTGGAAATCATGAGAAGGTGCCTGGTGGCTTGGTACTTAACAGTGCTATACCTGCATGGCAGAGGAAAGAGCTTTCACAGATGGGATACAAACTGACATTCCAGGAACGTACTTCGGGGCCGGTGAATGCTATAGGCTTTGACTGGAAGCATGGCTCCTTCTGGGGCGGATCGAGTAACTATGGTGAAGACTACGGTATTTGCTGGTAGAATATCACTCAATAACACGAATAAGGTACTTCCATATGTCATCCTGGTATTTCATCGGGACCAGGTAGTTATCAGGAGTGTCAGTCTGCCAATAGCTGTCACCTGAAGGTGGAAAGTAGAGACTCTTTTCCTCTGTCTCTTTTTTGCAGGAGAATGCAACAATTATCATTGCTGCGATTAGGATCCGTTTCATAATATTTAGATGATAATAAAGAGTAAAAGTTTAAAAAAATACAGACAAAAATGTTAATGTATGATCTTATATCCATTTGTGTTGTCATAAAAGTGCTTACATATTTACGTTGTTGCTGATCCAAAAACGAAGCAAAAGACAGAAGACAAGGTTTTTGTGACTTTATTTTTTTCAGGTGATCAATATGTAACCGGATTCTTTTTCGATTTAAGAAGTTTATAACTTTTGGATTATTATCTTTGCTTCCTGCACATATTTTAACAATGGCAAAAAACGAAAAACGAAAAAACAACTGGCGTGACAAGTTCAGATTTGCCATCTTCAATGATACATCATATGAAGAGGTATGGCGTATCCGTCTGACGAAGTACAATGCATTCTTTGCTGTCTCGTTTATTCTGTTTCTTATAGTGATTGTGACATATTGTCTGGTGGCTTTTACAAATCTGAGGGAATTTATCCCTGGATATCCTGATGTCAATGTAAAACGGGCTGCGTATATAAATGCAATAATGTTGGATTCTCTTGAGCACGAGATTGAGGTACGAGACAACTATTTCAATAATCTGAATGCAATTATTTCAGGTAAGCAACCAGTTTCACATGTAGTTGGCAGGGATTCTTCAACGGATTATTCACGTATTTCATTCAACAGGTCATCGGATGATTCTCTTTTCAGACGAAATATTGAGAAGGAGGAGCAATATAATCTTAGTAGTATTAATGGATCTGCGCCCAAGCTTAGTTCAGGGCTGGTGAATGTTCACTTTTTCCCGCCTGTAAAAGGTATCGTATCAAGTGGGTTTGACCTCAGGACGCATCATTATGGCATTGACCTTGTCACTGCTCCAAAAGCCATTGTGTCCTCCACTCTTGATGGTACTGTGATAATGACAGGGTGGACCATGGAGACTGGTTTTGTAATACTGGTTCAGCATAGTAATAACCTGATATCAGTATATAAACATAACTCAACCCTGCTTAAGGAGATGGGGGAGAGAGTCTGGGCAGGAGAGGCTATAGCAATGGTAGGTGACTCCGGTGAGCTATATACTTCAGGGCCTCATCTTCATTTTGAATTGTGGTTTAATGGAGAACCGCTTAACCCATCTCAGTATATTTTCTTTTGATAAAATCGACTGCGATGCTGAAACGACTGGCAATCCTTGGATCAACAGGATCGATTGGGACACAGACACTCGATGTCATTTCTGACTTTCCCGAGAGGTTCAGGGTAGAAGCACTTTCTGCAGGATCAAATATCAGGTTACTTATTGAACAGGCGCGCAGGTTTTCACCTTCGGTGGTCTCTATTGCTGATAAGAGACATTATCATGAGTTGAAAGAGGCACTGAAGGATATGCCCGTGACGGTTATGTGTGGAGATGATATAGCATGCGACATTGCTGTATCAGATAAGATAGATACTGTTGTTGCTGCAATGGTTGGCTTTGCCGGTCTGGCACCCACGGCTGCAGCTGTGGCTGCAGGAAAGGAGGTGGCGCTTGCAAATAAGGAGACCCTGGTTATTGCAGGAGAACTGATAAACAATACAGCATTAAAGAGCGGTAGCCGGATACTACCTGTTGATTCGGAACATTCGGCAATTATGCAATGTCTTGAGGGAGAGGATGAAAAGAGCATAGAGAAACTGATAATCACTGCGTCAGGTGGCCCATTCAGGGCCATGAGCAGAGAGAATCTTGCTGTTGTTACACCTGCCGAAGCCCTCAGACATCCAAACTGGAGCATGGGTAATAAAATCACCATCGATTCAGCTACCCTGATGAACAAAGGTCTTGAGGTGATTGAGGCACGTTGGCTTTTTAATATCCCTGATGAGAAAATTGATGTTCTGGTGCATCCTCAGTCACTTATACATTCAATGGTGCAATTTGTTGATGGCTCTGTAAAAGCACAGATAAGTGTTCCCGACATGCGCCTGCCTATAATATATGCCCTTAGTTACCCTGAGCGACTCAGAACCGACGTGGCAAGGGTCTCTCTGGCTGACATCCATTCCATGACATTTGAGAAACCCGATACCTCCCGTTTCAGGAATCTTCTGCTGGCAAGGCAGGCACTCCGACATGGCGGAAATATGCCATGTGCCCTCAATGCTGCTAACGAAGTGGCCGTCAAGGCATTTCTCGATGGCAGGATAGATTTCTTTGGAATGTCTGCCCTGGTAGAGTATGTGCTTGAGAAGACAGAATTCAACAAAGAGGCTAGTCTCGATGTTTACAGGGAGACTGATAATCAGAGCCGTGAATTGGCCTTTATGTTTTTAAATAAAAATGACAAGAGATGACCGTTTTAATTAAGATTGTCCAGCTGCTTTTTGCACTTTCTATACTTGTAATTGTACATGAGTTCGGACATTTTATCTTCGCCCGCCTCTTCAAAGTAAGAGTTGAAAAGTTCTTTCTCTTTTTTGACTGGGGCTTTTCAATTTTCAAAAAGAAATATGGTGAGACAGAATACGGTGTGGGATGGCTCCCTCTTGGAGGATATGTGAAGATCTCAGGTATGATTGATGAGTCAATGGACCGCGAGCAGATGAAACTACCACCTCAGCCCTGGGAGTTCAGATCCAAACCGGCATATCAGCGTCTGCTGATAATGGTGGCAGGTGTGATATTCAATGTCTTGCTTGCTTTGTTTTTATATGTGGCTATCCTTAATATCTGGGGTGAGACATATCTTGCTGCCAAAGATGTCAAGTATGGCATTGTTGCTGATTCAACTGCCCATGAAATGGGACTCTGCAATGGAGATAAAATTATTGCCCTCGATGGCGTTGAGGTTGACAGGTTTAACAGTGTAATAGCCGATATTATTCTTAACCAGCGCAAAACGTTAACCGTGGAACGCAACGGGGAGTTAATTGATATTCCTATTGATCAGAAGTATATTCCACTGATGATTGACGGTAAGGGCAGAATGGAAGCCAGGATTCCTTTTGGTCCGTTTGTGGTTAGCGATATGCCCAGGAAAAAGTCACCTGCACGTGCTGCAGGAATAATGATCAATGATCAGATTGTAACCCTTGACAGCATTAAATTCGAGTGGTATGATGAGTTCCAGTCATATCTGATGAAAAATAAAGAGAAGCCTGTGAGGGTAGGTGTCATCAGGGATGGCAGGCAGGAGGAATATGTTGTTACACCATCAAAGGAAGGTACACTTGGCGTTTTCCATAATGTTGAGAATATTTTCAATCTTACTCAGATCGATTACAATTTTTTCCAGGCAATACCAGCCGGTATTGCAAAGGGATT
>QKCK01000095.1 GCA_003245695.1 Bacteroidota bacterium | reverse complement strand
GGAGGGCTGTCAGTGACAGGAAGATATCCGGTGAGGAGATGGCAGAGGGAGAGCATCAATACTAACTCTTCTTTAAATGGTTGAGACAGAGTCAATAGAGACATGCGGTTTTGGAGTGCCACCACTAATTATAGCAGGGCCATGCAGTGCAGAGAGTGAGGAGCAGCTTATTACTGTGGCTCGTGCTCTGAGAGAATCGGGACGTGTGCATCTGTTCCGGTCGGGAGTATGGAAGCCGCGATCACGTCCCGGCACTTTTGCCGGTGAGGGTTTGAAAGCGTTGGAGTGGTTACGGGTGGTGAAGGCTGAGACAGGCCTTCCTGTGGCGGTAGAGGTTGCCTCTCCGGCGCATGTTGAGGCTTCTCTCAATAGTGGTATAGATGTATTATGGTTGGGGACACGCACGGTCTCAAACCCTTTCTCTGTCGATGAAATTGCCAGTGCATTGAGGGGAACAGATATCCCTGTAATGATAAAGAACCCTCTTGCACCTGATGTGGAGCTATGGATGGGAGCCATAGAGCGTATTCATGCATCAGGGATAAAAAAGATAGCTGCAGTACTCCGTGGTTTTACTCCCTATGGAACCAGCAGGTATCGCAACATCCCCAAATGGGAGATAGCCATTGAATTGAGAAGGAGAATGCCACTGTTGCCTGTCATCTGTGATCCAAGCCATATGTCAGGTAAAGCAGAACTGGTGCCTGATGCTGCTCAGAAGGCTCTTGACATGAATATGAAAGGTCTTATGATAGAGGTGCATTCTGACCCGGCAAAAGCACTTAGCGACAGGGAACAACAGCTTACTCCGGATGACTTCAGTAAGATGCTTGACAATCTTGTCTTCAGGAGCGAGAGCTGCGATGATGAAGGCTTTCTTAGCCAGCTTGAGGATCTCAGAAGTCAGATTGACTCTATCGATTATCAGATAATAGATCTCATAGCTCAACGTATGAAGATATCAAATCTCATGGGAGAGTACAAGTGCAAAAACAGTGTTACCGTCTTCCAGCTTGACCGGTGGATAGAGATACTGCGTACTCGCGCAGATTATGGTGAAAGCCTCGGTCTCGAAAGGAATTTCATAGAGTCGTTACTGCAGTACCTGCATGATGAGTCGATAAAGTGCCAGAGAGAGGTGATGAAAAAGTTGTGTGATGACACCAACTCATTCTGAGGTGCTGATGGCAGAGATAAATGACAGGATGATATAGGCTGCCATAATAACAATCAGCGAGTCAGCTCTCAGAGTGGCAGCTGACAGGGCTGCTACAGCAAGGAAGATGAATCTTATCTGGTTATCACGGAGTCTTATGTTTGAAAATTTTAATGAGATCATCCTCACATTTATCAACATCATTACTGATAGAAAAACTGAGATAGAAAGAAGAAACCATGTGTTATGCATTATCTCTGACACGAATGAGAGATTGCCGTATACACCTGATATAACAATACCAACAATGCATAAAGCACTGGCAGGAGTAGGCATCCCCTTGAACGAGGTCTTCTGATCCGGATCATTGTTAAATTTTGCCAGTCTTAGGGCTGATGCCAAAGGTATCAGGGCAGAGATGATAACTAGAAATACCATTGGGAAACTCTTCTCGGGGAAAAGTGAAAGGACGATCAGTCCAGGAGCAACTCCGAAAGTAACCATATCAGACAGGCTGTCCAGCTCTTTTCCAAGTGCTGAATAGGCTTTCAGAAGACGTGCTGAGAAACCATCCAGAAAGTCAAATACCATCCCTCCAAGGATAAATAGTGATGCAATTTCAATCATCCCCTGTGACGCGAACACACAGGCGAAGAATCCGGATAACAGGTTACAGAGAGTTAATGCGTTTGGAATGGACTTAATCATGACGTTTCTTTATGCAGTAAGGATGCTAAATTAGAAAATTAATGATAACTAATTACAGCTGATGGCAGCCTTTTGAAATATTATATACAATAACTTTATTATTTGGCTATTTTTGCACTAATATAAAAATCTATGAGGGATCTTAGGAATATCAAGATAGCCGTTGACTTTGACGGTACTGTTGTGGAGCATGAATATCCGTTGATAGGCCGCGAGAAGCTTTTTGCCTTTGCAACACTCAAGGCTCTTCAGGAGCGTGGCGCACAGCTGATCCTATGGACATACCGTAAAGATAAAGAGCTTGATGATGCAGTGGAGTATTGTAAAAAGAACGGGGTCACTTTTTATGCTGTTAATGCAAACTACCCAGAGGAGAAGCCATCAGACGGTATGCCCAGGAAGATAAATGCAGATATTTATATAGACGACAAAAACATAGGCGGATTCCCGGGGTGGGGTGAGATAATGAACATCCTTGATCCATGGTCAGACCAGGAAAAAGAGATGTTAAAAACAATAAAGAAAAAGCGTTTCGGGTTTTTAAATAAAAAATAGTTATAGGGCGATGAACAGGAAAATATTCATCTTCACCGTTTTTCTTGCAATTCTTTCAATAGTAATATCATGTTCAAGCCGGCCGGATAAAAAGGCAGGTACTGGTGCTGACCAGGCTGATGACGGACTGGTTGTAAAGAAGCTTATAGAAGTGCTTTCACCGGCAGATAATGCATCATATTCATTAAACAGCAAGATCTCCTTTGCCGTTGCTCCTGCAGCAGGCAATCCGGAGATAGATTCTATTGAATTCTGGTTCTCAGGCCGCAGGATAGCGACGGAGAAAAAGGTGCCTGCCTCAGTGGAGATAGATCCCTCAGAGCTGAAATCACCTGGGCGTAAGTCATTGAGGGCTGTCGCTTACAGGGAGGGGATACGTCCCCAGACTGTTACATTGTTTATCTCTCTCCTTTCTGATATAGATCCTGTGATATATGGCTATAAGGTCTTAAAGAGTTATCCGCATGACCCTAAAGCCTTTACGCAGGGCCTGGTATGGGATAACGATATGTTTCTGGAGGGCACAGGGCAACCTGGGGCCTCGTCATTGAGACGGGTGGAGCCTTTAACCGGAAAGGTAAAGAATCAGGTGAACCTTGATAGTGATCTCTTTGGCGAAGGGATAGCTGTGATGGATAAGAACATCTATCAGCTGACCTGGACTACCAGGGTGGGATTTATATATGACAGGGAGAGTCTTGCTCTTGTGAGCAGAATCTACTATCAGACAGAAGGATGGGGATTGACAACCCTGGGTGATAAACTCATCATGAGTGATGGTTCAAATATATTATGGTTCCTTGATAAAGAGTTCAATGTAATATCATCAATAGAGGTATGGGATAACAAGGGGAAAGTGGATAATCTTAATGAGCTTGAGATGATAGAAGGAGAGCTATGGGCAAATATCTGGCAGACAGACAGGATAGCCCGTATTGATCCGGCGAGTGGAAAGGTTCTGGGATACATAGAGCTGAATAATATATTATCACGTGGAGCACGTAAGGGAGGAGAAGATGTCCTCAATGGTATAGCATATGACCCTGTATCAAAAAGGATTTTCGTCACAGGCAAGTATTGGCCAAAAGTATTTGAGATAGAGGTATTTAAGAAGAAGGGTTGATGATAACGTTTATACTCTTAGGTATAATTCTGAACTCAATAGGTGAGTGACCCAGTGATTCTCCGTCAGCCTCTACGTGGATAACAGGATCGGAGTTGATCTTTATAATTTCGCCCCTGTACCATTCAATTTTAGGATGGTCATATATTGATCCGTCATACAGTCTTTTAAGGTTTCTGATGACTTCACCCTTACGCATTCTTTTGATAATTGTTATGTCGAAAAGGCCATCATCATGAACAGCATGAGGTGTCTGCATCATGCCTCCGCCTGAATATTTTCCTATTCCCAGGCTAATTGTAAAAGTACTGTTCGCCACCTTCCTGCCGTCAATTTCGACCTCAGTATGTATATGTCTGTAGACAACGAGGCTCATAAGCAGGTTCCACATATATATAGCTTTACCCTTTTTACCTTTCTCTTTTTGTCTGTTGGTGCGTTTAACCACCAGGGCGTCAAAGCCCAGTCCGGCAATATTTATGAAGAAACGTTTTTCTCTCCGTTCGTCCTGCTGGTACCACAACACACCGGCATCATGCAAGGTTGTTTTGCCGTTTGCTATTATTTTAATAGACTCTTCATAATCAACAGGCATCTCAAACATCCGTCCCCAGTCATTTCCTGTTCCTACAGTAATAGTAGCGACAATTACTTCTTCTGTTGGTATCTTATCCTGATCGAATATGCCGTTAATGACTTCATTCATTGTGCCATCGCCGCCAACACCAATGAAGTGGCGATAGCCCTGCATTAATGCATCCCTGGTTAATTCTATTGCATGAAAGGGTCTCTCTGTAAAGCAGTGGCAGAAGTCAATATTGTATTTACCCAACAGAAATGCTATCTGTTTCCAGTCTTTTTTTCCTTTGCCATGACCGGCATTTGGATTTACTACAACCATCCATTTTACAGATGACATCTTGTTCTATTTAGTTAGGCGGCAAATATCGAGATTAATAGTCAATTATGAAAATTTAATATATTTTTAATATTTTTCGATTGTTGAAAACGTGTTAATAACCCCGAAAAAAATGTTTACAATTACAACGTCAAGCTCCGGATTGAAAGCGACATAACATATAACTTTGGGACTCGAAAATTGAAATAAAATGGAGAAAAAGTCTAGGGTAATTGCACTGGCAAACCAAAAGGGTGGCGTAGGTAAAACAACTACAGCTATAAATCTTGCAGCGAGTCTTGCAGCTCTTGAAAAGAAAGTACTGATCATCGACGCTGACCCGCAGGCAAATGCCACCTCGGGTGTTGGAATTGATGTCCGTCAGGTCAAAGAGACAATTTACGATTGTCTTATAGATGGAGTTGATCCACACAAGGCAGTGATGAAATGTTCAGTTGAGAATCTGTATATAATAGCCTCAAATATTGATCTGGTAGGTGCTGAGATAGAGATGCTTGAGCGGCAGGAGAGAGAGAAGATACTTAAAAAGATTCTGGTAAACATCTCTGATGAGTTTGATTATATTCTTATAGACTGCTCTCCTTCATTAGGGCTCCTTACTGTCAATGCCCTTACGGCAGCTGATTCGGTAATAATACCTGTTCAGTGTGAGTATTTTGCCCTTGAGGGATTGGGTAAGCTGCTAAATACAATAAAGATAATACAGAACAATCTTAACCCTGCCCTTGAAATAGAGGGCTTCCTTCTGACAATGTATGATGCCAGGTTACGCCTTGCAAACCAGGTTGTTGAGGAAGTCACCCGTCATTTCCAGCAGATGGTATTCAACACTATTATTCAGCGTAATATTAAGCTGTCAGAGGCTCCTAGTTATGGTCAGCCTGCGATACTATATGATGCTGAGTCAAGAGGGACAATAAACTACCTTAACCTTGCTCACGAGTTAATGGAGAGAGTAGAGGCAAAACAGAAGAATTAATCAGTCGGGAGATATATTTAATAATATGACTGCAAATAAAAAGAATGCATTAGGCAGGGGCCTTGGAGCCCTTATTGACGGTGTTGAGAAAGAGGTTCTTGACAAAAAGGTAGAGTCAAACCTGCAAATTGATATTAATTCTATTGAGACAAACCCTTTTCAGCCCAGGACACGTTTTGATGCTCAGGCGCTTGAAGAGCTGGCTGCTTCTATACGGCAGCTGGGGCTGGTTCAGCCTCTTACCGTAAGAGAGGTTTCGGAGGGCAGATATCAGCTCATAGCAGGTGAACGTCGTTTAAGGGCTGCAAAGATTGCAGGTCTTACGCATGTGCCGGCTTTTGTTCGTACTGCTGATGATCAGGCGATGCTTGAGCTCGCTCTCGTTGAAAATATCCAGCGTGAGGATCTTGATGCCATGGAGGTGGCTATAAGCTACCAGCGTCTTATTGAAGAGTGCAGCCTTACCCAGGAACAGCTTTCTGACAGAGTTGGAAAACAGCGTTCAACAGTGGCAAACTATATGAGGCTTCTGAAACTGCCGGCAGAGATACAGCTTGGCATACGGAACAAACAGATATCGATGGGCCATGCACGCACCCTTATCAATATTGAAGATCCTAAAAAACAGATAAATGTTTTTTATACTATAATAAATGATGATCTCTCTGTAAGGGCAGCTGAAGACCTTGTGCGCCACATTCAGAATGAAGCATCAAAAGACCCTGTAAGAGCCGAGAAGAAGAAACGGCTGAATATGGACTTTGCTGAGCTGTCATCTCAGCTGAGCACGCTGTTTGCAACCAAGGTGCAGTTCAGAATAAATGAAAAAGGCAAAGGTAAAATTGTGATCCCGTTTGAGACAGATGGTGAAATGGAGCGCATTATCAGCCTATTTGATAAATTAAACGGTTAATTGTTTATCTTTACGACGAACCGTAACGCCTTTGATATTTGAAACTGAAAACTATTATTACGGTAATTATTGTCTTTTGTGCCCTTACTTTTCAGGTGAGAGCACAGGATTCTATTCCCCGTACTGCAGAAAAGCTTAAGAGTTATACACTCTCACCTTCAAAGGCATCGATGTATGCTTCAGCCCTGCCAGGGCTGGGACAGATATATAACCGTAAATACTGGAAGGTGCCTATTGTATATGCCGGATTTGGCGCTCTTGGTTATGCTGTTGCATTTAACACATCGCACTTTAATAAATATGTTACGGCCTACAAAGACTTTACAGATAACCTGCCTGGCACAAAAAGCTATGAATCACTGATCAGCCTTGACCCTTCTGAATACGACCCTGATACTAATCCCACAACAGCTGCCTACGTTAAAGACTATCTGATGAACGGAATAGACTATTACCGGCGATATCGTGACCTCTCATATATCGGAATAGGGGCATGGTATCTTCTGACGATACTCGACGCCAACGTAGATGCCAGCCTCTTTGACTATGACATCAGTGAGAATATTCAGGCATCGATTGCTCCGCTGACAGTTACATCCACAGGGCTCTCACCAGGTATTACATTTACAGTAATTAAAAACTTCTGATAAACAATAAAAGATGAAGCAGAAAAGACTCTTATTGATTTTGACATTAGCATTGCTGCCATTTATCGCCAGGGCCCAGAATGACACCATTATTATCCGCGATGACGATACTTCATATGTCAGAATTGAGCAGAATCTTGACAGTCTTCTTAATAACTGGTATGTCAGAATGGCGTTGGAGAATTCCACAGTTTTCTCCTCAGATACCACTGTGGTTGAGTTTCCGGATACAGTTTACATAGACAGGATCGGAAGGATAAACTCAGTGATAACTCTACCATATAATAGCATTATAAGGAACCATATTCATGCATACACTGGTAAGCATCAGAGCAGATTCAGGGTGATGCTTGGCTTGCAGGATTACTACTTCCCTATGATTGAAGATATTTTTGAATCTTATGGATTACCTGTTGAGCTTAAATATATGGCTGTAATTGAATCAGCATTGAATCCTAATGCTGTAAGCAGGGTAGGGGCCACCGGATTGTGGCAGTTTATGAACAGCACTGGTAGAATGTATGGACTCACTATCAACTCCGTTGTTGATGAACGGCGCGATCCCGTTAAGGCTACACATGCAGCTGCAAAGTATCTGAAAGACATGTATTCAATCTATAATGACTGGATTCTGGTTATTGCTGCTTATAACTGTGGCCCCGGGAATGTTAACAAAGCCATTAAACGCTCAGGCAATAAGAAAGATTACTGGGAGATATACTACAGGCTTCCCAGGGAAACAAGAGGGTATATACCACAATATGTGGCTGCCATATATGCTATGAACTACTACAAAGAGCATGGAATAAGTCCTGTTCAGATTGATA
>QKCK01000317.1 GCA_003245695.1 Bacteroidota bacterium | reverse complement strand
CCTATTCAGCAAAAATCTGTCACAGGTAATACTAATTCTGTGTGATAGTTGCTATCAGGTTATAAGGATCAAAAGTAATTGTATAATTACCATCAACGGTAACATCTATATCAGAGCCGCCTGCGGTAAGGGCATTTATATCGCCACCATAGTTTACGCCCCAGTCATCATTTGCCCTGAATTTTATCTTACCCACAACAAGGTTGACTGTTACAGTAAAACGGCTGTTTGCAGCGTCCCAGGTCATGTTGGAATCATCATCCCATCCACCTGGCGTTGCACTACCGATAAGGCCCCAGCGGTAAGCTGTATAGGTATAGGCATTTGCAACACTAAGGTTAAGGGTTATCTGGTAATCTGATTCAACAGCAACAGGAATGTTTGAGCCACCGGCATTAAGATTCTGGTCGCCTGTTGAGCTTCCATAATTATAATCCCAGTTATGATTAGCCCTGAACTTAAATTCTGCTGCTGTCAGATGTATCACTCCTTCCCATGTCTGAGCAGATGTATTGTAGGTAAGAGCCACCTCATCATTCCATCCGTTAGGCGATGCAGATCCTATCACTCCCCATTCTGTCTTAAGGATTGAGTAAGTCATATCTGCGAGGCTGGCCTTTATCCAGTAATAGCCGGCAGCAGAAACGACGATGTCACTTCCCGGATTTGTTAAAGCGCCAGCACCATTATCGCCAAAGGTATGGGTATTATCCCAGCTGTGGTCAGTACACAGTTTAAAGGCACCTGCAGCAGGGAAGTAAACATATCCCTCAGCGGTAGAGCTTGACTCAGAAGAGATAATGTATTTAGCATTATCACTGTTATCCCATCCGTTGTATGTCCCAACAACCCAGAACTTTGTGATGTCCTTTGTAGTAAACATGACCTGGTCACCGTAAGCAGTACCTGCACTGTTGGTTGCATATGCGCGCACATAATAGGTAGTACCAGGGCTCAGGTTATTGATAGTACTTGAGAAGATGCCTACTCCTGTACCGTCACTTGATTTACTATTAGCAATGGTGGGTGATTGCGATGTGGACCAGCATACTCCACGGGCTGACACATCAGCTCCGCCAGTAAGAAGTACCTCTCCCCCACCAGTAGCATCAATGCTTGAGAAGGCAGATATCGCTGCTGTTGTGACAACAGGTGGCTCAGGTAATGTGGTGAAGCTAAGTTCATCACCATAGATTGTGCCCTCAGTACCAATAGCGTATGCCCTTGCATAGTATGTTGTAACTGAATCGAGCCCTGATATCTTGACTGTGTATGTTGCCTTTTTAACCTCACCGGTAAATACCACCTTTCCTGATGATGTGGTGGGGTCATTTGTAGTTGCATAACATACTCCCCGTTCAGAGAGTCCATCACCTTCAGCAATAACAAATCCGACTACTGTTGCCGTCCGTGATGTGACGCTAAGAACCTGGGATGTAGCAAGTTGCGGATCGAGCCTGACGTCTGACACCTCCTTGGTACAGGCCACAAAGAACATTGCAGCAACAGCAAGGAATATCAGAGATTTATAAATGGTTCCTTTTTTCATAGTCAACTGATTAATTATTTTTTGTTATTGTCACACTGTATTTTGATTCTCCGATATAGAGTTTCACAGTATAGTTACCAGCCTCAGCAAGCGGAATATCTTTGCTTCCACCGTTATTCCACAGATTTGAAGTTGTATAGTCAGGATGGTCTGTGTCGCCGATACCCAGGTTGATACCATCGTCCCATGAATCATTGATCCTGAATTTATAAGCTCCTGCAATAAGATCAATAGTTAACTCCCACATTCCCGTGGCAGGATTGTACTCCATCTTTGAGTCAGGAGCACTCCATCCGTTAGGAAGGCTTGAGCCTATCATACCTACATTGAATGTCTTGAGTGTATAGGTGAGATCATTGACATCAACTGTCAGCTTATACCATCCTGTTGATGCAGGTGTAATAGCTGGTCCGTCAACAGCAAGTACATCACTGCTGCCACCATAAGAAGTACCTGAGTCAGGATCAGTGAGAGTAAATGGATTTGCAGGATCAAGCTTAACAAATCCCACATATTTACCATTACCCAGTGCAGATTCGATTTTCTGTGTCAGTCCTGAGCCGATAAGATCAAGACGTGGCAGACCGTATGTTGTAACATCTTTGTTTACCGTTGATGATGGGTATGAGAAAAGATTGTCACCCGTACCAGGAGCTCCGGTACCTGCATCAACAGTCAGTACTGCACGCAGACGCAGATCAACATTTGTCAGACCATCAGCAGGAAGTATCTTAAGAAACTCGGTATTGAGATCCATTACCGAGACTTCAAAAGAGGAGACTGTCTTGCCGGAATAGAGTTGAACATAGTCAACAAAGTCATTACCGCTTTCACAGGCTTCAAGGAAATATGTTGCCGACGCCTGAAAACCAGGGTCTACAGGAGTGCCCTTAAATTCAAGCATTGCATTACCATTGGATCTCTCAAGAGTAAGATCCGGAACAGTAGTCAGGACCGGTGACACAGGATTCTTGAGCATGACAACATTCTCTCCATCCTTCTCACAGCCTGAAAACAGTCCGATTAATCCAATGAATGCTAAGTATATTATAGTTTTATTATTCATTGCTATAGGTATTACACATTAATATTCAGGATTTTGCTTAATGTTTGGATTAGCAGACACTTCTGCACCCGGTATAGGGAAGACGTTCATATAACTGTCAGTGGCTATACCGTCATGAACGCCACCCTTCCACATCCAGTTATAGGTACCATCAGTGAATTTTCCAAAACGGATAAGGTCAGTACGTCTCTGTGCCTCATAATAAAATTCACGTCCGCGTTCATCAAGGATGAAAGTGGGGTTAGCAACAAGCTGTCCGGCTGTTACGTTATGATCCTGGTTTCCAAAAGCACGCTCTCTGATCTTGTTCACATCCATAGCAGCGCTATCACTCTTACCCAGGTTAAGGAAAGCCTCGGCACGCATCAGGTAAGCATCAGCAAGACGGAATACTGGAAAATCAGTGCAGGCATATGCAGTACTGTAATTTGCAGGCAGAGTGCCATCACTGTTACGTGCTGTGAATTTATATACACCAATGCCATAATCACCATTAGAGGAGGCACTAGGTATATCCATACTCTTCTTTCTCTTCATGAAGACTCTGCTGTCAGCACACATTGAGAAGGTTGAGTCAGCAACAGGTATCGGGGCTCCCTCATACGTTGCCATAGTGTCAACAAGTACGTTGAGGAACTGTATCCTTGCTCTGTTACCATTCCAGTTTGTATTGGATGTAAGACCATGGAAGTCCTCTGCCCTGATATATTTGGCATCACTGCATGATTCAATAATAAAGGTTGAACCAACATATCCCTGAGTATATATTCCGTCCTGTGACCAGGCAAATATCATCTCAGGATTACTATAACCATCATTGTCAGCAGAGAAATTCTGACGGTAATCAGTGGCCAGTGAATAACTGTTGTTTTTAATGACCTTATTTGCATAATAGCGTGCGCTATCCCACTTTGCTGTTCCGGTATAAACCTCTGCATTGAGATAAACCCTTGCCAGAAGCATCCAGCAGGCAGCTTTATCAGCCTGAGGGTATGAGAATTTTGGTTCTCCAAGATCGCCTTCTATATCCTTTAACTCATTTACTATGTAGTTAAATAATTTCTTCCGGCCTACTACCATACTCTCATCAAGCTGCTTTGGGAAGAAATTACCAACACCATCAGCCTCAGTAGTAAAAGGAGGGTTGCCAAAAAGGTCCATATCCCAGTAATATGCAAGAGCCCTCAAAAAACGAGCCTCAGCATTGTATCTCTGAATAACCGGATCACTGCTCTCCTTTGTTAACTTAATAAAGTCATTTGCATAGGTTACACTAAGGCTTAACCTCTGATAGAGTGCAGTAAGGAAGGGATTATTAACACTCCAGGTCTGGGTATTCAGATCTGCGATACCAACATCACCCCATGCACACATTGCCTCATCTGTGGTTATCTCCTGGCAATTCCAGAGAGCTCTTGTGGTAGTGAAAAAGTCATTGTCAGAGGCAGTGATATCCGGACCACCATTCTCGCCCTGTCCATTGATAATGAAACTGGCATATATCTTGGCAAGTACTTCTTTCATATAATCCGGATTGTCATTAAGGTTACCCGAGAGTATCTGGCTTGGATCTATCGGAGTAACATCAAGGTCTTTCACGCATGATGAGAATATCATCATAGCTGAAAGTATTATTCCTATTATTATAGATTTTTTATTCATATCTGTAATCATTTATATATTAATAGGATAAGCTTAACCCGATCATAAAGGTGCGAGGTCTGGGATAGAAGTTATTGTCTATTCCATCCGGCACCTCCGGATCAATACCGGTATATTTGGTAACAGTCAGAGCATTCTGAACGGTGAAGCTAACCCTTGCATTCAGCTTGCTGCCGGAGATGTTTTCAAATCTGTATCCGGCGCTTACGTTATCAAGTTTAAAGAAAGAAGCATTCTCAACAAAATAATCACTTGTAAACTGACGCTTTACAAAGTTGGTCTGTGTAAGTGCCCTTGAGAAATTCTTCCAGTAACCTATCTGCTGCATCTGATCATATGATGCACCTGCAGATACCTGGTTATATACATAGTTGCCAATGCTGGCACGTGATGAGGCTGAGAGATCAAAATTCCTGTAGGTGAACCTGGCTGATAATCCTAAAAGGAAATCAGGAACAGGATTATGATAAATATACTTGTCTTCATTATCACCGTTAACAACGCCACCTTTTCCTGACAGGTCAACATACAATCCTTCAATAGGATTACCGCTCTGATCATAAACCTGCTTGTTGACAAAGAAAGATTTTGCAGCATAGCCTACTCTTGTCACCTGCTTCTCACCAGTGAATGCATCGCCGTACAATACACCGATATAGTCAGGATCATCAGACATCAGAAGCTTTGTGATCTTATTCTCATTATATGTAAAGTTTATTCCTATCTCTAATGACATATCCTTTTTTGATACAGGGATGAGGTTAAGAGAGAGTTCTGCACCCTTATTCTCGAGACTACCTACATTTGTATAGAGAGTATTTGAGAAGTTACTTCCTGAAGGTATTGTAACCAGATTAAGAAGATCATCTGTTACTCTTTTATAGATATCAAGAGATCCACTGATACGGTCATCAAAGAAGCCGAAGTCTAAACCAATGTTTGTTGTTGTTGTCTCCTCCCATTTAATATTCGGGTCATAAGCCTGAGGACGCAGAGTAGGGATATACTCTCCATCAATCATATAATATGATCCTACTGACGACTCTTCATAGAGAGCCATTGCCGGGTAGTCATTATCTGTAATATCCTGCTGACCGGTAATGCCCCAGCCTAATCTAAGCTTCATTGCTGAAACCACCTTGACATCCTTGAGGAAAGATTCTTCTTTTAGCTTCCATCCGAAAGCAAATGAAGGGAATGTACCCCACTTGTTGTTTATAAAACGAGAGGAACCGTCCCTGCGTACATTCATTGTAACAAGGTATTTATCCATCAATGTATAATTCAACCTTCCAAAGAATGACACAAGGTAATTCTCTGTTGCTGAAGGATCAATTCTTGAAACATATGGATGTGTATCATCATAGTATCCATGAGTAAATGAGCTGCCTTCGCTCTTGAAGTGCTGCCATGAATAACCACCAATAACCTCGAGTGAGCTATTTATTCCCGGAAGATCACGTTTGTAATTCATGTAGAAATCAAGCAGGTCATTATAATTCTTTGCCCAGTAGTTATTTACCCTGCCCCAATAATCACCTGTAAGTGTTGATGGTGATGATGGCGGGCGGTTATTGTGGCCGTCACTTTCGGTGTAGTCCTTTGCAAGGTTAAGGTTTGCCACCAGTCCGTCTACATATGGTATTGCAAGTGTTATCTGAACATTTCCAATAAATCTGTCAACATCGGCTTTATTATCAGCCTCCATAAGTTGCTCAACAGGGTTTGGTGTACCAAGGTTTGCACCATAGGTTGGCCACTGGAAATATCCATTTGTGCTGTATTTTCCGTCCCTGATTACCTGCGTAGGATCCATATTTACTGCTGAGCCAAGGGCTCCTGAATCACCAAAGTTGTTGTAGGTACTCATCCCCTTCATGTTAATGCTTACTTTCAAAGCATTGTCGAAGAATGTAGGATCAAGACTCAAGGCACCTGTATATCTTTCCAGAGAGGTATTCTTCATAATACCGTTCTGGTTTGTATAGCCTACCGAGAGTCTGAACGGAAGGTTCTTGTACGCGCCGGAGAGACTAAGGTTATGGTCTGATGACACCGCGGTACGGAACAGTTCACTCTGCCAGTCAGTATTCTGGGTCCCCATGTAAGTATATGTATCCTCGCTATAGAGTTCAGGATGATCGAAAGCTATTTTTCTCATTTCGTCACCAGAGAAGACGTCAAGGAATTCAATGGCATTTGAGAAAGAGGTACTGCCATCATAGGTTATTTTCAACTTACTTCCCAGGCTTCCCTTCTTGGTTGTAATAAGGATTACGCCGTTAGAAGCGCGCGAACCATATATTGCTGCTGAAGATGCATCCTTAAGGACAGTAAAGGTCTCAATGTCATTGGGGTTAAGGAATGACAGGAAGTTTGAACTTCCTGAGACATTGCTGTTGCTGATAGGCACACCGTCAATAATAATCAGAGGATCATTTGAGGCATTCAGTGAAGATCCTCCGCGTATTCTTATTGTAGCACCGCTACCGGGAGCACCTCCTGAATTTGAGATGACCACACCTGCGCTTTTACCTACAAGAAGATCCTGTGCGGAGGTAATAGCCCCCTTATTAAAATCTTCAGAGCTTATGGCAGATACAGAACCTGTCGCATCACCCTTTTTAACAGTACCGTAGCCGATGACAACCACCTCTTCAAGTGCCTGTACATCCTGTGCGAGAGCTATGTTAATGTCTTGTTCCGAACCGACAGTCACCTCCTGAGCGAGGTAGCCGATGAAGCTAAAGACGAGAACATCCCCGGTATTAGCCGTAATAGAATATTTCCCGTCGAGGTCAGTTGCAGCACCGGTGAATGTACCTTTTATCTGCACGTTTACCCCAGGTAAGGCAGATCCATCAGTAGCATCGGTAACTGTACCTGACACCTTAACCTGCTGTCCGAAGACAACAGAACTCATCATCATGCATAGGGCAACAATGAAGAGTCGCTTTTTAAGAAATTTCTCCATAAAAATCAGTTTATTTTCAGGTTACACAATACTAGTAGTTATTTAGTTACAATTGAGATTGATTTTAGTTTGATAAAAATCGACGTTTTTAACAAGCTAACCAACTCTTTTTCAGGTTTTTTCCGCAATCGTTACCGCAAACGTTTGAAATGGGATATCAAGCATTTTTTTCAACCACGCTTTACATTTTTTCTTTATATTTACTCATAATGTGAAGTGCAAAATGTCAAAAGATAATATAACAATAAAAGACATAGCAAGGGAATTGGGTATATCCCCATCAACCGTATCAAGGGCCCTGAAAGACCATCCTGACATAAGTCAGGCAACCCGTGACGCAGTAAATGAACTTGCCCAGAAATGGAATTATAAACCAAATCCTATTGCCCTGAGCCTTAAAAGCGGCTCATCAAAGACCATCGGAGTCATCATTCCCGACATTGTCCACTTCTTCTTTTCCACTATCCTCAGCGGCATCGAAGATATTGCGTACGAAAGAGGCTATAACGTAATGATGTGCCAGAGCAATGAGAAGTGGGATCATGAGATAAAAAACATCCAGGCGCTGGTATCAAGCCGGGTCGATGGCATTCTTATTTCCATAGCAAAAGGGACAACTGATTTCACTCATTTCAATTATGCTATCGAGAAAGGCATCCCCCTTGTATTCTTTGACCGCATTGTTGAAGAGCTTGATACAGACAGGGTTGTTGTAGATGACGAAGTGGGGGCATATAATGCCGTCAAACACCTCCTTCGTACCGGAAAAAAGCGAGTGATACATCTCTCTGGCCCGTCTAATCTTAAAATAGCCAGGCTAAGAATAGAGGGTTATCTGCGGGCAATGAAAGAGTATCGTATTACCCCCGGGCCTGATTCAATTATCAAATGTGATACTCTCGAAGAAGCAAATGATATCATACCTCTTATTTTAAGCCAGGAGCCAAAGCCTGATGCCATTTTTGCAGTAAATGACATTACTGCCGCACAGGCATTGATTATAGCAAAGAGGATGGGTTTAAAGATTCCTGAGGAGATTGCCATCGTTGGCTTCACCAACAGCCAGATAGCAACACTCACAGAGCCGGGTCTTACCTCTGTTGACCAGAAGGGCTATCAGATGGGAGTCGAGGCAGCCCGTTTACTCCTCGACCGGATTGAAACACACAGCAGGGTTACACAGACAAAAGTTATATCAACTGAATTGGTTATAAGAGGCTCTTCCTCGCTTAACTACAAGTAATCTGCAAGATATCCTGTAGTGTCAGCTGCAATACCTTTAGCTCCCTCCTTCAAAGAACAGCATTCCACTTTCTCATCATGCTGAAAAAGGATTATATAACCCTTTTCAAATGCCTCTTCTAAAATAGCTTCCTTCTCAGCTATAGTAACAAGAGGTAACAGATCATATGACATATTCCATAAGATTCTCATATGAGGCATAGTAGGAATCAGGTCGGCAGCATAAACAAATGTTGCTTTCCCGCAGTGCACAACAGGGACAATGAGACCCGGGGTGTGGCCATAACATATACGTAGCTCAACACCATCGTAAAAGGTGCTCTCCTCATCTACCAAATTCAGTCTGCCACTCTCCTCAAAGGGTCTTATATTCTCAGGCAGAAAGGCATCTGCCTCCCTCACATTAGACTCATTGGCCCACTCCCACTGTGCCCTGCTGATATGATACAATGCATTTGGGAAAAGAGGTTCAACACCTCCAGTATCATCATTGCGGAAACACCCTCCGCAATGATCGGCATGAAGATGAGTCAGCACAATATCAGTGATATCTTCCGGGTTGTAACCACATCTGCT
Source organism: Bacteroidota bacterium (assembly GCA_003245695.1). Classification (GTDB taxonomy): domain Bacteria; phylum Bacteroidota; class Bacteroidia; order Bacteroidales; family VadinHA17; genus SR-FBR-E99. The sequence continues at coordinate 18,481 of QKCK01000317.1, read as the reverse complement.
CAACCCACCCAGCAACCCTTCTCCACCATGAAGATATACATGTCTGAAGAACTTATCATCCTGTTTATCTCCATATCCGGCATCGAAGAGAATAACCCTTCCTCCGGTCTCAACCACCATTGAACGTAAGGCAAGTGTAATATTATTATTCTCATCTGAATCTATTGCCCTCGACCATAATGCCTTAGGGATGACCCCAAACATTGCGCCACCGTCAACCTTAAAATCAGATATGTTAAAGACTGATAGTTTCATATACAGGTTTTAGGGTTGCAAGTTAACTATCTGGTGCAATTCTGAGCCATTTTTCAAAACTCTTTTTTGTGTCTGTATATGAATAAGATGAGAAAACTGACCTGACCGGCCTGCCGTAGAGGAAACATTATTCACCTGATTCTTTCAAACTAAATGTATCTTTGCCTGTTATTTTTGTACCATGAAAATACATCTTATAGCTATTGGTGGGGCAGTAATGCATAATCTGGCGCTGGCGCTTCATGACAAAGGCATTGAGGTAACGGGCTCTGATGATGAGATCTATGAACCCTCCAGAACGCGGCTTGCAGTTGCAGGCATCCTCCCTGAAAAAGCAGGATGGTTCCCTGATAAGATTACCGGAGAGATTGACATTATTATTGCAGGCATGCATGCAAGGGCTGATAACCCTGAGCTTCTTAAAGCAAAGGATGAAGGATTAAGGATAGTCTCTTTCCCTGAATTCATTTATGAACAGACAAGGAATAAACTGCGTATTGTTGTAGGTGGGAGCCATGGCAAGACCACTACCACAGCCATGATAATGCATGTATTAAAACACTGCGGGATAAAGACAGATTATCTTGTTGGGACAGCCATTGATGGGTATGAAAGGATGGTCAGACTCAGTGACGACTCAGAAATAGCGGTCATTGAGGGTGATGAGTACCTTACCTCGCCGCTGGATTCACGGCCCAAATTTCATCTTTATCGTCCACACATAGCAATAATAAATGGCATATCCTGGGACCATGCAAATGTCTTCCCGACATTTGAGAATTACTGTGAGCAATTCCGGATATTTGCCTCCACTATTGAGCATAATGGCAGACTTTTATATTTCAGTGACGATACTGAAGCCTCAAAGATAGCATCTGAATGCAGGGAAGACATAACATGTACTCCTTATAAGGTACATGGATACTTCACGAACAAGCTGGGCACCTATGCTGTGACGGTAAACAAAACCGTTAAGGTGAATTTCTTCGGTTCGCATAATATGCAGGACATGAGCGCTGCGAAGGAGGCCTGCATGGCGGCAGGAGTATCAGAGGATGATTTTTATGACGCCATCTCATCATTCACAGGAGGCTCTAAACGACTCCAGCTGATTGCATCTGATGGTGGCAGGTTAGTCTATCTTGACTTTGCACATGCTCCGTCAAAAGTGAAAGCCACCGTTGAGGCTGTCAGGGAACATTATCCGGGGAAAAAGCTGATAGCCATATTCGAGTTGCATACTTATAGCAGCCTGAACAGAAAATTCCTGCCTGAATACAGGGGAACACTAAATCAGGCTGATATAGCCATTATTTATTTTAATCCGCATGCAGTGGCTCATAAAAAACTACCGCAGCTTAACAATACTGACGTATCAGAAGCGTTTGACAATAGAAGAGCGGAGGTTATCAGTGACTCCGGGATGCTGGTTGACAGGATCAGGCAGATGGCTGGTGACGATAAGGTCTTTCTCTTTATGAGCTCAGGTAACTTCAACAACATCAACCTGAAAGAACTTGCAGAGGAGATCGTCCGCTGATATTTTTTGAATTTTTACGCAATTAAACCAAGGAGGGAAAAGAGAAATGAGAAAGCTAATTGTGACACTTTTTATTTTTATTGCAACTGTTGCTGCAACTAATGCACAGAACTACAAATCAGCAATAGGTCTGAGAGCCGGTGACCCGTCAGGCGTTACTTTCAAGACCTTTATTAAAAGCACAAATGCTCTTGAGTTCGTTGCCGGGGCAGGTTATTACGGACATAACCTGAATATTACAGGTTACTATCTATGGCAGTATCCGACGAACTGGACACCCGGTCTTGACTGGTATGCCGGCCCGGGAGCACATCTCGGATTCTGGAATGAATACTACCAGGATAAGTACAGTACAAATGTTATCATGGGCTTTGACGGCATACTGGGGCTGGAATATACACTTGATGACATTCCGCTCAGCTTTGCTCTTGGAGTAGGGCCGACGTTAAATCTCACCAGCGGACCAGACTGGTATTATTATAATGCAGGTATATCGGTAAGATTCGTCTTTTAGACTCAGTTATCAGCCCATTTCATGGGCTGATCCAAAGTTTTTTATGTTTTTTTGAAAAATATTTTGCAGTTTAAAAAAAAGCTCTCATCTTTGCATCCGCAAAATTAAAGTTCTTTAAGGTCCATTCGTCTAGTGGTTAGGACGTCAGGTTTTCATCCTGGTAACAGGGGTTCGATTCCCCTATGGACTACAAAACTTTTTTAGACTCATTTTGAAGTTTTAAAACTGAAATTTTAAGATAATGGCAAATCACAAATCAGCGCTCAAGGCCAGCAGGCAGGCTGAAACAAGAAGAGAAAGCAACAAGTATTATGCACGCACAATGCGTAATGCCCTGAAGAGGATCCGCAAGTCTACTGACAAGAATGAGGCTACCGAGATGCTTCCAAAGCTCTCCGCGATGCTTGATAAACTTGCCAAAAAGAATGTGATACACAAGAACAAGGCATCAAACCTTAAGTCTTCTATTGCAAAGCATGTAAACAGTCTTTAACAGACCATATATAATATCCAAGCCCCGGGGTCTAGACTTCCGGGGCTTTTTTTTGTATCTTACAGCCGGAATAAAGATCTTGCTGTATGTCTGTTAAAATAACCGAGTGGGCTGTCGAGGACAGACCACGCGAACGGCTCTGGATAAAAGGGCCCTCAAGTCTCAGTGACGCTGAACTCATCGCTATCCTTATTGGCTCGGGCACAAAGAACGCTTCAGCCGTAGACCTTGCCCACCAGTTGCTGGTCATGGCAGGAAACAATCTCACAGAACTGGGGAAACTATCAGTTGAAGAACTGAGGAAACTGAAAGGCATAGGTGAAGCCAGGGCCGTTACCATTGCTGCAGCACTCGAGCTTGGCCGCAGACGAAAACTTGCAGAGGCATCTGAAAACCTCCAGATAAGATCCTCGGCTGATGTCTTCAACATATTTCAGCCAATTATGGAAGACCTTTCGCATGAAGAGTTCTGGATTCTCTTCCTCAACCGGGCCAATAAAATAATAAGCCGTATGAAGATAAGCCAGGGTGGCGTCAGCGGCACTGTGACAGATGTGCGTATTATCCTGAAGAAAGCGCTGGAGACACTGTCGTCAGGAATTGTGATATGCCATAACCACCCTTCAGGTAACAACAGCCCGAGTGATTCCGACATACGGATTACCCATAAGATCAAAGAGTCAGGAACAATTATGGATATCCAGCTGCTTGATCACATAATAATTTGTGGAAAGGAATACTACAGTTTCGCTGACAACGGCATGCTGTGAGACCCTCAAACTAAAGAGTGGCTAGCCTTTCCAGATTCGCTTTATCAGTACAGTTGAAAACCATCTCCGCTACTGTCTGACCTGAAACAGGGTCACGAAAGTCAGCTGCAATCTCATTCAGCGGGGCCAGGACAAACATCCGTTCCCTGATAAGCGGATGCGGGATATTAAGCCCCTCTGTCGAAATTATTTCATTATTCCAATATAGGATATCTATATCTATAGTCCTTGAGCTATAACCCTCCCCTGTGCGTTCCCGCCCCAGATCCTTCTCAATGGAATGTATCTTTGCAAGCATCACCGCCGGAGAGAGGTCTGTAATAAGGAGAAGAGCCATATTCAGAAAGGAATTATCAGATTCAAAACCCCATGGAGCTGTCTCCCATACTGACGAAGAGCTGACGATCTCTCCTGCCTCTGTTCCAAGAATGTGTATTGCCCTGCGAAGGTATTCAGTCCTGTTTCCAAGATTACTTCCCAGGCTCAGAAAGACCTCATTAACAACTGATTTTTCCTGCTTAATAATATTCATTTGTTATAATGAAACAGAAAGATATAGTTTTTTCATAAATTGGGGCAGTAAATATATAACAATCAGGTCATGAAAAGCTTCTTAAAAATGATGCTGGCTACTATTGCAGGAATATTCCTGACCAGCATTCTTTTCTTTTTAATAGTGTTATCATCAATTACAGCCATGGTGGCATCGGGCAAGAAACCAACTGTCATTTCAGATAACTCCGTATTGGTCTTAAGCACCGGGATGGCTATTCCGGACCGGACCACTGATAATCCGCTATCAGGGTTTGACCCGTTGTCAAGGCAGATACGAAAGGCATCGGGTCTGAATGATGTGCTTGCAAACATCAGGAAAGCAAAAGACGATCCTAAAATCAAAGGTATACTTATTGAAGCCGGCGCTCTTCCATCAGGATGGGCTACAGCCGATGAGATCCACTCCGCACTTGTAGACTTCAAACAGACGGGCAAATTTGTTTATGCCTATGCTGATTATCTGATGACACAACAGACATATTTTATTGCCACTGCTGCTGACAGAATATGGATCAATCCTACTGGCAATTTTGAGTTAAAGGGTCTGGCAGCTGAGGTAAGCTTTTACCATAAGGCTCTGCAGAACCTTGGTATTGAGGTTCAGGTTATCAGGCATGGTAAGTTCAAGGGTGCAGTAGAACCCTTTATGCTTGACAGGATGAGCGAAGAGAACCGCAGGCAGATAACCGCGTACATAGGTGCAATATGGGATCATGTGGTGAAAACAATTTCTGAGTCACGCTCTGTTCCTGAGTCAAAGATCAGGGAGATGGCTGACAACCTTTCATCATATAACCTGGCATATATAATCAAAGAGGGTCTTTTGGATGGTACTCTATATCGTGACCAGCTGGAGGACTCGCTGCGTGTTGCCGTTTCCATTGAAGAAGGCAGGAAGCTAAACATGGTAAGCATGAACCGATACTCCAAAGTACCGGAAGAAAAAGTCAAAGGATCAATTAAAAACAAAATAGCTGTCATCTATGCATCAGGTTCAATAGTGACAGGCAAAGGCGATGAGACAAACATAGGCGGCGACAAGTATGCCGAGGAGCTTTACAAGGCAAGAAAAGACAGCAACATAAAGGCTGTAGTGCTTAGGGTTAATTCTCCCGGAGGAAATGCTATGGCTTCCGATGTAATATGGAGAGAGGTGTCACTTACAGCAAAAGTCAAACCTGTGATAGTATCCATGGGCAATTATGCTGCCAGTGGCGGTTATTACATCTCAGCTGCAGGAACAAAGATATTTGCATCACCAACGACCATCACAGGATCAATAGGTGTCTTTGGCCTGATACCCAATGTAAGCCCTCTCCTTGAGAATAAACTGGGTATAACATCAGAGGTTGTCAGAACCAACAGGTATGCCGACTCACCCTCTGTAACAAGGCCTATGAGTGACTATGAAAGAGAGATGATGCAATATAGTGTTGAGGAGGTATACAGCAAATTTACGCAGGTTGTGGCTGATGGCCGTAACATGGAAAAATCAGCGGTTGACAGTATAGGTCAGGGCCGTGTCTGGAGCGGCACTGATGCCCGGAACATTGGTCTTGTCGACGAATTCGGCGGACTGAATGATGCCATCAATGAAGCAGCCTCCCTCGCCGGAGTAACAGAATACAGGGTAGTTGAACTTCCAACACAACTTGACTTCTACGCCTCACTGCTGAATGATCTTAACGAAGAGTTGAAAATAAAAACCCTCAGGGAAGAGCTGGGTGTCAATCTGAGATACTTCATAGAGCTAAAACAGATACTATCTATGGAAGGACCACAGGCAAGACTGCCTTATTTTATTGATATAAACTGATATGAATATAATCAGGTTCATCCTGTTAAAACCATTTTCAATTGTTTACGGAGTGATAGTATCACTCCGTAATTTTCTCTTTGACCATGGGCTTAAAAAGTCTGTCGTATTTCACTTACCTGTGATATGTGTTGGTAACATAACTGTGGGAGGCACAGGAAAAACGCCTCATGTTGAATATATTTCCTCTCTGTTGTCAGAGAGTATGAGTACAGCAGTTTTGAGCAGAGGATATCGTCGCAGAAGCAAGGGTTTCAGGCTTGTCAGCATGGATGACACAGCCGATGCAGCAGGAGATGAGCCATTACAGATTGCAAGGCGACTGCCTGATGTAAGAGTAGCTGTTGATGCCGACAGGGTTGAGGGCATCAGGAAATTAACCTCAATGAACGATTCTCCCGGAGTAATAGTCCTTGATGATGCCTTTCAGCACAGATATGTAAAAGCTGGCCTTAATATACTGCTGACTGACTACAACAGACTGATGACACACGATCATCTCCTTCCTTATGGACGGCTGAGAGAAACAGTTAATGGAGCTAAAAGAGCCCATGTCATTATTGTCACAAAGACACCTCCGGACATCTCCTCCACTGAAAGAGAGAGACTGACCGAAGAGATATCCCCGGCCCCATATCAGAAGATTTTTTTCTCAACGCTGGAATACGGAGAGTTTACGCCACTATTTGAAGGTGGCAAAAAATCAGGTGTGAGGTCTGTCACTCCATCAACCAATATCCTCCTTATCACGGGCATTGCTAATCCAGCCCCGCTATTGAGCTACCTTGGTTCATTGAATTGCCAAATAACGCACATGGCATTCAGTGACCACCACCAATTCAGCGCAAAGGATATCAACAACATACATAAGAGATGGGAATCAATAATCTCTGATGATAAAATGATTATCACCACAGAAAAAGATAGCGTCAGATTAAAAGATTTTCATAATTTTACACCCCCGTTAAGGAATGAGTTTTATTATATCCCTATCAGGATCAGATTCATTGAAGACGGGAATGAATTCAACAAGATAATAACAGATTATGCTGGAAAACATTCTTGAAACCGTAGAGTTTCTTAAAAATAAGGGGTTTGCAAATCCTGAGGCAGGAATAGTCCTTGGAACAGGTCTTGGAGGTCTTGTCACTAAAATAGAGAATACTGTAGAGATAAAGTATAAAGATATACCTAATTTCCCGTTGTCTACTGTTGCTGGTCATGCCGGAAAGCTTATCTGTGGCGAACTGGGAGGCAGGAAAGTTGTTGCCATGCAGGGCCGCTTTCATTATTATGAAGGCTATGGTGCTGAGCAGGTTACCTTCCCCATCAGAGTGATGAAGCACCTTGGCATTAAAGTATTGTTTCTGTCAAATGCAGCTGGTGGAGTAAACTCCTCTTTCGGTATAGGTGACATCATGTTCATCACTGACCACATCAACCTGTTACCCAACCCTCTGATAGGGCCTAATGATGAGCGTATCGGACCGCGCTTCCCAGACATGAGCAAGGCATACGATAAAAACCTGATTTCCAAAGCAGAGTCAATAGCAGATGGTATGGGCATACCATATCGTAAAGGAGTATACCTCTCAACTACCGGCCCTACCTTTGAGACCCCATCAGAATATCGTTATTTCAGAGTTATCGGAGCTGATGCTGTGGGCATGAGTACTACTCCTGAGGTTATCACTGCCCGGCACATGAACCTGCCAGTTTTTGCCGTGAGTATAATAACTGACCTCGGGGTGGATGGCAAGATTGAATACACCACCCATGAATCTGTACAGAAAGCAGCAGAGCACAGTGAAGATCAGATGACACGTATCATTGCAAGTCTTCTGGCTGACATTTAACCCACTATCAGTAGTAAGGCAGATACTGTTTTTCAGTCTCTTTGTTATCAGTCACCTGTACAGCACAGCACATACCCTCTTCCAGTGAAGTAGTTCTCCCTGTGTGTTATATGCTGTTATTATGATGAGATAAAGGCCACGATGCAGTGGCCGCCCGTCATCATCAGTGCCATCCCACACAAAACGCTCCCCCGGGCCGGCGAAGAATCGTTCTGTCAGTGTGCGAACCAGAAATCCCTTGTCACTGAAAATCTTTATCGTTATTACATTCTCATCCCCACCCGGGAATACATCTACCGATACTATATCTTCATAGCCATCGCCATCAGGGCTGACACGATCAGATGACAGTTGCACACCATTAGAGTACCCCGATGGCAATAATATTGAATTAGGAGCCCCCGGTGTGCCCCAGTTACAAGCCTCAGTGGCCGAATGCCAGTTAGAAGCCACAGATGATTGCAATGACGGAGATGCTTTCTCAAGCGACACCCCTTCTACTCCTGAGAGAAAAATCAAATGCATCTCTTTGCTGTATGACATTTTATCTATCAGATCAAAGTCAGCATTGTATAAAGATAATACGGCTGCATCATCCGGCATTGAGGGTAACATTTCTGTCTGGACAATGTTCTCTGGCGAAGAGCAGGAGTAATATTGCATTAGTGCCTCACTGTCAGTTGTTACTGCAACTATCTCTCCGGGAAGAATCAGCCTTGGGAATGATGATAACCTGACAGCAGCCGACTCTTCCCCTGTCTCAGCATCAGATGATGTAATGTAACACTCATTCAGATTGAAAGCAGACACAGAGTTGTTATATAATTCAATATAATCTTCACATGGAGTTACAGGATTAAACAGAATCTCATTAAAAATCATCTCCTGCTTTTTTGCTTCACAAGGCACTGCAAACCGTAAAGAGGAAGAGCATGGTTTGTTACCGGCAAAATCAGCAAGACCTTCAGGGAGAGTTAATCCGTAAATAATTCCATTATCAAACGGCTCATCAAACCTGATAACAAATTTCATGTCAGCAATATCTACTGAGGCAACAGAAACAGCGGATATTTCATTGGCAAAGATTTCCTCAACAGACACAGCACCTGTCATCGTTTCATCAAACCATATCTCAATACTCCTGTCATCTGCCGGGAAAAGAGCAACTATCTTCGGGCAGATGTAATCCGGAACACTCATTGTACTGGCGTTTGCCCTTCCGGGGGTGCCACCTGACGGGTCTGTTGAAGCCTTCCATACATAGGGTGTATTGAAAGGGTAACTTGTGTCAGTCATCTCCACTGACCACCCTCCCTGGGTTCTCAGATTGTCATTATATAATTCAGGCCCAAACAGAAGGGCATGAATTAACATACCTTCACCATTTCTAATGGCAATCTTCTCTCCGGTATCATTTAATCCCGGGAATGATTTCAAACCCATAACCTTTCCAAAAATCTCAAACGAAGAGACATTGGTATTACTACACAAGATCACCCTCTCTCCCGCGCCTATCTCGCTATCAGGAAAGAATGAGGTGTCTGACCCGGCAATTAAAAACCAGCCACTGGTGGAATAAGAGAAAGAGGTACGATTAAATAATTCCACATACTCCTTCTCCGGCAGTCCTCTTGAGGGTGTAGGGTCAAACATTATTTCACTTATTATCACATCACCTGTTTCAGCCAGAACAGGAATAAAGGTAAACGAACAGTCATCATTGCAGTTACCATTGGAATCGCAAAGGTTGAGGAAATGAATCTCAAGCTCTGTTTTATTTCTGAATGGACGGGCAAACTCCACAGAATATACACCATCGTCCACGCGGCTGGTACTTAACGCGGTATTGTCATCACCCAACACAACCTGTTGTGGTTTAAGGGTGGCTTCGCTAATCTCCTCATCAAATTTCACCTGAAGAGTATTGTATGACAGGGCTTCCACGCTCAGCACCTCAGGGGGAGATTCATCATAAACAAACTCACCTGACACAGAGAGATCATCAATCCACAGGAGTCTGTCAGCCGACGAGGTATATGAATATACTATTCCCGAAGAGAGAGGGAGAGAGATCATAGTATCTGAACCAGTCCAGACGCCCCTGATATTCCCTGCCAGGTCGTATACAGAAAAGGACCATTGGCCTGAGGTGGACCTGGTGATGGTGATGGCAGCCCCTTCATCTGTTCCAATATCCTTCTCCCAGTTTATCTCCGTGGTGATGATTCCTGCCAGGGAGGTTCCGGTTACACGATAGAGTCTTAAAGTATCGTCATAACCTGACAGGTTGACCCCGGCAGCAAAACCGTCGAAACCTGTAAAACCTTTTATATCGCCCGGAGCAAGGTCAGCGCACAGTATATATGCCCATTTATTTGATGCCGAAGGATTGTATCCATGGCGTAATTTAAAAGACCATGTTATGTTTGCACAGTCAGGACACATACCACTGATACTGAATGCTGCCACATCTGTAGCGGCAATACTGTTATCGAAAGAATGATGAAGTGAGTACATTCCGTTTAGCGGAAGGTAGTCATCGGCACTCCAGCGATCAGGAGCAGAGAAGACCCATTCATTGGTCAATCCGTTTTCAAATGAAAAGAGGATCTGGCCGAATGAAATAAACGGCAACAATGCCAATTGCAATAGAATTAACTTTTTCATGCTGCGAGACTGAAAAAAAATTAATTTTGCGAATTATTCCAAAGACAAATTTCGGATAAAAATATCAAACAGTAAAAATGAAAGTAGCAGTTGTCGGGGCCACCGGTATGGTTGGCCGCATGATGTTAAAAGTTCTTGAGGAGAGGAATTTTCCTGTTGATGTATTATACCCTGCCGCATCAGAGAAGTCGGTAGGCAAAGAGGTAACATTCAAAGGCAAACAGATAAAGGTTGTGAGTGTGATGGAGGCAGTGGAAGCCAAACCTGAGGTTGCACTCTTCTCCGCCGGGGCATCAGTATCAAAAGAGTGGGCTCCCGTTTTTGCAGAGAATGGCACTGTAGTGATAGATAACTCATCAGCATGGCGCATGGAGCCTGAGATACCTCTTGTCATCCCTGAGATAAACATTCATGCCGTTGGTGAGAACAGCAAGATTATTGCCAACCCTAACTGTTCTACCATACAGATGCTTATGGCTCTTGCCCCGCTGCATCGTGAGTACAGGATAAAACGTATAGTTGTATCTACTTATCAGTCAATAACGGGTACAGGTGTAAAAGCTGTCACCCAGCTTGAGAATGAACGCCAGGGTATCAGGGGTGAGATGGCATATCCATATCAGATAGATATGAACTGCATTCCCCAGTGCGATGTATTCCTTGATAATGGTTATACCAAGGAGGAGATGAAACTGGTGAATGAGACACGCAAGATTCTTGAAGACGACACAATAATGGTCACTGCCACTGCCGTAAGAGTACCAGTAGTAGGAGGGCACTCCGAGTCAGTTAACATTGAGTTTGAGAAAGAATATGACATTAACAGGGTAATGGATCTGCTCTCATCAACCCAGGGTGTAATACTATATGACAATCCACAGGAGAAAAAATACCCTATGCCCATTTTGTCACACGATAAGGATGAGGTGTTTGTAGGACGCATTCGCCGTGATTACTCAAGGGAGAAATCACTTAATATCTGGGTTGTGGCTGACAACATCCGTAAGGGGGCAGCCACCAATGCCGTGCAGATAGGTGAAGCTATGATCCGCTCAGGACTGCTTGGATAGCATTTGAAAATCAATATAGATAATCGTTGAAGGGGTAACGGAGAGCATGTATCTTCTTTACCTCTTCGTATATTATAGCCTTCATCTCTTCGATATTCTCCTTTGCCTTTGCGGAGATAAACACTGTCTTATAATTCTTGTCTGAAGCCATCCATGTGCGTTTCAGATCATCAAGTGACATGTTTCTCTTATTGGCAGGTGTCAGATCGTCTTCCTCTTTTCTGATGTAGCTGAAAGCATCGATCTTATTGAACAGTAATATCATAGGCTTATCCATTGCTGTCAGTTCGCGCAGGGTAGTATTTACAACCTCTATCTGCTCCTCAAAGCCCGGATGTGAAATATCGATTACATGTATAAGGAGGTCTGCCTCGCGCACCTCATCAAGGGTAGACTTGAACGACTCAACAAGGTCGTGTGGCAGCTTACGTATGAAGCCGACAGTATCACTGAGCAGAAACGGCAGGTTATCAATTACCACTTTACGTACTGTTGTGTCAAGAGTGGCAAAGAGCTTATTCTCAGCAAAGACATCCGACTTTGAGATCAGGTTCATCAGTGTGGATTTACCCACGTTTGTATATCCTACCAGGGCCACCCGTACCATTTTACCTCTGTTACTGCGTTGAGTGGCCATCTGGATGTCTATCTTTTTCAGGTCATCCTTCAGCTTTGATATCTTATCACGTATGATACGGCGGTCTGTCTCTATCTCAGTCTCACCAGGGCCCCTAAGTCCGATACCACCACGCTGCCGCTCAAGGTGAGTCCACATACCTGTCAGTCTGGGCAGGAGATACTGATACTGTGCCAGCTCCACCTGCGCCCTGGCATGTGAGGTACGGGCCCTGGAGGCAAAGATATCAAGTATAAGGTTGGTGCGGTCGAGAACCTTACACCTCAAGATATTCTCAATATTACGTATCTGGCTGGGCGATAACTCATCATCAAAAATGGCCAGGGTAACCTCATTTACTGCTATAAAAGCTGCTATATCCTCTATCTTACCCTTACCTACATAGGTACGCGGATTGGGGAAATCAACCTTCTGCGTGAAACGATACAAGGGCTCCGCTCCTGCCGTCTCAGCAAGAAAAGCCAATTCGTCAAGATATTCGGAAATGGTATCCTCATCTGTGCCCGGAGTTATCACCCCAACAAGCACTGCCTTCTCTTTAAACTTTTCTGTCTCAATCATAAAAAACAAATGCGCAGCAAAAATAATAGATAAAAGACAAACCTGATATTATAAAACAGAAAAGAGACGCGAAAACAACGCGCCCCTTTCTGCATTATGTAATGACAATTACCTTGCTTTAGTATATATACCTTGCATTCTGGTACATTATGCCCCTTATTGCCTTCTTAAGGTTCTCAGAACACATTATAACCATGTCAAGGTCAGTCGGGAAAGGCACTATCTTTGAATTTATCATCTGCTTATGCCTTTCTGTGAGAGCATTCTGATCACCTATGGCACGGGCTGAGATATGTTCAAAGTCAGACATGGCACCAATAGGATCTTTCTTTATCACCTTCTCCGGAACAAGGGTCACTATCTCTACATCCCCCTCTATCACACACTCTTTTGTCTGAATAGTCTGAACCATTGCGCACTGTACCGTCTTGTACTTTTTGATCTTGATATCATTGCCGGCCGTATCTCTCATTACGTTACCCTTCGAATCAAGCACATACTGAAACCCGTCTTCAATATCCCTCTTTATCAGACTGTCAATCTGTTCCTGTTTATCGGGACTAACAGCTATATTCTTCAGATTAACATTGACAACATAATCGAAGTTTATGCTCTTATCAAGATCTGAAGTATAATACTGAACCCAATCAGAGTTAAGTGATGGCAGATCAAGGGCAAGAAGATCCTGCTCAAAGGTTTCAGGGAAATTTATTCCCGAATAGTTTTTAATGTTTACAAAGACATGACTCATGCCCATGTATTGTGATTCATTAATCATTGCATCGATGCCAGGGTAATCGCCTACATACTGCTGAGCTCTGACAAACTCATTGTAGGCCTGACGATAAGACTCCTTGGTGTTGTTTTTCATCAGCTCCTGCCCGTGTGCATAGTAAAAATCAGCAGCATTTCTTTTGGCTGTGGCTATTTCTGAGAGATAATCGACATAAGGAAACTCTATCCGTCTTCCGTCAAGCTCAAGAGGGGTTACTGTACGTACCAGTGTCTGCCTGTCATTCATCCTTTTGTAGATCTGGTAGATCTCATCCCATGAACTGGCCTTACCCTCAATCTTGAGGTAGCGTATCCTCTCATTGTCCTGCTCAGTCACTACATTCATAGCTTTCTCAAGTGCGATGATATCCTTCTCGCTGTCAGAATCCTTCCTCAATGCCTTTACCGCCTTCTGTATGGCAGCTTCATAGTTGCCTGCTGCAACCTGCTTCTTAGATGAGCCGCATCCTGCCAATACAAGAGCAACTAAAACTATCAGTGTGTAAATTTTTTTCATATTCCCCAGATTTTTAGAACACCTAAAGTTAAATAAAAAGTTTGTTATCTCATTAGTTTGTTGATTTGTCACACGCATAAACAAATAAATGCCTTAACGCATAAACATTTTCATCAATCATATTTTTATTTATCTTTGCCGCTGCCGGGGATATAGCTCAGTTGGCTAGAGCGTGTGACTGGCAGTCACAAGGCCAGGGGTTCGATTCCCCTTATCTCCACAAAGCCCCCTTAATTACGAAGGAGGCTTTTTTATTTCAGGCTGGTGACAAAATCGTATATCGCCACAGCACATTCAACAACACGCTCATAGCTGACAATAGAGAGATTGTCTTTCTCAGTGTGGGTAACCTCCTGGGAATCCATATTCTCAATGAACCACTCTGAGCTTACCGCCACAGCCGGGCACCCATACTGCACGAAGATGCTATGGTCGCCCTGGTACCATGGCTCTCCCTCAACAACATTATGACTATCCTTTATCACCTCAACAAGTTTTTCATAGATGTCATCAGGCAGGCTGAAGGGAGAGAATGCCGATGGACCCTCCAGGTAACCGGCTCCATCAATATTGATATTCAGCAACACATTCTCAAAATTCCCCTGATTCTGTTCAATATACCTCATCTGTCCCGGGACAGCATAATAATCCTCCCCGTTAAAGGCAACCATCTCTATCCAATAGTCTCCATCATATTCACTCAGCAGCTTTGCCAGCAGCAGCAGAACCGTAACGCCTGTTGCATTGTCTATTGCCCCGGGGGTCCCAATTTTTGCATCGACATGAGCAGAGATTACAATACGTTTCCCTGAAAAATTACCTTTTCCTGCAATTACATTGAATGCCGTCTGCGGTATGCGCTCAGCTTCTGACTTCAGGCTGACATTATGCCCGGCTTGTAGCAACAGCCTCTCCCCTTCAGTATCTTTCATATAAACCGATGGGATATCAAAATCACCATCCTCAATTAGTGAAAAGGGATATGCACCTCCTGCAACAGCAGAGTTGCGTCCGGTAGCACAGATGATTGCCTCGGGCTGCCCCCGCTCAAGAAGGGCTATTATCTTCCTGTGCTCCTCAGGGTTGTAAAACACAAAGTTCTTAGGCATAAGCTGTTCTGAAGCTATAGTACCATACAGCAGCAGCAGCTTCCTACGGATATTGCTTCGTTCAAGCTCTTCAAATGACCCTACGGGGACAAGCTCGCCACTGACCCTGCATCCCATGGAATAGAGTGACGGGAAGACCTCGTATGACTCCTCACCACAGATAAGTGAGGCTCCATCGCTCTTCCAGTCCATTACTGACAGTAATGTCTCTTCTGTTTTCCAGCCATTATCCATAAAGAGGTTTTTAATATATGAGGTTGCCTGCCTGTTTCCTTCACCTCCTACACGGCGCTCTTTTATTGCCACACACAGGCTGCTAAGATGCTCCCGGGCAATGGAAATTAACTCTGAATTGTTCATAATCTGATTCCTTGTTTTTTTATTGTTGTTTTATATGAAGGAAGCAAAAGTAAACAGCATTAAAAGTCAGAAATTGTAAAAAACAGACATAGTGTTCTGATCCCTGAATATTACCAGTCAGATCGATTATTCCGCATCACTTTGATTGCTTTAGCATGCAGCCTCAGACTTTTCTGACAAACACTATCTCCATGCGGGTACCTTCATTTTCGCGACTGTTAACCATCAGTCTTGCGTTGTGAAGCAGCAGAATACGGTTAACCAGGGAAAGACCTATACCAAAGCCACCGATATATTTAACATTTGAGGCACGCGTAAAAGGAGTGTATATCTTCTCAAGCTCGCCTGAAGGGATACCAATACCGCTATCGGAGATAATGATACTTACAGATTCATCAGTGATATCAAACTCCACAACCACATCCTCGGTGGAGAACTTACATGCATTATCAAGCAGGTTTTCAAAGACTATCTCAAGCATGCCGGAATCGCCACTTATTAAAAGATCCATACCTGTCTCAGGATAAACGATCTTCGGGACAATCTTACGGCCGCTGTAACGCGACTTCACCTCAAGGATGGCATTGTATACAATCTCATCAATGCGTACATCACCAAATACTATTGGAGTGTCATTGTTTATCTGCGCCAGCTCAAGCAGGCTGTTCAGCATACCGTTCAGCTTCCTGAGATCTGTTATTACACCCCTTATATGTTCAGCATATTCATCTTTCTTCCTCTCATGACCAAGGAGGTACTCACTTTCACTTATCATTACCGACACCGGTGTACGCAGCTCATGCGAGGCATTGGACACAAAATCCTGCTGATTACGGAATGCTGTCTCAAGATTGGCAAGCATCTCATTGAAGGTGATAGCGAGCTGTGCAATCTCATCTCTCCTGTTGCCTTCATCGACCCTGTTGGCAAGCTTCAGCGAGTTTATCTCCTTCACACTCTTAATGATACGTTTTATGGGCATTATAGCCCTGAGCGAAAAGAAGTATGAACATATCACTGACAGGAGTATACTCAGTACTATTCCCCATTTCAGTATACGACGCATCTCCTTCAGGTCTTCCACTCTCGACCTGTCGTATGCCATTACAAAGACATTATAGGTATTACCCTGCGAGAATGGCTTATAACACACCCCATCTTTCTCTCCCAATGAGAAGAAACTCAGGTAACGCTCTTTGGAATTGGCCGTAAGGGTTCTTTCAGTAAGGTACCTGACATTGTTGCTGTAAATGACATTAAGGCCGGAGTCTGTAACAACTATCTCCTCCTCCTGCAACAGTATTGTAGACTGATGTATCTTTTTTAACAGTGTAGAGTCTATCTCAGTGACATTCATCAACATAATGGCAGTGTTCTTGGCCTTCTCCAGCAGACTCTCCCTGAACTTACTTAGCTGGCTGTAATATGAGAAATAATAGACAGTAACTGAAAAGAATAACAGTATCAATGCCACAAGTATTGTAAACTGAACCGATAGTTTTGTCTTTATCTTCATTGTCAGAGCTCCTTCTCACTGCAGTAAAAGCCAAACCCGTATTTTGTATGAATCAGCTTTGGCTCAAAGTCCTTGTCAATCTTTTTCCTGAGATAATTGACATATACATCAATTATGTTTGTTGTAGGATCAAACTCTATGCCCCAGACTTTTTCAATTATGAAATCGCGGGTAAGAAGTTTATCCTTGTTTCTGAGGAAGGTCTCCAGCAGCAACGACTCTTTTGCTGTCAGCTCTATACGTTTTGTGCCACGTGTAACAGCTTTAGTGCTGAGGTCCATCTCAAGATCGGCCACACGTATCTTCTCATTGACTATCTCTGTCTGGCTGCTTCTTCTCAGAAAGACATTTATCCGGGCAAGGAGTTCCCTGAACTCAAATGGTTTGACGACGTAATCATCAGCACCGGCATCAAACCCTGCAAGCTTGTTCTCAGGTGTGCCGTAAGCCGTAAGCATTATTATTGGTATCTTCTGATCTGATTTACGTATCTCCTTGCACAGGTCGTAGCCGTTTATCATCGGGAGATTTATGTCGAGTATAACAAGGTTATACGAGCCTCTTTCAACCATCTCTCTGCCCAGGTAGCCATCTGATGCTATATCGGTATGAAAACCCGATTCGTCAAGCTGTTTTTTGATAACCTCAGCAAGTCGCTGCTCATCCTCCACGATCAGAATTTTTATGCTATCCATGCAGGTTCGTTTTACACAAATTTAACATTTGGGGATGATGTATGCCTTAATTTATAATATTCTAATAAACTTCTAATGACTTTCTAATTACAACCGGTGAATTCATTTATAGCTTTGCGAATCAGGGGTGTCCTGCCTCAGTACATGATATAACTGAATGTCAGTTTCAAATGCGAAGGTAAGGAACACAGAATACCTGAAGGATATTTTAAAGATTATTTTACGTCTCTGTTTTAATTTAAGTTCTAGTGCCCGCTTCTCTGGCGGGCATTTTTTTGCTCCTGATCATGTAAGATAGCTAATAGAAGAAGAATGTATCAATCCCAAAAGCCGGCGGATAAACATAAGTTCATGATGCAAATATTAGTTTAGTCGTTTATGTGTTGATACGTTTAGTCGTTATTTGAGATCAGTTAATCGAATAGATGAATCAATATCTATGACCACAGAAGGCAACGGGTGCAGGTTGTCGACGGAGTCGCTGTCCAGATCCATTTGGAGCTCGAACTTTGTATCTGGCTATTCTATCCGCTGAGTTTTCGACATGATCCATAATCAATGATGCTCGCAGAGCATCCAATTATTGTAGCCCAATGCCAGCACAAAGCCATGATGGTCGTAGATCATCAGATTATTACCACCAACACGACATAATCGGATCATCTACGAAGATCCGGTGATGTGGTATTAAACATGTTTCTACAATAATATGGCCATCTACGAAGGCCATACGGGATTAAATCAATTCCGGAGCTGGCCGGAGTCACATACAAGGT
>QKCK01000068.1 GCA_003245695.1 Bacteroidota bacterium | reverse complement strand
TCAGCAAAGATGTTGCAGATGATATTCTTATTGTCAAAAACGGATTTCTCAGTGATATCTCTTTTGCAAATATCGTATTTACTGACGGGACAAGGTGGGTTACACCTGATACTCCGCTCTTAAGGGGTACAATGAGGGAGAGTCTTCTTCAGAGTGGCATAATAGAGGAACAAAGGATGACCACGGAAAGTATAGCATTATTCACACATTTCAGGATTATTAACGCTATGCTGGGTTTCAATGCTCCTTTAATTCCCGTCAAGAATATAATATTTTAACAATGCGGACCAGTATGATCATTCGCAAGACCTCACTGTTTCTTGTTGCTGTCAACAAATATGCTGCCCAATATTCTGATCAATATAACTTACTCTCTGCCTTCAATTTATAACAGTGCCCTTTTTTTTATATCTTGTTTGACTAAACTGATAGCATATACACTTGTTATACTTCAAAAAATAATATAATCTTGCCAAAGGAAATCAAACCAAAAATAGAATTGAAACCTGCGTCCATAGGAGTCATTATTTCCACATACAATAATCCTGAGTGGCTTAAGAAAGTGCTCTGGGGCTATTCATATCAGACTGTCAGGCCTGATGAGATAATTATTGCCGATGACGGCTCCCGCGATGATACCAGGATCCTTATTGAGTCATTCAGAGAGAGGTTGCCGGTGAAGCATGTGTGGCATCCCGACAATGGCTTTCAGAAATGCAGGATACTTAATATGGCAATACTGGAATCCACATCTGACTATCTTATCTTTACTGATCAGGACTGCATACCCAGGGCTGATTTTGTTGAGACTCATCTGAAATATGCCGGCAAAGGCTGTTTCCTGTCAGGAGGATATTTAAGACTACCCATGGGGTTGAGCCGGGAGATCACTGAAGAGGATGTCTCAAGCAGCCGTTCATTTTCTATCCGTTGGCTTCTTGACAGGGGCTTGCCTGTTAATTTCAAGGTCACCAAGCTGTCATCAAGCAGGGCCTTTTGCAGCTTTATGAACTTCATCACCCCTGCCAGGGCTACCTGGAATGGCTGTAACTCGTCAGGCTGGAGAGAAGATATGCTTACAATCAACGGCTTTAATGAAGAGATGCAATATGGGGGCCAGGACCGCGAGTTTGGCGAGAGGCTGATAAATCTGGGGCTAAAGACAAAACAGATCCGTTATTCTGCAATATTATTACATCTTGATCACAGCCGTCCTTATAAGACTCCTGAGTCTATTTCCAAGAATGTTGCCATCAGAAAGAATACCCGAAGAAAAAAGATTATTGAGACCCCATCAGGTATAAAACAGTATCTGGCCGGAAGAAATTAATGAGCTATGACCTGCAAGGCCTCTCTGATAATATCGGTTTATAAAGACACACAGGCTCTGAAGGCAGTGCTTGACTCACTCATGCTACAGAGTGAGAGCGATTTTGAAGTGATCATCTCTGAAGATGGGTGTGATAATGCAATGGCTGCATTCATCTCTACATACCGTTTTTCAAACGACTGTCAGCATCTCACCCAGGAAGATTTGGGGTGGAGAAAAAACAGAGCCCTCAATAATGCTATAAGGGCTGCCAAGACAGGCTGGCTGATCTTCATCGATGGTGATTGTGTCCTGCACCCTCGCTTCATCGAACATCATCTTAAGCTTAGGGGAGAGAACAAAATACTGGCTGGAAAAAGGGTAAAGCTTAATGCTGCACTCAGTGATTCACTGGTTAAAAGCCCGGAGATGCTTCCATATATGCAGAGGAAGCTCCTCTCACTCTTTCTAAGGGCGAAAAAGGAAAAGATTGGATTCTACGAGGAGGGTATCTTCATTGATCCGAATGGCATTTTTGGTTTTATCCCACGTCTGAGGAGCATGAGCCAGCTCAAGGGATGTAACATGTCATTCTCCAGGAAAGCTGCCGAAGCCATTAACGGCTTCGATGAAGACTATGTGCGTCCGGCTATAGGAGAAGATATCGACCTGACATGGCGCTTCAGGGGGCTGGGATACCGTATCTGTTCACTGCGCAACATGGCTGTACAATATCACCTGTGGCACCGCGAGAACTGGACCAGCCAGGAGGAGAACCAGAAAATGATGGAATCCCGCCAGGCCGCCAGGCAATATGTGTGCCGCAACGGACTGAGGAAGGATGAGATGTGAGACGTGAGACGTGAGACGTGAGGAATGAGGGGTGAGGTGTGAGGTGTGAGGTGTGAGACAAGATAAAAGACAAAAGTATAAAGACAAAAGTAGAGCCGTAGGAATTCTGCGGCTCTCTCATTATAACATGGGGAAAATTTATCGGGAGGAAATTTTCCCCTCCTGAATCAGGAGGGGTGCCCGACGGCAAGGAGGGCTGGGCGGTATGTCCCCTTTCGACTTTCGACTTTCGACTTTCGACTTACATGTCTCTTGCCACATCCTTGTCTCCTCTTCCTGAGAGATTTACTATTGACACTTCGTTTCTGTCTTTCAGTTTCTTCATAGCCAGGGCTATTGCATGAGCTGACTCTATTGCCGGAATGATACCCTCAAGCCGTGAGAGGGCCATATATGCATCTACTGCCTCCTTGTCTGTTACAGGTGAGTACTCCACCCTATTGTTTTCTTTCAGATAGGCATGCTGCGGACTTACCCCCGGATAATCAAGCCCTGCTGCTATTGAGTGTGATGGCAACGGATTACCCTGATCATCAGAAAGACAATAAGAATATGTCCCCTGAAAGTGTCCCAGACGTCCGAAGCTGAGAGTAGCAGCAGTAAAGGGCATGGTGCCGGAGCCACCACCCTCTGCAGCGTATATCCTTACGGCACTGTCATCAAGGAATGCCTGGAAGAGTCCAATGGCGTTTGATCCACCGCCGATACAGGCGAAGATACTATCTGGTAGTTTACCCTGCGTCTCCATTATCTGCTGCCGGGCTTCATTGCCAATGACACTCTGGAAGTAACCCACAATATTGGGATAAGGATGTGGCCCAACCTGTGATCCCAGCAGATAATATGAGTCAGGATGTTCAACAAAGTAACCCAGTGCTGCGTCAACTGCATCGGCAAGTGTCTTTGTCCCGCTGGTGGCAGGAATGACTTCCGTACCAAGAAGCTTCATACGACTGACATTCATTGCCTGACGCTGTATATCCTCCTCTCCCATGAATACCTTGCACGGTATGCCAAAGAGAGCGGCAACCGTTGCTGTAGCCACACCATGCTGACCTGCTCCCGTCTCTGCAATGATCTCAGTGGCCCCCATACGCTTGGCAAGAAGTATCTGACCTATGGTGTTGTTTATCTTATGTGACCCTGTATGATTAAGATCCTCTCGCTTCAGGTAGATATTACTGCCTACATGCTTTGAAAGCCTCCCGGCATAATAGAGTGGTGAGGGACGCCCGACATACTGTTTCAGGTAATAGAGAAACTCCTTGTTAAAATCTGCATCCTTCCTGTACTTCTCAAATGCCTCTGATAACCTGCTGAGGTTTGGCTCCAGTACGGGAGGAACAAATGCTCCGCCAAACTCTCCGTAAAATCCAGGTGTCTTCTCTGCTTCTTTGCTTAATATTGTCTTTGTTTCCATTGTCTTGCTGTGTTGTTGTGTTGATTTGTTGATTTGTTTGTGCAGTCCCTTTAACGACTAAACGCATAAACGCATCAACGACTAAACGATTAAATGATTAAGCTGGGAAAAAGCCCTGAGCTCTCTCCCTCATTGCCAGGACCAACACAGATAATTCTCAATCCACCAGTAATTCTTCATCTTATCTCAAAAAAAAACCGCAGGGGCAGCCTGCGGTTGGTTATAAGTTTAAATATTGACACTACACCGGATCTACCCTTTTTTGGGAACAAGCCAGCGCCACCACCAATATTTGTTTACGTTTGTCATATCTGTTTCTGAGATGCAAATATAACTATTTTTTAATCCATAGTTATGTTTATAACCATTTATGAAGCAGAAAATAACTATCCGTTTAAAATTACAACTACCAGCATTAAACCAATAATCACTGTCCGGAAGGGAAACAACAGGTCTTGCACTAATTAAACATAGGGCACCCGGGCAACAATTCCTGATATAAACTGTGTCAGCAGATATCTCAAAAAAGAAAAGTCCATGATACTTAAGCCATGGACTTTCACTTTATAAACTTTCAACTTTCAGACTTTCTACTTTTTCAGAGCATCTCTTATATCTCTCAGCAGTGTTACCTCTTCGCTGGGTGGAGGAGGTGTTGTCGGTGCTGCCTCTTTTGATGTCATCATACGGTTCATTGCTTTGATGATAAGGAATATACAGAATGCCACTATTACAAAGTCAATGATAGTCTGGATAAACATACCATAGTTTAATGTCACCTGATCTATTGCCGGTTTAACTACTGTAGTTCCGTCCATTACAGCTTCCTGTGCCTTCTGAATCACGATCTTCAGCTGTTTGAAATCGACACGGCCAAGGGCAAGGCCAAGAGGCGGCATAAGAACATCATTTACCAATGATGTCACAATACGTCCGAAACTGGCTCCGATAATTATACCGGTTGCCATATCAACAACATTGCCACGCATGGCAAACGATTTGAATTCTTTAATTATTCCCATAGTTTTAGCTTTTTGTTGGTAGTATTTACTATATCAAATATAATAATCAATGTTCTTTTATAAAAAATTAACTTTCTGACCTTTCTCTTTGCGGTAAATACGTGGTATCACAAAAAGGAATTATTAATATTTTTGCAGCAGTGAATCATATACGCAAGATATCGCCCGCCATATCATTATTGCTGGCTACTCTAATTCTGGCAGGCAGTTCAGGTTACTCATATATTATCCATACATGTCACCACTGCATGGTGGAGGAGGTTATGCACTCACTTGAGGCAGTATCAGGAGAAATATGTTGTGACATTTCAGCAGATTGCTGCTGCGTAACACATGAAGAGGCAACAGAAGAAGGTTGTTTCATCCGTCATGACTGCTGTAGTCATGAGGTGGAAAAACTTCTTAAGGAAGATCTGATCAGAACAGAGGTACAGACAGAGCTGATGCATTTTAATCTATTGTTGCCACTTGTATCGGTGCTTCAATATGAAGTCTTAAAGACAGGTGTTATTATTCCCCAACAATGTTTTCTAAAGGCTGGCAGACAGATCACAACTCTCAATTGCCAGATAAGAGCTTGATTTTATAGTTGTTACCAACAAACCCGTATACTTTTACGGGCTTTATTTGTTTTACCAAATTGTACAACTATGAAAATCAAAGTATTTTTATTTTATATATTATTATCTGTGCCTTTTATCCTGTCAGCCCAGGGTAAGATTGAGGGCAAGGTTTTTATCACTGACGGACCGGGATCTTCAGATACAATAAGTCTTCCGGGAGCTAACATAATGTGGGCATCAACCACCACTGGCACAGCTACAAACACAGCCGGATATTTCTCATTGAAAAGAGTTAAAGGACACGACAAGCTGGTTGTCAGTTTTGTGGGTTATGCCACCGACACACTGAATGTGGACACAGATCAGGATTATGTAGAGGTTATCCTAAGAGATGAGAATCTCATTGGAGAAATCACTGTGGTAGAAAGGGCATCAGGTACACATATAAACCGTAATGCTCCCATCATGACTGTTAACATAACCTCAGGAGAACTGTGCAAAGCGGCCTGCTGTAACCTGTCTGAGAGTTTTGTCACAAATGCCTCCGTAGATGTCAATTACACTGATGCCGCCACCGGTGCTAAACAGATACAGCTCCTGGGCCTTGCCGGAACATATGTTCAGATACTTACAGAAAACATTCCCGCAATGTATGGTCTGGGAGCTGCATATGGTCTGAGTTATATTCCCGGGCCATGGATGGAGTCAATACAGGTATCCAAAGGCACATCATCAGTACGCAACGGCAACGAGTCAATAACAGGTCAGATAAATGTTGAATACAAAAAGCCGTCAAAGAGCGAATTGTTTTTTATAAACGGTTTCCTCAGTAATTCCGGAAAGCAGGAGATAAATATGAACACTTCTATTGACCTGAATAAGAGATGGAGCACCATACTGCTCGCTCATGGTGAAAGAATGGGAAAACAGAGTGACCATAATGATGATGGTTTCCGCGATGAACCTGACGTTACACAATACAGCCTCTTTAACAGATGGGATTATATTGGTGATGACATGACATTCAGGGCCGGAATCAAGTACCTGAAGGAGGAACGCGTAGGTGGAGAATTCGCATATAACCCGGAAGAGAAAAACACCTGGGACAATGGATACGGTATCAATATTGCCACAGAACGGGCAGAGGCATTCACAAAGCTGGGCGGTGTATTCGGCCCTGGTGAAAAGATGTCATTAGGATGGATACAGAGCCTCTCCCTTCATGATATGGATACATGGTTCGGCTACAAAAACTACGCAGCCATACAGAAAAGTTACTATACAAATCTGCTTTATCAGTATTTTCCAGGGGAGAACCATACTATTGATGCCGGGGTGAGCTACAGATTTGACCATTATGATGAAGAGTCGGGGAGATACTCAACTGCTCTCTCAATGATGGAATATGAGCCTGACAGTGAGACCATTGAGTCTGTGCCTGGAATCTTTCTCCAGTATACCTATACCGATTCTGCCAGAATGACTATTCTTGGAGGAGCAAGGTATGACTTTTACAACCAATACGGGGCAAAGTTCACCCCACGCCTTCACCTGCGCTATGAGATTACTCCTCATCTTACCCTCAGAGCCTCTGCCGGAAAAGGATACCGCACCGTTCATGTGATGGCAGAAAACATCTACTTCCTTGGCAGCAGCCGTGATATCATAATTGATGACAACCTCTCGATAGAAGAGGCATGGAACGCCGGCGTAAACCTCACAGGATATTTACATGCCGGACAGAAAGAGATAAGAATTACCGGAGAGTATTACCGTACATCATTTCTTAATCAGATTGTAACTGACCTTGATGCCAGTGTTGATGAAGTACACTTCTATAACCTCGCGGGCAGTTCTCTTTCTAATATTTATCAGCTTGAGACTCAGTTCCAGCCTGTCACCGGACTTGATATTACCGCCGCCTGGCGGTGGAATGATGTCAGACAGACAATTGATGGCGAATTACGCACAAAACCACTATCCCCGAAGTACAAAGGACTTCTATCATTATCATACGCTACACGAATGAAAAAATGGCAGGTTGATTATACACTCCAGTATAATGGTCCAGGGCGTATTCCTTCTACTACCAGCAATCCTGAACCATACAAGAGAAACGACTCCTTTAAGGCCTATCCTGTGATGAACGCACAGATAACAAAATATTTCAGGAGGTGGAGTATTTATCTCGGTGCCGAGAACATAACCAACTTCATGCAGAAAAATCCGGTTATAGAGTCTGAAAACCCATTTGGTGAATACTTTGATTCATCATTGATATGGGGACCTGTACACGGCAGAAAAATATATGCCGGATTCAGGTTTGCTGTAGATAAAAAAGTATGATACTCATTTTTACAACTTATTATTAATGGATAATCCTTTTAAACTATTTGATATGAAAACAATTACAAAAACAATGCTTATGCTCTTTGTCCTGGCTCTTCCGGTATTAACCATGGCACAGGATAAAAACAAGAAGACTGTTACTGTCAGGTTTGATACCTCTATCGACTGCCAGAACTGCGTAAATACCATAATGAAGAACATCCCATTTGAAAAAGGTGTTAAGGATGTTAAATGTGATCTGAAAACAAAGATCGTTACTGTAGAATTCATACCTGAAAAAAACAGTAAAGAACAGATCAGAAGAGCAATAGAGAAACTGGGTTATACTGCCAG
>QKCK01000314.1 GCA_003245695.1 Bacteroidota bacterium | reverse complement strand
TCATTTCCTGGTGGCACCGGATATGCCAAATGTGGCGGGAACTATGGAGCAAGTTTTTATCCTTTTGAGAAAGCCAGATCAGAGGGATTTGATCAGTTATTATGGACAGATGCATTAACACATCAGTTTATTGAAGAGAGCGGAATGATGAATGCAGGGTTTATCATTGATAACATCTTTATCACTCCTTCAATTGGTGATACCATACTACAGGGAATAACCCGGAAGTCAGTTTTACAACTTGCGACTTTATATGGGTTGTCTCCGGAAGAAAGAGAGGTGAACTACCAAGAGATCATCAATGCTATTGAGTCAGGATCAAGGGTAGAGGCTTTTGGTATGGGTACTGCCGCCGTAATAGCCCCGATCGAGTCTATAAGTGTAGATGGAATGACTTATGAAACATATACCGGCGATGATGCTGTTATGTTCAGACTGAGGGATCATATTGAAGCTATCCGTACCGGCAGTGAACCTGATGTTTTTAGCTGGAATCACATTATTGCTGTGGATAGTGAAGTAACGATGCAGAGATAATGCCATGTCGTTTAGTCCGGTATCTTAATGTGGCATATAATATTTAACGCATATGGGATAAGAACTATAGCAATAGTGTTATTGTCTCTGCAAGAGATCAGGCTTTAACTTTTGACTTTCATCTGCCAGCATATCCCCATGAAAAAGCTATTTTTGTATCTCTGTTCCACCACTATTATGTATTGATTTGAATAAGATTATTAAATACAATTTTTTTCTTTTAAGCATTGTTATTCTATCAATTATACCTGATAGTATGGCATATCAGGAAAAGGTTCCTGTATGTCTCTTCAAGCACTTTACTGATATTGAGTGTCCTTTGTGTGGAATGACCAGGGCTTGTTTTAATATCCTGAATTTTAACCTGGTAGTAGCTTTCAGGTATAACCCAGTCAGTCTCTTGTTGCCCCTGATGCTTGTTACTGAGATAGCCTTTGACCTCTTTCCCTCAGATCGTTTGCGAAGTGTACGTCGTTACCTTTTTATACTCTTTGCTGTATCTCTTCTGTTACTTTTCATTGTCAGGATAGTGAAACATTTTATAGCCTGATATGAATCTGTCATAGCAGGTTTCTGTCTTTCAGCTCAAGGTATTTGTTTACCAGTGATACTGAGAGATCCTGTGGGCGTGTGAGGACAGTTAATATACCATGGTTCTGTAATTCCTTTATTATGATGTTTTTATCATGTATGAATTTTTCAGCAATTGTCTGGGTATAAATATCTTCGATACTCTGAGCCTCTTTTCTTCTGTAGTCGCTTATACCAGTATTTTCGAACATTACTACCAGCAGCAGGTGATGGCGGGCTATACGCTGGAAGAATGGCATCTGTCTTTCAACGGAGCTGAGCGATTCAAAGTTGGAATAGAGTATAAGCAGACTTCGGTGTGTTATCATGCGCTTTATGGCAATGAACAGCATTTCGAAATTTGATTCGGAAAAGTCAGTCTCCTGCTTATACAGCAGATCCATCATCCGGGTCATTGTGTTGTTCTTTCTCTCAGCCGGCATGAAGGTCTCTGCCTTAGTATTAAAGGTCACCAGTCCTGCCTTATCCTGTTTTATGAGGGCAGTGTTTGCGAGCACCAGCGACGCATTTATTGAATAGTCCAGCAATGACATCTGGTTGAAAGGCATCTTCATCACCCTGCCAAGATCAATGATGTTATATATCTGTTGTGCTCGTTCATCCTGGTACTGATTAGTCATCAGTTTTGCTTTTCGTGCAGTAGCCTTCCAGTTTATTGTTCTTATCTCATCTCCACTGACATACTCCCTTATCTGATCAAACTCAGAGTGTTGCCCGAGTTTTCTGATGCGTTTAATTCCTGCCTCAGTAAGTCTGTTTGACAAAGCCAGGAATTCAAATCTGCGTATGTTCAGAAAGGAGGGGTATGTCTTTACAGTAACCGGCTCAGCATGAAAGACACAACGACGGCTTAGCAAGCCTATCATGTTGGAAACGTAAGCATTAGTTCTGCCAAAGTGATATTCTCCGCGCCGGGTAGGGCGCAGCTCATATTTTATAGTCTTCTCCTCCTGTGGCCCCAGGTCAACAGTCATGCGTAAGTCTCTGATTTGAAACTGCCCGGGGATCTCATCGATGATTATGACCTTAAACCGGTAGAAGTGATTATTTTTTATGTAGATACTGATGGTATTCTGATCACCGTTAGAGAAGCGTTCAGGTGTTTCCCTGATAAGGAGAAGTGGATCTCTTCCGGTATAAAAGAGCAGTGTGAGATCTGTTAATACAGAGAGAATAAAAAGCAAAAGAGCAATCCGGGCAGAGAGAAAAAGGATGTCAGCAAAGAAACCAGCGACGAATAGCATTATAATACATGTGCTGACAATGTAAAAGCGCCTGTTTATGTATATGTTTCTTATGACACTCAAAGCCATCTTCCTATTTAGGTATTTCAACTGACGAGATTACATCTGATATCACCTGTTTTTCGCTCTCACCTTCGAGTTCCTTCTCAGGTGTAAGGTATATTCTGTGACATAGGATAGGATAGAGCACTGTCTTGATATCTTCCGGTATAACGTAGCTTCTGCCGTTTATTGCTGCAAGGGCTTTCCCTGCAGCAAGAGTATTTATTGAAGCACGTGGTGATGCCCCAAGATAGAGTGAGGGATGATTTCTGGTTTTGTAAATGATATCAGCAATATATCGCATAAGTGGCTCTTCTATATGCACATATTTTACCTTTCGCTGATAGTCAAGAATGCGTGAAGCCTCAATTAATGGAACTATCTGTTCTGTCTCCTTGTGCTCTTTTCTCTGGTGCGCATTCTTTATAATCTGATACTCCTCATCAGGTGAAGGATATTTTACCTCTATCTTGAAGATAAACCTGTCAAGCTGAGCTTCGGGTAAACGGTATGTGCCTTCATGTTCAAGTGGATTCTGTGTTGCAAAGACAAGAAAGGGATCCTGCATAATATAGCTCTTACCGTCAACAGTGACCTGTCTCTCTTCCATCACTTCGAAGAGTGCTGATTGTGTCTTTGCCGGAGCCCTGTTTATCTCATCTATCAATATTATGTTGGAGAATACAGGTCCGGGATTAAAGTCAAATGAGGCACTCCTGGTGTTAAATACTGAGGTGCCAGTTATATCTGATGGCATGAGATCAGGGGTAAACTGTATCCGCGAGAAGCCTGCTGAGATAAGTTTTGCAACCACTTTTGCTGTCAAAGTCTTTGCAATCCCCGGAACACCTTCAAGCAGCACATGTCCGTTGGCAAGTATGGCTACAAGTAACAGGTCTACCATATCCTCCTGTCCCACTATCACTTTACCTACCTCCTCCCTGAGCTTCTGTGCTGTTTCTTGTAGCTCCAGAAATTCAGAGGGCTCAATTATGTTTTCATTATTGTTCATCTCTTTTTATACTATTTGCAGTTTTTGTAAAATTCTTCAATTGATCTGTGTATCTGTATCAGCTCCTGCTGGCTAATCTCCCTTTTTAACGAAACACCAGCTGTTATTTTCATCAGCTCTCTTATCATCTCTTCATCTACTCCTGATCTCATTGAAAGAGTACGTATCTCTTTCTCTTTGTCGTTATCTTTTGTAATATAATAGCGGTTGTGGATAAACTCATTGAAATAAGTCACCTTCTTTCTGGCGAGGTCGGTATGATTATTACTCCTGTAATAGAGTTTTCCTACTGTAATGACGAATTCAAGAGAGTTATTCTTTACAGGCAGAGCAACAGGGAGCGGTTTCTGGAGCCGCTTTGACCCAAATATCATATATATAAGTATGGTTACCATCAGCAACAGATAAGCAGTCTTTAATGCTGGCTGACTAAGTATATATCTTACAGGCGAGAGATCGTACACCTTATCAGGTTTATAATACTGATCCCATATGGTGTTGACTACAGGAAGGTGTGAGAGTGCTGTACAGGCATATTGGTGATTTCCGTAAAGAATATGATAATTGGTAAAAGCTAAAGGTTGGGTATGGATATAAACATTCCCTCTGCCGAATGGCATGACAATAAAGTCTGCATTACCGTTTCTGTCGCATCCAAGGGGCGTGGTGTTCAGAGTGTCGTATGCAGTTAGAAAACTCTCAGGCATCTTTTTCCTGAAGGCGAAGAGGGAGTCACTGTTATCATTTGTACAGTAGAGATTTAATCTTTCATTCACCTTCCTGAATAAAGTGGTATCAAATACCTGGGTATTGGTATTAAAGCCGAGAGTGTCTTTCAGTTTTTCAGAAAAACCAATTGCAGCTAAGAAGACATTGTTGCCCTGGGATACAAAATTGAGAAGAGCATCCAGATCGAAGGCATCGGGTTTGAATTCATTACATATGATTATCAGGTTTTCCTCGTCAATGGTGTCGCCAGGGAGAGTAATAAAGAAGCTGGATGTGTTTTCCCTAAGCTCTTTTCCGGGGAACAGATATGGCATCATATCCTTAATAACACTGCAGGCATAAGGCGTTTTGCGGTGACCGTTAAAACTCAGTTTCCAGTCGATGGGTTTGGGTATGAAATGCCGAAGGACAACAAGTGCCGTAAACAACAAAACGATTATTGCCAGTACTATTTTATTCTTCTTTGTCATTTATCTCTTCTGAAAGAGTGTAAAATCCTTTTGCCATAATATCAAACTCATCTTCTGATATATTATAATTCCCAAACCACACCCTGTTATAAATTGTTGCAAGACCCGCAAAGCTACTCCTGAGGGTTCCATTGGTTATCTCCCTGGTATAGTCCCTGTTTGTCTTTTCCCTTGATATCTTTACTATACCTTTTGAATCCATATCACTCAGCAGCTTCAGATGTAACAGCCTTATTGCATTTCTGAAGTTATGAAGCATTATCTGATTTCTTATCGCTTCGGCAAAGTCAAAGTGTTCATCAAGAGGATCTTCCACGTAGTAGTCTGGTGGCACAATCTGCCTGTTGTCATAAAAAATCCGGTAGAGTCTGCTCTTTGTTATAATAATGACAAGTAAAACAAGACATAATACATAGAATCCTACTCTCAGAATAACCGGCAGACTCCTAAGAGCCTTTAAGCCAATCTTCCATAACGACTCTATCCATCTCCACAGACGGTTGAGTAACCGTGATTCTTCAGGAGGCTTGTATTCTCCACCATAGAAATAATCCTTGTCATTAACATATGAGTCAATAAACTCCTTCCCAGGCATCCTGACGGTAGCCGGAGAATAATTTTTTACCTCTTTTGTCTTATCAGGAATAGTATCCCCGGCTTTAACTGCCGGGGATATTATTAATGAAGTAATCAATATCAGATGAGATATGGCCCGAAGAATCATGTCAGCCTATCTGTTCAATCTTTTCATTTAAAGATGTTTTCTCAGTCTTCTCAAGAAGGTTGAAATACTGAAATGCTATGGCAATGAGTGGGATTGATATAATAATATATTCAATGAGTTGGGTCACAGAGTTCATTATGTAAAAAGTGGTCGAGAAATTCATGCCAGGACCATCCTGCGATTCCTTGAATGCGCTGAAAAGTGATTTCATGCCCATTACTATTGCCGGAATAGATAGCAGAAGAGATACGAGATAGACAATAATATAGCTGACAAGAATGATTGCAAAGGTTATCCACCAATCCTCCCTGGTAAGATTAAAACTTCGGCTGAGGGAGTAACTGAATCCATTCTCTTCATATACCAGAATAAGAATAGTTAAACTGAGTGATACACCCAGCCATATACCAGGAACAATGCAGAATATGAAACCGATACCTGTTATTAAACCTACAACAAGAGAGGCTCCTATAACAGGAAACATAAAACGTTTAACCTCTGCCCATACATCAGCAAGGGTAAACTGATCCTTACCTTTGGTTACATAAAGCTTAATATAGCCGAAGATAGTGCATGACAGGGCACTCATAGCAAATAAACTGACCAGAACCGAAAGAAAGGCATATTTGTATGTGGGGCCCATAATGGCAAAAGGGTTGGTCTCAAGGTCAATATCCCCTGCTTTAATTGCATTAAGGCTTTTCTGTTGCTCTATGCCAACCAAAACACTGAGTATGGCTGAAATTATCAGAAAGGGTAACACATAGTAAATAAAGGCTTTGCCAAGCGGTTTAATCTCCTGACGGATAAAGGCGAAGGTGGCATTGAAGACATCACCAAAGTCACGCCGTTGTTTGAAATCAATAGGTGTGGTTTCCATGATTAAGGTTTTTAGAATAAAGTTTTTTTGGGTATATAAAGAAATAGAAAATTATAAAAAGTATTGATAACCCGATGATGGTAAATTTCACCAGGTATGGTATCTCGGTATACCTTGTCACAAAACCCTCCAGAAAAGCTGCTGTCAGAAACACAGGTATAAGGCCGGTAATCATCTTCGTCCCTTTCACGGCGCCACTCCTGAACGACTGAAGACGGGAGTATGTGCCTGGAAAAACAATACTATTCCCGATAACTATGCCTGCACCTCCGGCAACTATTATGGCAAAAATCTCAAGTGTACCGTGAATCCATATCGTGGAGAGCGACTCAAGCAATAATCCTTTCTGTGCCAGAAAACCCTGAAAGGTCCCCAACATAATGCCGTTTTTCATTATAATGAAGCCAGAACCCAGGGCAGTGAAGATACCGGAAACATATGCAAGAAAGGAGACATAAATGTTATTGATGCTTATCCCAAGAAACATGTCAACCTGATTCATACTTTTATATACAGCCATCGGATCTCCTTTGTCTATATTGGACAGGGTCATGTTTACATATTCATCACCCAGAATAACCCTTACAAAATCTGAGTCATACCTGTTTGAAACTAATCCAATCACGACTGCAATAAAAAAGATAATGAATGAAACAAGTACCTCTTTCCTGGCAGAATAAAAAAGCAGTGGAAATTCATTGGTCCAGAAAGACAGTAACCGCCTCCTGTTAACAGGCTGACTGCGGTATATCATCTGATGTGCCTTCTGTGTTAACCTGTTTAACTGCGCTGTTGTCTTCGAATTGGGAAAGTAGGTGCGGGCATATGCAAGATCGTCAGTGAGTTCAATAAACAAATCTGAAAGCTTGTCAGGATTAATAGTGTAGCTCTTTTCCAGAAGCTGCTCAAACTCATTCCACTTATTCTTATTCTGGTGTATAAAACGAATTTCGTTCATTAAACATTGACTCGTTGGAAATAATATGTAAATATGACAAATCTTTTGTTAATTTCGGCCGTTGAGCAATTAATCATGGAAAATATATCTATTCAGACATCGCAGAACATTGCCATTGAGCAGCCGATAGCAAGTGTTGGCGAGCGTATCGTTGCTGCCGGCCTTGACCTGATTTTCATTGGTGCATATTCAATGTTTATTGCCGGCACTGCTCATTCAATTCTGAAACGACCAGGGATAGCTATTCTTCTTTTTCTCCCTGTGCTGTTATATCATCTTGTGTCTGAGGTGGCAATGGATGGCCAGAGCTGGGGCAAGAAAATAATGAAAATAAAAGTTGTAAAGTGTGATGGCTCCCAGACAACATTCTCCTCATACCTTATACGCTGGATCCTCAGACTAATTGATGTTACACTGTTTTTCGGAGGCGTCGCTACTCTCGTTCTTCTTATAAATGGAAAGGGACAACGCCTTGGTGATATCGCCGCGGGTACTGCCGTAATACGACTGAAAAAGAAATCATTTGAGACGGAGATTTACACCGACATACCTGAGAATTACAATCTTAAATATCCGCAGGTAAGCAAACTGAACGACTCAGATATTGCAATAGCCAAAGAGGTGGTCGATTTCCTGGGCGACTCTATTTATAGTGAAGAGTCACGTGAAATGGCTGAAAAGGCTCGTAAAGCTTTGGAAAATAAAAT